>CP060221.1:328125-656250 GCA_023898405.1 Myxococcales bacterium
GGCGATACTTCTTATAAACCTATTAAACGCTGTTTCCAAATATTTATTCTCAACAATTACGTTAAAATTCTCAGCATAATATTTGGAGGCTTCCTGATCGAGAAAAAGCATGTACCACATAATATGTTCGCTTAGAAATGAAAGAGACTTGGCTGTCTCGGATGCTTTCTCTTCGATGATTTGCAGATTTTCAATTGCGTCGAGATACTCATATGGCAATATGTCATCAATTACAGTGTATTTCTTTAAATTCGAGTTGGTATTTCTCGAGTCAGAAGGTAGTATACGATTAAGGCCAACACAGAATTCAGAAAACAACGCCAGTTGCTCACTATTTTCGGAAACGATGTTCTTATTGCTTAGCGCTAAAATGGTCCATCTTAAATAATTAAATTCATCCGAAACAGGATTAGTTGGTTCATAGCTGATTAACTTATGCGCTATTAAATTAAAAAACACCTGACCCGCATTGGAATTATCCAACTTTCTAAGCTCGCTTTCAAGTTTGGGTCCAAATACGATAGATACGGCACCTAGACTAATAGATGACAACGCTGCAATAGAAAGTAATAAGAATGCTAATGATTTACGCATGAAAACCTCTTCATAAGAAAATTAAATATATTTAAGTAACAAAATAACTGGAAATAAGAAGCCTGTAAATACTGTGTATGGCTTCACAGGATATAGGAAATATAAAAGCCTTTTTTTGAAAATGGCCTTATACTCTTCCCCGACATTTCGAGCCAAAACAACAATTCGTTGCTCAAAAAAGTTCCATAAGACCTTTTTATAGGTTCTTGGGCCTATTCAAAAACCAAGGGCAAGGCCAAAAAATATCTTGACTGCCTGCACTGGAATAAAGCTTTCACTTTAAAGTCCTAATTACTGCACTAGCTCCCCCAAAAATTGCTACTCGGGCAAGATTTTGAGGAATTGTAACAAAGAACCTGGTGGCCTGATGCAAAGCTCAAACGGCCGGCTTGGTTTTTTGGGCCCAGAGCAGCTCTTGGCCAGAAATAAGGTACAGTTTCACCGGGAACCGGGTAATTAATGGGGTTACCTAATAGCTTTCAACTGGTTAAGCAAATTTAAGATCAACAAAATAAATAAATATAAAAACAATAAAAATTACTTAAAAAGTAACAAAATCTGTTACCCGTATGATATTAACAGCAATTACAGACATACTTTTTTAATAAAAGTTATTTTCCCCACTTAACAAAATAAATTTGCTAGATAGATTACAGCACGTACCGTCTTTGATGAATAAATGTTAAAATAAATGCTATATAATAAACTATCTTTACAAGAAAAAGAAAAAAAATTAATCACTCTCATGAATTCTGTTTTTATGGATGCCAGGTTTAAGGATGAAATAAACAGTATAATAGCTGCATTATCACTGACTCGATCGGCAATAGAAAGAGCGTTTTTAGATTACAATATAGATGTTTTCAATCATGATAATTCCATATATAAAGAAACCACCATACGAGCAGTGCTTCATTTGCATAATTTAATCGCGGGAAGTTGGCATATATCAAGACAAGAGGCTGTTTGCCAACTAATCAATTTAGCCCAACCTCGTAGTGCAATTGATTTGGGCTTTGGAGTTCCATCACGATATGTATTCGAATTGCTAAAAGACAAAAACTTTCAGCTAACAATGTGTGATTATCAACATTCAGCAATAACATTTGCGGAAGTATTGCTCCATATTTGGAATCCCAACTGGCGTAGCAACATTAAGCTCATTTGTAAAAATATTGAAGAAGTGCAACAATGCGTGTCGGACTACGACCTTTACATCTCCTTACACTCAATTGAGCACGTAACTAATCCTACTCAATGCATGCTTGATTACATCAAATTCACCGCAAACAATGCTCGATTTCTCTTGGAAATTCCTATTGGGCCCATCACCCCAGAACATAATATCGAATGGGCTACTGTTTTAGAGGCACAGAAATGGATTAATGAACTTGGTTTAAAAATAATCCATGAGCGCTTTACCAAAGTGAACCCATACATTGATTTATTTGCTGAACCGCATGAATACAACTATGGCGGTTACTTACTATTGTGCGAAAAAAGGTTATAGCGTAGTGTTTTTTATTCGTTTATGGACAAAAAAACTTTATGAAGGTTTGCAGTGGTCTTTTAAGGAATCAGAACCCTACTTTGCCACCTTTGGCATTTCTGTACTTGTGGGCGTGCTGGGTTTTTATTTTATTAACCCTGTTGTTAATAGCGACGTATACGAAAACATAGGGCTACGAATAGTTGGTGGTATTTTAGTAACTCCTCTCATGTTCACTCAATTTTGGCCACTTAAATTAAAAAAATATTTATTCATCTATTGGTATCTCGTTTTTATTTATGTTTTACCCTTCTTTTTTACTTTCATGATCCTGATGAACCCATTATCTAATATTTGGCATCTTAATGGCCTTATTTGCTTAATCATCATGGTATTATTCGTTGATCTAGGTTCACTATTACTTTTATTGTTTATCGGTATTTCTGCGGGTTTCATTTGTTTTTATGTCCGCTTAAACGGCAAAGTAATAGTCCCTGAACAACTCTTGTGGGTTTTATTTTGTTACTTAGGTCCTATTTGCTATGTCGTCTTATTTTCACGTAAGCGTGAAAAAATCCAGCAACTAAAAATTAACAATATGAAATTCGTCGCTGAATCAATTGCTCATGAGCTACGCACTCCTCTCTCTTCAATGACTATGGCTGCACAAGCTTTAGGGCAACTTTTACCTACTTTTTGTCATGCATATACACTGGCCAAAGAAGCAAAACTACCGGTAAAAACAATTGCTCCTTTTTTGCAAAAAAATCTTGAAGAATTACCTTGCGTGTTGGACACCGTGAGCAGAAATGCTAACGCGATGGTAACTTTATTACTGGCCAATCTACGTGAAGAAACTAAATTTGAAAAATTGCAACAATGCAGCATGATTGCCTGCATACAATCTGCATTGAGCACGTATCCTTTTTCAAAAAAAGAAAGACTATTGGTAAATTGGGATATTAATCAACAACACAACGACTTTGATTTTATTGGTCATAGTGAACTCATGAAACATGTTTTCTTCAATCTTTTAAAAAATGCACTTTATGCTATAGCTCAAGCTAAGAAAGGAGATATTACGATCTCTATAATTCCTGCCTCAAGGGATTCTGAAAAAAAATCCGGCGAATATAACAAAGTGATATTTATGGATACAGCTACAGGAATAGCTCCTAATATTATCCCTCACATCTTTGATCGCTTCTATTCAAATAAAGAACATGGCACAGGTATTGGCTTGGCATTTTGTCGTACAACGTTACATGCCTTTAATGGACATATATCCTGCTCTTCACAACAAGGAAAACACACTTCGTTTACCCTATATCTTCCTCTTAGTTAATAAATAAATTAAGCTGAATATCGCTTAAGCCATTTTTGGTTTTGCCGGTCTGAAAGTATATGCGGCAAGACCTGCAAGCACGCTGACAAAGAATGCTCTGATTGAACGGTGTCTCGTATGCTCGATTTGGAAGATGTTTTTTAGCTGATCGTTTACCGTTTCAATTAATCCTCTGGCTCTCAAACATTTTTTCTCAAACGATGTTAACACGCGTTCAAAGCCAGTATTTTTACCTCGATTTACCGTTAAAAAGATTTCAATAGGTAGTGCTATTTTTGAAAGTAGCAACGTTAAACGCTGGTAGCTGGGGAGTCGTGGAAAAAAGTCTTTAAATCGTGAGCACAGCAGCAAAAAATAGAAAGCTTTAAATGTTCTTACCTGGCTACTTTCCTTTGCTGGGAAAACTAACCTATGGAATGAATGGCTTTTTTCGATCAGGGTCCCTTAAACGATATTCTGGTTAAACGCACCAAAAAATGATTTCTTCGAGTCAGTATAACTATTTAGCAATCAATAAGTTGCTGCAAACACAATGAAATATTAAATAAATTAGAAGCTGCAATTTAATCAGAAATTTAATACATAAAAATAATATTATAAATTTTAAAATTGGCGTTATTATGACTAACAAAATAATGATTTTTCTTACAATTACTATGGTTTTTCTAACAAGCGTATTTTCCAAAGGCGAAATAGCACTTAAATCCAGTGCCGCTGAGCAAGAAATAGCAGTTCGCAATCAGCTAAAGAATGAAGCGAATCACATCTCTAAAATTTCAGAGTCAGCCGCTATCCCAATGCTTATCGATGCAATGGGTCGTATGATGAATGTGCTGAAAAAAAATAATTTTATCGAAATGATTGCGCCGGATGATAAAATTGGCTGGGCAAAAGCTGTCTGCGTTGGCTATATCGGAGATAGCAGCGGTGAATGTCTGCAACAACAACATCCTGATTCAAAAGGAGAAAATAATCTCTGGCAAGCTGGTTTACGCGGTTGGACCAGCACAATTAATCAGAAGATCTATTGGGTCGGCACTGCCCCCAACCATCTTGCTTGGCATGAAGTAATGCATAAAATTTCAGCACCTAATGGTGAAACAATGGTTAAAAGAACAGTGGGCGACGCCTTTAACGAAGGCATAATCAACTTCTTTACCACAGAAGCGTTGAAATCCACCTATTTTTCTACAATACAATCACCCATTCCAGCTGTTGATAAACAAACTTACCCTCGCCAAACTTGGGAGGTTGGTGGAATGTGTCAATCAGCCTTCGATGCCTGTTTCAAAATGTTTACCAATAATGGTGACTATACTGCTTTTGCACAAGCAGTATACGACGCTTCGGAAGTAACTTCCGTTACTAAAAATGCCTTCGCTACAGCTTTCAAAGTTCGCTTTAAAAATCTTATGGAAAATAATCCTGGAGCAAACCCAAATAAAACTTACCAGACGGTGTGCAACGCGCTCAGTACCTGCAAACGATGTTACAATGACACTGATATTCTTAACCTTAACAATTATCTAGGAACCACTAAGGGAGAGTTACTGGAAGGGTTTGGGCGCGGACCATCAAGCTGTTTTGAATAGGATTTTTAAATTATGTTTACGTTAAACGTCGCTTAGCAATTTATTTCTTGTTAGCTCGACTTTGGCCGAAATTTAATATTTCATATGGAGGCAACTATTTGTTTAGGTCACTTGAGATAGAGCGTACAAGATGGCCTCTTCATGTTTTGATTTGAATATCCACAGGCGCATGAATACTGGCCTGTTTAAAAATAGGTGCTGCCTCCACAGATAAATACGAATGTTTAAGAGCATATCTAAGAATGTGATACAGCGTTTTTTGAGGCCACCAAGTAGTGGTATTAAACTTTGATAAACTACCTCGATGTTGGTGATAAAAAACGACTATCACACTATAGAAACCAAATATTATAGGTACTAAAGTGAGCACAGAATTTTTGCACCAAACTCGGGTTTTTTCAAGCCTAAGGTGCTCTTTGCACTCCTGGAAGGTCACCTCTATCGCCCACCGGCTTGTATAGAGAGATACTATTTGTTCTGGAGTAAGATTGACATCGGTAGAATAGAGATATTCTTCACGGTGGGTACCACTTCTGTCCTGGACATATACCCAACGAACTTTGACAACACCTTTTGCTGCGCGATACCAAAGCCCAGTACCACTTATGAGTCCAACATTCCGTGACTTGCCCCCATACCACGAGACAATGGCCTCTTTTGGTTCGCTTTCAGATACTACTGTTATTGGTCTTTTTATCCTTTTTCCCTTGATCCGTGGACGACCCATTTGCCCTAACTCCTTGGTCACCCACAATAATGAAGCTTAAGTCGGAGAACCTTCTAGCGATCTTTGCTACCAAAAGCTTTGCAATATGTGCTGGAGTTTTATGCCTCTGATTATTTGCTTTGCCAAACACCTTCTTTCTCTTGTGCATCGATCGCAAGCACGAGCGTTTTGGTGCATTGTAGAAGGGTTTTTCTGATTAAAGTCAGAAGAGCAAATGACAAAGCCCAAAGCGAAAATCGATATCGTGAAAACAAATGATGCCATGGGCAATTGTACGGCTCAAGCCCATAGACCCTAGCCAAATTTGTAATGGTACTTTTACCAACAGTGACGACTCTTGCAACAAAAAATTCTCTAATCCGCAGTAGTGCTGGGACGGTTGAACATCCCTCAAAGTTTTTAGTGAATGCATGAATAATTTGTGGTATGTGCATTTGTCGGCGCCTTGTAGAAAATGTTATTGATTTACTTCTGCTCTTGAGGCTGCCGATTTATTCTAATTTCGGCCAAAGTCGAGCTAAAGCGCCTGTCACTGCCAAAAAACATCCCAGTCTTAGCAAATTTAGATTTCGGCCACACGACTCCAATTTTTACTATCCCCATCGGTGGTAGAGCTAAGATTGAAGATAGTGAGATTACTATTACACAACATTAGGCTCCAATCTACCGCGCAAGTAGTATCGATGATGCGGAGCTAAGACTGCTATTTCTGGCGATCCAAAATATTTCGAAAAAATGGACCATGCCGGTGCCAAATTGGAGTTTGGCAATGAATCAATTCCTCATCAATTTTGAAGAGAATTGTTGAAATCTTTAAGCTTCGTTTACACAAAATTTCTTACAGGCTCTACAAGTCTTTAACTCTTTCAAGCTTTCCACACCAACTGTTGCTGCGGAAAAGAAACAAGTAGATCTCTTTGAAATATACTTGGTTTAATTTATCACCTTTAAATTCAATCCAAGTTTTTTGCCACGGGTTACCTTCACTTGATTTACTACCAGTTATTTTTTCAATAACTTTGTTGTTTTCATGTGCACTTTCTAAATCTGCTCTTTTGATGACGGTAGAAAACTTTTCGTTGTTATCAATTTGGATAGCAACTTTCAAATATTCGTCATGGCTTTCTGAAATTTCTACGGTGCATTCATCCTTGGTCCAAAAGACTGTTCCCGAAAGGACTCCTTTGTAAGTCCCTATCAGGCTTTCTGAGGTGGCGTTGAAAGAGAAAAATATTAAACAGAAAATAGAAAGGATGTTTCTTGAAACCTTCATAAACTGTTTCCTTTGATTTTAGCTTGCGCGAGAACTCTAGAGATCTAATCTCAAAATTCAATGCACTATCATCATCGATCCAATGCCCTATTTTTTTTAAGGGGTTGATAAATACCATCGAGCTGTCAACAGATTGTCATCAAAATTTCATGAGATTGTTTATGATTCAAGAACATAACAAAATAGTGGTGGCTTTAGCCACCTTTCCTAAAAAACAAGATTGGAAGAAATTTTTCACCCAAATTATTGAGCATGAATTAGCGGCATGCATAAACATTGTGAACGATGCCACCAGCATTTACCGATATAAAAAACAATTATGCATAGACGAAGAAGTCATTGCCATTATTAAGCTCAGCTCAAAAAAGCAAAATGATTTAGAAGAATTTTTCAAAAAAAATCATCCCTATGAAGTTTTTGAACTATTATTTTTTAATATCCAAAGTGGATTTCCTGCTTATCTTGATTTTGTATTAGAGCATATCTAAAAAAATACAGTCCCTGAAAATCGCCTTCAGGAGAAAATCGTATTTCAAAATCAACTTTGGGATTTGCAACACCCTCACTCCCTTTTGACCGATTAAAACTTTTGCAAACTTTTCTAGCTACTTTTTCCCAATGAAAAAAACTCTGATTCTGCCGTTTGATTCTAGTTTTAAATCGATTACGGGTTTCTCCCCAATCGGCAAGAACATTTTGAATTCTAGATGAAAAATGTCGACCATCGAGATAAGCAAAGGCCTGAGGATTATTCCAATCAATCACGCTTATGACTTGCATCAAAAATCTCGCCATTTCTTTCTTATCGACAACATGAATACCACCACAGGAAAAACTAATATTATCGTTGATTATCCCGCACAAGCACAGGCCTCGCAGCATGATAACTGCATCCGCCTTGCCCCAACTTGATTGTATTTCTGGTGCAAATCTTCGAGTATTATTTATAGGAAGCTGAGCAAGCTTAAAATCTTTGGAGTTAAAAGTTTTTATATCCAAATCTGTTCGTAGAATGCGTTTTTCAGGAAAAACTTTTAGCATGGCTTCCGACATGGAAAGATGCCACGATTTATCCGACCAATTTTCCTCCCCACCCTCGGCCAAAAAAATTAGGTTCTGAATATCGCTAAATTTTTCTCTCTCATTTCTTAATTTTTCACACGCCTGCTTCAATAAATTATTAGTTGAGAAAGAATCATATGAATAATTTTGCGGAATTAAACTTTGAAAAAATTCTTCTTCATCAATTTTCATTGCTAAATTATCTTCATTCCGCGTAATTGATTTTTCTAATGCTGATTCCAAAATTAAAAATTGTCCTTTAGGAAGTTGGAATTTTTTCTGAGATACTTCGTCTTGCACAAAAAAAACTTTCTCCTTGTTTTGTGTTCGATATATCTCGCACACTTTTCCCGTCACATTAAAGCCTGTAACGTAATTAAAAAAGCGGACGCGATCTCCTATATCTAATGCTTTAAGCGAAAAAGAAAAAAATATTATTGTTCCTATTATTTTTTTTGTATCTAAAAATAATTTCACGAAGTTTTTCTCCTTCTACAGATATATGCACAAGCTTTAAAACTCTTTAATAAGCATTTTTAAAAACTACACCTACAGCATAAAAACAGTATTAATGAGAAATTTGCAATAAGCATCTTTTGTCAAATCTTTCTCACTGCATTCATTTATTTTATCGTTGAAAGATTCCCTCATACCTGACTTAGTATTGATTACCTTTGTTTTTTTTGACTTCTGTTTAAACAAGCACTTATACATAAGGCGGTAGTAGTTTTTGGAGATATTCTCTAAGTTAATATTTTTTATTTCCTGCCAAAATATTTGTTCAAAATTTTGCTGTTCCTTTAGGCTTATTAGTTGTTTAGCGAAATCAAGATTCCCCCCTGAACTTGAAAATATGCCAGAATCTGTTGACTCCTTGATCACTTCCCTCAGGCACTGATGATATTTTAAAAAATTTTGATTTTTTGTAGTCTCAGATAGATAGTGGTAAATCATCAAAAAATGAGTATCTCTCAAGACCAAAAGCGCAATTAAAAAATGTTTTTTTTCTCTGTTCTCGCAAGAAAAAATTCTCTTTACTTTTTTTAAGAGGGAATCGGGAGCAAAATGTTCATATTTCATTTCATGCATCCAATTAAAAAAATTTTCCTGCTGTTGAAATAAAAATTCCGCAACTTCTGGTTCACTACCAGCGCAGTCTCCTGCAATTATTTTACAAAAATATGAATTTACCAAAAGAAATAAAATAAATAATAGATTACTCTTTGGATAAAACATGTTCACCTCGGTAGATTAAATAAGTCCAACCACTCTAAACAATTATTTTTGCCTTTTAGAATTTTTTTTGCCCTTATATTATTTCCCGCACAATGTCATTAATTAATTTTTCGTTTCATTTGGAAAGCGCCATGCATACACTTTTAGTCTCTGTATACAAAGAGAGTGCATCGGGCCCAAGCTCTCGCCCCCATCCAGACTGTTTATAGCCGCCAAAAGGCATGTTGACATCGCTTACTTGATAACAATTCACATACACACTCCCCGCGCGTAGGGCGGTCGAGATTCTATGCGCTTTGCTCAAGTCATTGGTCCATACGCCGGCCGCAAGACCATAATGAGTATTGTTTGCCTCGCTCAACATTTCTTCTTCGTCATCAAAAGCTTGAGCACACAACACCGGGCCAAAAATTTCTTCGCGCCTAATAGTCATTTCTTTTTTTGTATTAACAAACACAACCGGACGCACAAAATATCCCTCACTTTCATAGGCTTCTAATCCACACAGTGCATAAGCCCCCTCCTTTACTCCTTGATCTATATATCCACGAACGGTTTTTAATTGTGCAGCCGAAATAAGTGGTCCAAGTTCACTGCCGAGCGCCATTCCTGGACCTATGTGAAGTTTTTTGGCAATACTAACTACACCTTCAACAACCTGATCAAAAACAGATCTTTCAATAAATAATCGTGATCCTGCGCTGCACGCTTGTCCGCAGTTTGAAAAAATAGCTCTGGCTGCTGCAGGAATAGCTGTTTCAAGATCAGCATCAGCAAAAATAATATGAGGAGATTTACCACCCAGCTCCAATGAAACTTTTTTCAAATTAGTGCTTGCCGCTTTCACCACCAATTTTCCAACTTCGGCAGAGCCGGTAAAGGCAATTTTATCTATGCCACTGTGCTCGCTCAACAAAGATCCACTATAGCCATCACCATGAACAATATTGACTACACCTTCGGGCAAACCTGCTTTTTGCAGAATTTGTGCCAAATATGTAGCCGTAAGCGGAGTTTGCTCGGCGGGTTTTAAAACTGAAGTGCACCCTACTGCCAAAGCCGGTGCTAGTTTCCAAGCCGCCATCACCAAAGGAACATTCCACGGAATAATCTGTCCTACCACTCCAATAGCTTCATGCCGCACCGAAGCGTTAAAGGTATTCATGCCAGCATGAGCAATATTTATGTATCTGCCATCAAGTTTGCTTGCCCACCCTGCATAGTAGCGAAAAGTTTCAGAGGCACGAGTGATATCACCGAAACGAGCAAGTTTATAAGGTTTGCCATTATCAAGAGATTCAAGCTGACCTAGAATATCTCCGTGTTCATCAATAAGATCACCTATACGCCAAAGAATTTTTCCTCGCTGACTTGGCGACATGTATGACCATTCACTATTTTTAAAAGCCTTGCGTGCACTTGCTATCGCATCATCTATTTCTTCTTGGCCAGCTTGCGCGGCAACAGTAATTTTTTTCCCATCACTGGGGTCTAGAATATCATTAGTTTTTTTTGAAACTGACGTCCTCATCTTTCCATCAATAAAATGCAAACATGGTTTTAAAGCAAATTCTTTAGCCTCAGGGCTTAATAGATTAAGTGCAGTGGTCATAGAGATCCCCAGCGAATAGTTTTAGTGTCCGCTAGGATAAACAATCAGAAAAGCTCCAGTGCTTCCATCTTGCTAGATCTTTTATCAATTGTTAGGAAGGTTAAAACCATTTTTAGGTACTTGCTATGAATCTCACAAAATTATCATTGGCTATAATCCTTGCCCATTCCCTCTATGGTCACATTGGCAACGCGCGCCCAGACGTATATTTTAGCGACTCAGCCGACTATCAGGGTGCCTATTTAGCGCACGAACTTGAAGGCGGCTACATCAAATTTAAAATGAGCGACGAGGCTAGCAATATTCGTATTTCTGATAAATGGTATAAGCTCTCTTCCCTTAAAAGCTTCACTCAAAACAGCTATGGTTTTCAAAATTTTGCATTAAAGCAAGATTTTATCGAAATGTTTGAGCAATCTTTCTTATCTTATTTTTCCACTATGGAGTTTATTGAGGAACTTAATCGTCTGTTAGAAGCTTTTAGCCGTGCTCACCGTGCTGATGTCAAATAATATACGAATGAAAATTCTCATTCAAAAAAAATGGCCTTTTGCTGTCTAGACACTTAAGGCCACAAATAATTCATCTCCCAATTAATAGCCTATACTTTCTAGGCTTCCTAAATTATCGAGCAGAGTTTTTAAGCTATCGGCATATGGATAATCCTCCAATAAGCCTATTTGACATCGAGCATTAGCCGCAAAAATAAAGTCCTTTCCATTAATCATTATTCTGTAGCTCGTGGTGGGAAGATCGGTACATTGGGGGCTATCATTAAATTTCAATTCTCCTGTAGAAACTTCTCCAGCAAGTTTGCGGATTCTTTCCATTACTTTTGAACTCAAGATAGCGAGCTCTTCCGTCATACAAGGTGTTGCATAATTTGGGCAATAAGAAGTTATGACTCGACCGCTTTCAAAAAGAGTTATTCCACTAGACCAACCTGACATTTCTGGCGGAGTCATTCCACCTGACGTCACTCTCGACATGAGAGCTGCATCCTCGGAAAAACCCGAGAATGCCACAAACATCAAGCTCATTGTCACAACAAAACTTCGCATAATAAACCCTCCTATCAATTATGCCTGATAGTAAATGCTAGTGTATTATTCATGAATTTGGTCTTTTGGCAGCAATAAGTACTGCTTTTAAAATTTATTTATTTTTAATTCTTGACGTATTTCATCTGGCTCTGGCAACACAATTTTTGCCCAAGGCATTAATCAATTGCTGATGTGCTTGCCTCCTACTCATAACGGTCCGGCTCGGCGGCTCATCCTTGTAGACCCTGCTCTAAATCAATTTATAAAAATTTCGAATGAGAAAAGCGTTGAAACTCACTATCCAACGGTAAGCGATCTTATTAATCGAGATCCTGAACTCATAGCTAATAACGCTTTGATCATCAATTGGGCCCATCCAAACTCAAAGGATGCTTATGATGAAGGCTTCTTTAAATTCTTCTTCTTTAATAGAAAACCAACATACGTTTGGCTTAGCAAAACAGAGGAAACAATAAAAACATACGAAGAGAATACAATTTAATTTTTTGCAAGTCCGCCCTAACGGGGCGGATTTATTTTTCTATTTGAGGCTATTTTTTCATGCATTTATGTTTGCCAAATAATGCTCCTGGCAAAACTAACTTTAACTTCACTCTTTTTTCTGTTCTGCTCGCTGTTCTTCAAGCTGCCTTCTTTCACAAACAAACAAATAACATTCATTTTGTTGTGGCATTAAAAATGCATTTCTAACTTTTTCGCCTAAACTTTGTTTTTCCTTTTTGTTTAATGTATCTATCTGCTTAAGCGCCCAATCTATCTGATAGTCTTGTTCACTCACCTGGGGTCCTGCAATAATATATTTCAACAACTCATAAAGCTGGAAAGGAAAGAACTTCTCTGCTAACTGTTCTGTTGATAATTTTAGTAAAGTTTTATCATTGCTGTTATTAGCTTGATTAGCATGTATAACACCCATCAATAAAGTCACCAGTAAAAAAATCCTTCCTAGAGCTTTCATTTTTCCAAACCTCTGCAAAACTTTAAACCCTTTGTGAGCCCAAAGCACTGAGCAAACTAAGAAGAATTTATCACTAAAAAATATTTCTATCGTGACATCATCGGTTTCTAAGAAACTGTTTTGAAAATAATTTTTCACTAAGCCTAAGAAAGCATTTTTGCCTGCGATTACCTGTGTCATCCCCGCGTAGGCGGGGACGACAAGAAATAGCGGTCAAGTCGCTGGAATTTCAATAATTCTTGGAAAGTCTGGCTATTACCATGGGCTCAGCACCAAAGCATTAACGATATGATGTCTGGCTTGCTAATACTAATGAGTCAAAAATTTGGCGGAAAGGCATATTTAGCGGAGCTTTTCAGACAACTAAAACTACAACCATCTACCCCTTCTCGAACTGATCGTGAACAACGCGCCCTAAACCTGTATCATGCAGCAGAAGCAGCATGCAAAAAAACTGGATGCAATTCTAAGGAAATCCGAAAGTTTTTCAAAAATACTTTGCGCTGGTCGTTTATCCCTTAGCATTTAACAAAAGCCACACTGATTGGATAATCCCCCAAAGCAGACATCTTTTTAAATCTACCGCTATAATCCTTCACATATCGAATATTTAAAATTGTTCCACCCCACCTTTTGACTACATAAAATTCAAATATATTGTCCACATGAAGAAAACTATTGAACATCAAAAAAATCCAAGCGACATTGATATTTCGTTCTTAACTCAAAACATTAATCATGAAACTTCTGAGCATGGGGAAGCTTTTCCATTTGCTTTTTTTATAAAAGACAATAACAAAAAAATTATTGCTGGCGCCAATGGATTTGTGATTTACGGGAGCATATACACTGATCAGCTATGGGTTCAAAAGGAATATCGAGGTCAAGGATATGCCAAAGAAATCATGGAAAATATACATAAACTGGGTAGGCAAAATAATTGTCGTATTGCAACAATACAAACAATGAATTTTCAAAACGCTAAAAAATTCTATGAAAGCCTGGGTTATAAAGAAGATTTCAAACGTCTCGGGTATATTAACGATAGTTACTGTATTTTTATGAAGAAGCTCTTGTAAAACTAAAGCGCTATTTTTTCATGCATCTGATTTTCTCACGAACTTTACATCTCTGCCGCTGGGCATTCTCTACAACGTCCAAAAATTTGCAAGCAGACGCAAGAGATAAACAAGCTCTCGTTGCTAAATACTTTTAAAACAGTCTTAAAATAATTTTTTGAAGAAGCATCGATTGATTTATGAGACGCCTCAACTACCCTGCCCAAAAAATATAAAAAACTTTATAAAAACCCAGGAATATTAATGTTTCGACTTTTAGCCACCACCATAAATATTTTAGCTCTCGTGGGTTTGAGCATCCTAGCAAAAGACAAAATCATATATTACGCCCACAAATACATCCCTTTGAGTGCGGCTCAAAACTCACAAGCTTTGCCTCAGCCACGAGATGTTGAAGTAGCATTTAGCCCTAATGGTGGAGGTACAACAACAATTGTACGTGCTCTATCCCAAGCAAAAAACTCTATTTTTGTGGGAGCTTATAGCTTTACTTCCAAAGCCATCGCTCAGGCTTTACTTCAGGCCAAAAAACGTGGTGTGACCATAAAAATAATTTTGGATAAGTCGCAGCTTTCTGCCAAATATTCTTCAAGCCGCTTTTTTACCAACCAAGGATTTAATATTCGCATTGATAAAAAACACGCTATTTATCATAACAAAGTGATGATCATTGATAAACACACTGTCATCACTGGCTCTTTTAATTTCACTCAGGCTGCCGAAAACAAAAATGCAGAGAATGTTTTAATTTTAAGGCACTCCCCTCAGCTAGCCAACTCTTACTTAGCCAATTGGCAAACTCACTGGAATCACTCAGATAGTATTACTCGTGCTCAATAAATGTTCTTGACCTTAAAGTTTAGCCCAAAGTAAAAAGATAGATGTAAGCAAGAGACTACAAACTACTATTATATTGCAACTTCAAATAAACAATATAACATTACTTATCCATATATTCTTATAATTCAGGTAACCCTATGATTATAACCACAATTATAACACTACTTATGCTCTCTTCTTGCGGGCAGCAAGAAGTCCGTAAAGAGCCTACTTATTTAGAAGATAAAAATGTTTTAGATCATAAAAACACTAAATTCAACCAACTAAGCAACGAACAAAAAGACTACATTGAAAGATTCAATGTGATTCTTAAAGACGTAAGAGACTTTCCTCCCAAAGGCAAGGATATCAATAAATATTTTTATATATTTAAAAATGTGGAAAAACTAGAAAATGCTAAAGTTTTTATCTTTGGTGAACAACATACTAATTCGGCTAATCAAATTTGGAGCGCAGGAGTTATAAATCGATTAATTAAAGATGGTGATGCAGTCTTGTTTGAAGGACTTGAACCAGAGTTAAAAATTGATAATATTACAGAGTTCTTAAGTTCTTTAATATTTGCCGCACGCACATATGAAAAATCAAAATTAGATATAAAATATAAACCTACATCTATAAGCAAAATTCACAATAAATATGTAAAGTTATTTCAGAGTACCAAGGAATTTCTTGCCTTAGACGCTCTCTCACTGGATAAAGGCTCCGGATTTGGTTGGGACTTAAATCTTAGTGACACAAATGAACTCGCCATAAAAAAAAGAAATGAAAACATGGTTAAGAGCATCAAAAATAAACTAAAAAGCCATCCCCGAGTTTTTGTAAGAACTGGCGCAAGACATATTCCTCATTATGAGTTTGCAGAAATTATGCTACAAAACAAAGAAAATGAAGAGTTGCAAACTTACTTAAACACTCTTGGCACTAATAAACATAAATTCATTGATGATTTTTATAGCAACTATGATTTTTCCACCAAAATTATTTTTGAGTTTCTTAAAGAGCAAGATTTTGCTGTATTAATCCCTAAAAACTTACCAGGCATTGAAAACTTGGATCCATATTTTCCTAAAAGTAATCATTAATGTGACCGATTATTAAAATGTTTTCCCTATTAAAAATATTAACATAATTTAGATTATGGGTCTTGTGTCTATCGCAAAAACCAAGGGCAAGGCCAAAAAATATCTTGACTGCCAGCATTAGAAATGAGGCTATCGCCAATAAAGCCCTTATGATTGCACTACGGAAACGGATTCAATAATATTCCTATGGGTTATTAATCACGGCGAGGCAAACTGACTCCAGCCTCTGCCGTCTGGGATTGAGAGTCAACGGAAGAAAGGGATGGAGTTGGTTCTCGACCTGCACAGTTCCTGACCATTGCTACAAGAGCAGCATTTAACGCCTGCCACAAACTAGAAATAGACCAGGTGCGAAAGTAATGATAAACGATACCTCGTGGTGGGAAATCATTGGGCAAACAGCGCTACTTGCAACCATTTTTCAAAATATACAAAATGGCATCAACTATGCTTCGCACGCTATAGAATCGAAGTCTGCCATTTTTTAAATCTGCAGGAAAAATGGGTTCTATTACTTCCCAGGCCGCATCTGATAAACAGGTTTCATACAAGTGTGACATGGTATTTCCTCTCGAAAAAATCTCATGTCATACTTTCAAGTCTCGACGTTATTTTGGGAACCTATTCTCCTAAAAGACTTTTTTACAGCCTCTAATCCAAGATGCTTTGCAACCATAAAAGTAAAGGGTAGTTTTCAATCCCTAGTCAATAGTGAAATTATGCCTTATCTTTGACCGATCCAGGGGGTAATGAATAAGCCCCTCGTTCGCCATAATCTTTATTTCTAAGAGAGATAAGGATCATTTTCAAGTGAGAGGAAGTCTATGATAGATCGAGGATTACATTGCGTAGCTGTGATAGTAACAGTATTTACTACTTCTAGCGTATTTTCTTCATATGATTTTCCTTACTTTGCCGATTGGGGTGACATGGAGAAGATCTGGCATAGAGCTATTCCACCAGTTGAGGAACATTCTGAATCTAACAGAAATTATTTGAATAACCAGCAAGTAACTCAAACTCAAAGTGAAGAACATCCTGAATCTAACGCGGATTATCTTAATGACCAGCAAATAACTCACTTTCAAAGTAATAAAAATCCCGAAGATGAATTCTATAGAATGGCCAATTTTTTTCTTACATATTATTTGTTTGAATACTCCAAAATAGGCAACCATGAGGCATTGAAAAAACTTTTAAGAGACTACCCCTATCTTAAGGTGAATAGTGTGGATGAGCATCAAAAAACTCCGTTGGATTATGCTCAAGAAAACGAATATCAAAATATTATTCACTTGTTATCAAAACGAGACCACGCTTCTTAACTCAAAGGAAGGTAATCTTTCCAAGGCGAGGGAGGCAATACTTTCTTTTCTGTGGATATGATTTTAAGAGGCTGTAAAAAAATCAATTTGACAATTCTTGTTCAATAAATGTCGCTGTGACGAAAATATGACGTGAAAACCTTTTTGAAAGGAAATGTCATGTCGTGCTTGTATAAAACCTGTTTGTCAGATTGTGCCTGGAAAGTGATTAAGTGTAACGGTTCATACTTAATCAGACAGACAGTCCCAATCGCAACAAAATTATTCAGCGAAATTTAGAATATCTATTTTTTGCCAAACTATATTTTTTCCATCCAAAAAAGTCTGCATTGGGGTCCTGCCACAACACATTTTCCCTTGATGAGTCCTGTAATTGTTATACCTGTCAAGCCATCGGTCAAGGTCCTCCTGCATTTCCTCTACCTGGTAAAACTCTCGCAATATAGTCCCGTGAAAGCGCTCACAAATCCCATTTGTTTGCGGTGATTTTACCCGAGTTTTAGTGTGCTCTATGTCGTTTATGCCAAGGTAAAGCTGATAATCATGACTATCATGTTTACCGCAATATTCTCTGCCCCGATCCGTTAATATGCGCAGCAATGGTACCTTATGTCCATCAAAAAGTGGCAATACTTTATCGTTGAGCAAATCCGCAGAAGTAATTGGGGGCTTGCTTGTGTTCAGCTTAGCGCAGGCAACTTTAGAATAGGTATCAACAAAAGTTTGCTGATAAACCCGGCCTACGCCCTTTAACGTTCCAACGTAAAAGCTATCTTGGCTTTCAAGATAGCCAGGATGGGCCGTTTCAATCTCTCCGCTAGCCAAATCATCGAGCTTCTTTTTTTCCAGAGCTTGAACTTGGGCTTCAGTAAAAACAGCGCTGGTTTGGGCTGCTCTTTTTTCTGGGCCCTTCAGTCGCTTGGAAAAGCATTCTAGACCTGCCTTAGCCAAATAGAACGTACGCCTGATGGGGAAACAAATATTCCTTTTTTGCGAAGCTCATTGGATACATCTCCTAGTTCTTGAGCAAGATTCAAAAGACCAATTTTATTCTTAACGATTTTATGATTTACAACGTCCATATTCATGGATTACTCCTTGTTTTTTTAGTCACTAATAAGTTCGCGAGTGGGAGTAATCCATTTTTAATTTTTAATGGTGACTGTCAGATCTCGTCCGAACTTTTACACTTTATGAATTCACTTCTGTGAAAATGGGCAAAGATTAAATCAGTATCCCAATTGAATAGGCAAAAGATTATCGCCCATTTCATTTTCTTCGTCACCAAGATTGTTTGTATTACCTTGCCCAAGTTGCCCATCCGTATTTTGTCCAAAACATTTGAGCTCATCATTATCGAGGATAACGCAGGTGGTATTTCCTCCTGC
This sequence comes from Myxococcales bacterium, assembly GCA_023898405.1. Lineage (NCBI taxonomy): Bacteria > Pseudomonadati > Myxococcota > Myxococcia > Myxococcales > Myxococcales bacterium. The sequence goes on from CP060221.1 coordinate 346,795, forward strand.
AGCAACTAGTTTTGCTGTGCGTTGTGTTCCCAAATCTACTGCTAAGAGTGTATCGCCCATTTCATCTGCTTCATCACCGATATTATTTGTATTTCCTTGCCCCAGTTGGCCAAAACTGTTGTTGCCAAAACATTTGAGTGAGCCACCATCAAGCAGTGCGCAGCTATGATTATCACCCAGAGCTACTTGAAGAACTTTATGGTGAGTTCCCAAGTTGATGGCCAAAAGTTTGTCACCCATTTCACTTTCTTCATCACCGATATTATTTGTATTTCCTTGCCCCAGTTGACCAAAGTTATTATTACCAAAGCATTTGAGTGAGCTATCATCGAGAAGAGCGCACACATGTTTTGCTCCCGCGGCAACTTGTGTAGCAATTCTTCCTTCTCCTAAGTCAATAGGAAGTAAATTTTTCCCCATGTGTTGGGCCGTGCTGCCAATCGTTTTGGTATGCGATTGCCCAAGCTGACCAGAGTCATTGCGGCCCCAACATTTAATTTGTCCGTTCTCGATGAGGGCACAGCTAAAATCTTGTCCAAGAGCCACATGCTGTGCTCTGAGGGCAACGCCAAGGTTAACAAAAGGGAGGGCAAGACCCATTTCACCAGGTTCATCTCCACGATTATTGGTGTCGCCCAAACCAAGTTGCCCATAGTTATTTCTGCCAAAGCATTGAATGCTACTGTTATCTAAAACAACACAAACATGTTGGCTGCCTGCATCAACATCTTTAACGCTACGAGCAAATCCAAGTGCAACTTTACTCAAACCCTTGCCCATTTCATCCTTATTAGCGCCAACAGCAATGGTATCTCCACGCCCCAGTTGACCAAAGGAATTGTCTCCGAAACATTTAAGTGTGCCTGCACTGGTAACCAGGCATGTGAATTTGCTGGTGTTATTTCCCCCTGCGGCAATCAAAGCGGTAGAAATTCCTCGTCCTATATGAATAGTGCGAGCTTCTTTAATCTCTATTCCCACGCCATTGCTAATGCTGTCTTTATTCTCTTGGCCAAGTTCGCCTTGCTCATTGGAGCCCCAACATTTTAAACGCCAATTATTTTGAGATTTAAAACAGGTGTGAGAATTGCCCACTTCTAATTTGTTTCGATAGCTTTGATAGAAACTTAATTCGCTTTGGCATTTTTTATTGCAGCCATCGTTGTCATCTGAATTGCCATCGTCACAATTTTCATCGATGTTATTGACGATACCATCGCCACAGCGTTCTTTTTTGCATCTGCTGCTGCAGCCATCACCAGAGCGGCGGTTGCCATCATCACATTGCTCTTTGGGGCCAATGATTCCATCTCCGCATTGACTATGTTTTAGATCATCTGAGTTTTTGTCCGGTTTTGATAGTGGTCGTTTTTGTGGGGGTGGAAGAGGAAAATGAGTTTTTGGAGCAGGTGAAGAATCATCTTTCTTCTTTGTTTTTTTTACTTTCTTTTGTGTAATGTGATCAAGCTTACTAACGATATAGTCGCTTGCGTCAATAATATCAGGTTCAAAAGAAATATTTTTTGAAGAACAGTTTAGTAGGCTAATTGTTGTAACGGCAGCAATAATAATTTTGGGTGTCTTCGCCGAAATTAATTGCATATATTCACCTTAAATATGTCAGCATCAATTGCTTGATAAATAAAGCTTGATACAGACTTAAAAAGCATTCGAATACAATTTTTATCACGGCTTTAATGTAGTGATTTTTTTTGATTTAAGAAAAGTAAAAAATTAAGCAAAATCAACCATTATAAAATTTTTATTCGGTGTTGCATAGCTCAACTTGTTTGAAAAATTTAATGGTAGGGAAATGTAAGTCCTAAGCTTCTAACTCAAGCGTAGTTAAAAAAATAGCAAAGCTACAAAATTTAGATACGGTTATGGTCCTACTAAAAAAATTATTTTTAAAGCTATCTCTAAGTGTCCCCATGAGCATTGATTTCATCTTCTAGAGCCTGAGCTCTTTTATTGTAGAAATAAAATATGAGCGGAGCGGCAGCTCCAAGCAAAAAACACTCAGCTGAAGCAGACAGTCCGCCAATTTCCTGTATAATTGCAGCTGCCTCTTCAGAGGCACCGGCATGTTCGACCCAATTGAATGCCCATAAGAAATTAGAAATTCCAGCGCTTAGTCCAAAAGCTACCGTTACTCCTATAGCTGTGCGAGGAGAACCTAAAAAATGCAGGCGCTTAATCCATTGTTTTCTTAACTCCCATAATTTACTAAATCGGTCTTCTTGTTGTTCAAGATTGTTTTCCTGATCTTCCAATGAAGTGTTGCAGCAGCAGAAAAATTTCTCGCGTATAGAAGAAAAGCAAGAGCATTTAGTAGTTGTATCGCTGCCTTCAATAGAGCCAGGATCAATTATAATTTCAATGGGATACTCATGAGAGGCTCTGAGAATGTTTGATAAGTTTAAAACAAAAAATATAGCTAAAAAGAGAATAAAATTTTTACACATCAAAATTTGTCTCTCATTGTTGTTTAAAAATACAAACTCTTCTGTTGGGAGTGAACAAAGTTGGAAGGCGGAGTATTCCTGTTTTTGAAGATCATAGTGTAATAATAAAATCTTTTTTGCAGGTATTTAGAACACCAGAGAATTTTTTAATTTAGGCAGGGATTTTATTTGCACTAATCAGCCTATAATCTAAATCATGACAACCCAAAAAATTTCCCCCCCCTTTTTATCAACGAGCTTTATACTAGGCTGAATGAAAGAAGTAATAAGATTTGATTTTAATGGCAACCCGAATAGTTTTAAGCACGCAGCGCAAGGTTTTTTGCGGGTCAATGCGCGCTTAAACAAAACAGGGGTTTTTAGCTATCGTGACGGTCGGGAGCATCGCGGTGAGAGCGAGGTTTTTCGTGCTGATTCGTTAGAATCGCTCAAGGGTGAGCCAGTCACCGATTTACATCCATCAGAAAAAGGCGGCGATAATTTTTTAACGCCCGCTAATGCCAAAGAGCACATCGTAGGCCTAGTGTTCGGGAAGCTGTAAAATAGGCAAACATTTCAATGCGGGAGGGTTTCAAGTATAGAGAGCCATGCTAATTTTTATTTTAACTGGAATATTATTTACCGTTTCGCTGTTTTTATAAAACGCCATAAAAATAATCCCAGCAAAGTTTATTCAGGGTGTCGCCATTATCTAAAGCAAAACCAAAAACTGTGACTTTAGAAAAAACATTATAAGAATTTTATTCGCAAGTATTTTCATTATTTTTTTTAAGTTTCTTAAGAAAATATCTATTTAAATCAGTTGCTAAATCTAGCCTATCTTCTGCGCTTTGGTTTTTATCATAATGGTCTTCCCAAAACGCATTATGAGAAGAAAACATTAGTAGCTTTTCTTCAAATAATGAACAATCTCTCGGAGCTGGGTATTTAATAATTTTAGGTTTAGTTAACACACTGTGATGCCCTAGCCATTCATCAACCGTAAGGATGCTTTTGGTGAGTGAAGAAGGATCTACCACAAAAGCCTCTTCGCTTTCTGCTGTTTCAATATAAACGAGAGCAGCTACATGATAGTTCCACTCTATGTTGGGATTTTGCGGATCGTGCAAATTACCAATCAGCCAAATCTTGCCAGTTTTATAACCAATTCATCATAATCATGACGTTCATTTGCTGAAAACTTACCTAAAAATTTAATTTCTTGTCTTGGCTCACTTTCACGCGCTGAGCAAAGCCTAAATTCCGAAAAAAGAGTATTTTCATTCCAAAAAACAATTTGAATAAGATTGATACTTTTAAAGCTTTGCTTAAACGATATTAATGATTCACTGTAGCATTCAATAATTTCTTTTAAGCGTAAGTATAACCCAATATCCAAAATATAATCAGCGATATAAATACTTAAATGCTCCATAATTTCATCAAAATCAAACAGCAAAAAATCTCGGTAATCATAAAAATAACTTTCAGATATTTTACCAGTAGAATCTATTTCTTTTTCTATGTACAAATTTGGTTCTATTTTTTGCTCTGCAGAATACAGATAAAGCAAGTAAGGAACACCTCGTTTTTTAGGTTTTTCAAAGTCAATAAAACCAGTATATTGCTCACTTTCGCAGAGCCAAAAACGTGCGTCACTGGGCCCGCTACAATGAACACTTGATTGATTAACTACGAGTTTTTTCCAGCCCGAATGCTGGGGGAAACTATTTAAATTTCCAGCCCAAGATTCTGTGGTAAAATTATACAACGACAACACAATAAAAAAATATTTAATTTTCATTTAATAACCAATATATTAATAATAAAATTTAAATATTTAATCAACAGCTAAATATCAACACTGTTACAACATGGATACACTGTTTATCCCAGCTAACTGCGCGAAGAATCTTAACAAATTAATATAGTTTTTACTTGTTGTTAAATTAAGATTTTGACCATTTATTCCATGGAAGTAAATCGATGGAAATTTACGATATTCTTTGCCTTCGCATAGCCGCATGTGAAATGACAGTATTCTTGGCATCCTTACATGATCAAATAAAAAATATGAGTCAAAAAATTCTTCTTCTTGCCGCAAACCAAAAGCAATAGCTTGTTTTGGTGAATTTTTATCTTTAAGGTATAATTTCAATAAATTAAGACCTCTTTCTATGGATTTACCTGAAAATATAAAATCTATTAGAACATAATCTCTGTAATTGTTTGATGTTTTATTAAAAATTTCATCCATATATTTTTTCACTGAATAATTTAATTTTATTTCTCCTGAATAATTTCTAAATGAAAGCGGAAAATCCACTGTTCTTGCGCCATCTATATTAGCTAATATTGCCATTATAAAAGTTGGGCTTGCACCTAGGGCAACATATATGTAATTTTCTGGCGGATATTTAGTGAGTAAAATATCTGTTACATATAAATATTCGTTAATTAAATTTAATGATATTTTTCGATCATCATTGAGTATTTTGCTTTTAGCCTCAGAAAACCTAAACTCAAAACCGGCAAATGTTCTTTTTATCAAGCCATCTGGAATTTCAATTTTTGATTGGTTGGTATTGGCTCGGCTTAGTAACTCAGCCAAACCTTCTTCTTCAATACTAAAATTGTCATTGATCGCCCCTAATACCGAGCAAGACAGATATAATAAAAGCCAAATAAATTTCATTTTTTTCTCTGATGGATCAATTAACCCCAGTTTTAGATAAGAAAGAACAAAATGCCTGAGTATGATACTACGTGAAAACCATCGGCCTGCGGCTTGTCCACAGGGTCCATAGCGGGCTTATATGCAGGATAAAGCCCAATTTTCCCTTTAGCCAATGTACAAGCTCCCTAAAAAATTGCTACTCGAGCAAGATTTTTGGAACGCTTTTCGTTCCGAAATAAGCCCTATGACACCGCCACGTTTATTGATTACCAGCGTGAGAACCGCTTGCCGGTCCATGGTGATAATACGCGCCAACTAGCCCCAGCTCGCCTTTTTTCGCTCGATTTTCTTTAGCTACTCGCGAATGTCGAATTCATAAATGGTGGCTGATTGCTGTTTTGGTTCTAAATGCTAGAGATGAGAAGATGGGTAGTTTTAAAAAGTGGGTTAACGCTTCTCTTCTCCCAACCAAAATTGTTATAGGGGTAGTAGTGAAATTTATCTTGGCAATTATTATAAGCGCGTTTCCGATATTTTCAACTAACATAGATGATGCTGAAGATGAAGCTGAACTGGTTTATAAGCTGACATGTGAAATCCCTAACCACCGAAACCCAGATCTCGTAAGAAATATTGTTGATGAATTCAATAATATTTTAAAGATTCGCCTGCCGATTGGAGATGAAGAATGCAACCTAATGGAAATAGACACGTTAGGTTACCTGCAAGAAGGTTCAGTTTCCTTGCTATTAAACAACCAACCTTACGTTGTCTCAGGTTGCAGCTGGGCGGCTAAGGTCTTGGGATTTGCCACAATAGAAAGAGATTTTAGAAAAAAACTATTGAGCACCTGCCTAAAAATGAAAACGTTAGATGAAACGTCAGCAGAGACATTTCTAAACACGGTAGTTGGCAATGAATACCTGTATCCTTCAGTAGAGATTTATCAGGTACTAAGCTCTTATAATATAAAGATGTTGTGTGGGATGTATCTTGTGCCTGTGGGGGACGATACCTATGCCGGCCTTACTTATGGCGGCATGCTTGTTTTGAGCTTATCAGAATTTAAAAATAGAAAGGCCGAAATTTGGCGAACAGTTATAGAAAGAAAAAATTTAGGAAGGTTTGAGCCAGAATTTGCCCCCGCTCGATGGCAATTTCTAGAAGAAAGCTTGCGAGAACATGGTGGAATAGAGCGCCTAGCCAAACCTGAAAGCTGGGTTGTTGGCATGTACGCGCCGATACAGAAAAACCATAGAAGTAGATTTGACAAATTTCTTCTAGAGCGATCAAACATAAACAATGATCCTTACAGCTTAACTATGCCCGCTATCGTTTATAAAAATTTAAAACAATTTCCAGTGGCACCAATCAAAAATTTAATTATGCGGTCTGAATAGGAAATGAAGTATTACCTAAGCAAAAAAAGTCGATGATTAATACATGAATTATGTAACCCTGTATTAAAATATTATGAGTATATAAATAGGGAGCATTACATTGTTGGTTAAATTCTCACCAGTGCAGTAATGAGGGCTTTATAAGCGAAAACTTTATTACAATACAGGCAATCAAGATACTTTTTGGTCTTGAGCCTTGGTATTGTCGTGAGCCCAGGATCCAATAAAAGTGATTTGGTCAACTTTTTGAGTAGCAGATCGAGGTTTTGGGTCCAAATGTTAGGGGAGGGTAGAAAGTCATTTTCAAAAAAACAGTGTATATTACCTATACTCCTTGTACATGGGGCTAAAGGTGAATTTGGCTTTTATGCTTATTATAAGCCCCATAAGCAATGGTCAGGTGGTAATCAGAGGCTGCCTAGAATTTACAGCTGATTAAAGTTGTTTGTCCTCGAAAATGGTGTCCTCTTTAGCGAGTTTTGACACTCGATCAGTTCCCTCAGAAAGTTTAATTACTTTGTTATATGAGTGAATCCATTGTTTTATGTCTTCACCAGTGTATGGACTGTCTTTATCTTTTTTAGGGGCAATCGGTAGAAGATAGTTGGCGTTATTTAACCCTTCAATAAAAGATATAAATGTTGGCGTTTGGGGGTCACCTGAAGTTAGACGTAAATTGTTTATGATAACCTCTTGATCTTCTAGCGCTTCGATCGGATTGCAGAACGTTTCTGCAATCGACATTTCGTGGTGAATGAGAAAATAAATAAATTCAGCTTCACAAAAACATTTTTCACTTATGGAGTCTGGCCTGCTTTTAAAGCCAGAGACTGCTAGATATTTTTTCTCAATTAATCTGTCTTTAAGAGCAGTCATAGATGAATCGCTTTTATTTAACGCAACAATAAAGTTATGAAAGTGAACAAGATCATGGGTGAAAAAGTGGTCGGGATGCATTAAAAACCCGTCAGCAAAAATTGTGGCTGCACTCAAACCAACGAGATGAATACTACTTCCTATCGTTCGATTGATATCGCCGATACTCAAATTTCCATTAAATGTTGGCCACAATAGTTGGGGAATGCTTTTTAGAATAGTTTCTTTCGAATAGGTTGAAATTAAGTAAGCATTAAACCCTTGTTTGCCAAGAATAATGCAGTCAATCAATTCTCTAAATGTTTCTTCATGTTTTTTAATTTGATTTTCATTTAACTCTTCGTCTTTAGATATGGCATCTATATAGACCTTCATCCCCACTCTTATGCCTTTTTCAAAATCTGGATGATTTTTCAGTGGGGCGAGAAACTGATCTTTCACAATATTTATAGCTGCCTCAAACTCTTCGTGGGTTTTGTATAGCTTCTTCTCATAGAGAGCTTTCAAAAGTAAAGACTCTTTACCTCCAGCAAATGTTTGCCTATCTTCTGGCTTGGTGAGAGCGATGGCCATTCGATAATGGGCCGTAAACCACCATTTATAGTTAACAGTCATACTCGCCACTCGTTGAGAAAACTCAGCCTGCAAAATCTCCAGCACTGTTTCGTCAAGTCTGTTTTCTTTGATATGCTTGGCAAAAATTGCCAAATTATTTTCCATAAAAGGCAAAAACTCAGGAATATGGTCGTTGGTCGAGGGTTCTCTTTCGAGAATTCTATGTCCAATTGCCACAATCTTTTCAATGTTGTCAGATGAAAACGCTAATGTTTGGCATGCAAAATATGCAAACAAAAAACAAAATAAATTTATATTTTTTAACATATTTAGACTTCTCGTTTAGGGGGCACAACAAATACCTCAACGTCCAGAAATAGGTAGCTTAGCGGACGCGGGTAAAGAAAAATTCTTTTTAAAATAGCAATACCTTGTTGAGTTTTTATTAATAGACCCAAAGCGATACTTAAGAGGCTGTAAAAAAAGTCTTTTAGGATAAATAGGTTCCAAAAATAACGTCGAGAATTGAAAGTATGACATGAGATTTTTTCGAGGGGAAATACCATGTCACGCTTGTGTGAAACCTGCCTATCAGATGCAGCCTGGGAAGTAATAGAGCCTATTTCTCCTGCAGATTTAAAAAATGGCAGACTTCGATTCTATAGCGTGCGAATCATAAAGGAAAAAAACCAATAGTCGCATTGGTCGCGATTATGCGTAAAATCATCGTCATCTTAAATGCGAGGATTAAAGAAAATTTTTTCCAAAATCATAGTTGATAAGGCTATTTTATGGGCTCTTGGGCCCACTCAAAAACCAGGTGCAAAGCCAATAACTATCTTGATTGGCGGCATTTGAATAAGGCTATCGCTCGCTAAGCCTATCCTATACTGCACTACGGATTTAAGCCCCTCTCTAGCTAAAAGCGCACTCGCAGAGTGCGACTAAATTTGTATTAAATAAATGAAAATTCTTCACAATTTTCAATAGCGAAGGAAATATTTTTATAAAACGTTTCTTCATCCTCAACCTGAGGGAGAACTAGTTCATAAAAGCATGCACGAACCTGTGGAAACACCATTTCTTTATCTCGCGCAAGTTCAATAGAAAATGGTGTTCCGCTTAACTTCATGCTCTTGAAGCCCCCAATATAAAGACGCGCCGAACCAGTGCAGAATTGTAATAACTTTTTTCGAGTATCATTGTCGCTCCTGCGAACAAAGTTCCAAAACCACTGCACTTGCAAGGACCCCTCCACTCCATCTGATTCATACTCGGTATATTTTTTCCACTCATCAGCATCAATTGGCAACTCAGCAATAATATCTACAAGTTCCTTAGACGAAAATAAGTTGCTATTTAACTCTTTCAAATTGGTCTTTAAAAAGAATTTCGGAATCAGTGTATAAAACCCTTTTTTAAACGCCTTAATAAGCTCAAACCTGTTTCCTCCGCTCATCAAGAGTCTCGTGAGGTTCCTCTTATAAATTGGAAAGTTTTCTTTGGTAAGAAATTCCGCTGACTCAACCAGAACAACGTCTTTAATGCCGTTTTCGCCTCGACTGAGCTGAATGCGCCACTCAACTGGAATTTGCATTTCCTCAAGCTCTTCACTAGTAAGCTTCTCAAACTCAATCAACCGATTATAAACACTCTCATCAATGAAATCTTCTACAGAAAGCTTTTCTCCAGCAACGGATTTATATACATACGGAGCAAAAGGTAAGTGAGCAGGATGATAAAGAATTGCTAGAGCCGTAAAAACTCCTATGAGCTCTATTATTTCGGAGTCCTTGGAAATCTCTCCGTCACGGTGAGCAAACCCATAACTTGTTCCACCATCGGCGCTCAAAAAAATATCCTTTTCATTGTCAAAAATTAATTTGGCGCCTTTGTTTAAGTAATCTCTAAAAATCGCCGGTCCATAAGAATCCCCTTCTTCTGATTTGAATTCCAAGTACGGAAGTTTAAACTTATGCCACTTTTTTTCGCCGTTAAGATCTTTAACCAACTTTGCAGTCCTGAAAAGTTCTTCTCGAATTTTTTTTAGATCTTCTATGAACTCATTAAATGTTGGATTGGTGTGAACAACTATCTTAGTTACCTCCTCATCCTGCTCTTCTCGATCGATAATCGATGAAACCAACCACCACATTTTCACCTCAAGCAGATTGAGATTCCTATACGTATTTTTTATTTCATCGTGAAAAGAATTTATATAATTCACAAGCAGTGCGCCGCAACCATATGTGTTTTTATGGCCAGCATAATCAATAACATCATTATACATACTATCTTTTACAAAAAGATCGGGTTGATGAACAAGAATAGCCTTAACACACTTCGTATGGCTCTTGCTAACCGCGAAATGAAGCGGCGTCATTCCTGACATATTTTGCCAATTAAGATTAACGCAGGTTTTATTTAATAGAAGGCGCAAAATTTTTGCATTCCCTCTAAATGCTGCAAAGTGCGCTGGAGTCATAAAAGACTCTTTTGTCAGCGGAGCAAAAAACTTTTCTTTGTTTGCTTCGCCTTTTTTTTCCATCTCAACTTCTATTTGTTTTTCTATAAGTGAATAACTATTAACATCTCCATGAGCGGCTGCAACATGAATTGGCTGAACTTCATCCTTTCCTGCCTTAAGAAAAACATTCGCTCCCGCCTCCAGCAAAATTCTGACGGCTTCCGAGTGACCTTCTCCAACAGCAATATGCAACGGCGAAAGACCCAATTCGGTGCTGTTAACAAATTTATGGAATGGGTTTCCTTCAGACATTAAGAATTTTAAGTGATCAAATTTTTTTTCATAAATTGCATACATAATCACCTTTGCATGGCGATCCCTAATTTGGTCTACCACCTTTTTCTCTTTAACAATTTCTATGAGTTTTTTTAATATATCCAAGTCTATTAATGCCAAATGAAATAATGAATTCCCATTTTTGGGAATACAAAACATATCAGCACCTTCATCGGCCAATCGTGAAACTAACTCCATGTTTTTGGCTAATAACGCATATTGAATCGGTGTCCTTATAGTGTCTGACTTCTTCTCGTCTTCACTAATTTCTAGAAACTCCACATTGACTACTGACTCTCTTGCTTCACGGTCAAGGCCGTTTAGTAGGCTAAATATTTCTTGATTGATTGATTGATTATTTTTAACTTTATCTTCGTCGCTGAGCTCTGTATTTTTTGCTACATTTAGATTTTCAAAAATGAGTCTTAAAAATTTCTCTGTATAAACAGAAACATTGTCCACCATCTCGCCATTGTAATCTCCACTAAATGCTAGCTGAACCTGGAAAAAAGTTGAAAACAATAAAAAAGGAAAAATAATTCTTATCATGGTAATTGCTCATAAATAAAATTTAAAAAGTTTGAACTAAAATTGATGATCAGTGCAAATTATTAATGCGTAACCAAAAAATTTAATTGTTCATTAGATTATCATAAAATTGTTTTTAATGCAGTAGACAAGCCATATTTTCCCACAACTTTTTCCTGCAACCAGGTGAGCTGGTGCAAAGTGATCTTACTTCGTTTTGAGATGTAGTCTAACGCATGAATTATTTGGGAATAACGTTGTAAATATATGTAATAATCTACTTGTAAATATAGCAAATTTTGGATGATTAAAATATCTAAGAAGACTCAATGAACGCATATGGGAATTGGAAGCCATTTGTGGTAGTTGCTACAGAGCGGTTAGATGGATGTAGTTCATCCATCAAAGATTATTTGCCGCTTACCATAGCTTTCATAAGCTCTTGATTCAGTTTACCTATGACTTCTGTATTGATTTCTTTTGGACAGACGGCTTCGCATTCAAGCGTATTGGTACATGAACCAAATTGTTCTTGCTCCATAGTCATAATCATATTTTCAACACGATCCTTGCGTTCGGGATGTCCCTGGGGCAAATGAGCTAGGTGGCTTACTTTGGCACTCACAAATAACATGGCTGAAGCATTTTTGCATGCAGCGACACAGGCACCGCAACCTATGCATGCCGCTGCATCAAATGCTTTTTCTGCTATTTTTTGACTAACAAGGATACTATTAGCGTCTTGAGCACCACCAGTATTGGCTGATATAAAACCACCCGCCTGAATAATGCGATCAAAAGCACTGCGCTCAACAACAAGATCTTTTACGGTAGGAAATGCTTGAGCACGAAATGGCTCAACTGTAATTGTGTCGCCGGCTTTAAATGAGCGCATATGTAGTTGGCATGTTGTAGTACCCGGACTTGGACCATGAGGTATACCGTTAATGACCAAAGAACATGCTCCGCAAATACCTTCTCGGCAATCGGACTCAAAAGCAACGGGCTCTTTTCCTTCGCTAATCAGTGTTTCGTTTACGCCATCAAGCATTTCTAAAAATGACATATCAGGAGATACTTCTGCTTCAAGTGTAACAAACTCACCTTTGTCATTTTTTGAGGCCTGGCGCCAAATTTTAAGGGTAACGTTAAAACTTTTCATTTGTAGCTCCTTTGTTGAAGCTCTATGCTCGTAAAATTAAGAGGTTCTTTATAAAGTTCTGGTTGTTGTCCGTCGCCTTTATACGCCCATGCGGCAACATGGCAAAAATCTTGATCATTGCGCAGTACTTCACCATCAGGTGTTTGATATTCCTCGCGAAAATGTCCACCACATGATTCTTTACGTGTCAGTGCGTCATGGCACATAACTTCTGCAAATTCGAGAAAATCTGCAACACGAAGCGCTTTTTTTAATCCAGCTTCATTACGACCCATGCCACAGTAATCCCAAATAATTTTTCCTAATCGCCGATGAAAACTATCTGGAGAATGAGTACCTTTGATAGAAAATAATTGTGCGATGCGTGCTTCTGTTGCTTGTTGAGTTTCTCGAGCTTTAGGACCTTGGGGATCATCCTTTACTGGACGCACTTCGTTTAAGTAGCGGCAAATGGTATAAGGTAGCACAAAATAGCCATCAGCAAGGCCTTGCATAAGCGCGCTGGCTCCAAGGCGATTCGCACCGTGGTCACTAAAGTTTGCTTCCTCGAGCACAAAAAGACCTGGAATCGTGCTCATAAGTTCATAATCTACCCACGCTTTTTTTGTTGTGATAATTTGCCGCGCGAAGCGCGCCATCTATGTCAGCTAACATCACCTACGTAAGTAGTTCATATTGATGGCTTTTAATTATCCTGATACACGCCCTAGCCAAGTTCGTTGGAAAATTTTTGCACGCCATTTTTTGGCGCGCCTCCACGTTTAGCTTTGTTGCCCATAAAACGAAGAGAGAAAAATGAGAAAATTATTTTTGTTCGCAGCGATGTTGTTTGTGCTGCCGTGTCTAGGTCAAAACAGTTTGTCCGAAGCTCTCCTAGGTAATGAAACTTTTAAGAGCGGTGGATATTACGAACGTGTTACTTGTATAAATTTTGCCTTAGGTTCCGTTAACACTGTTACTTGGAAAGATGTTCATTTGATTTTGAAAGAAATTGATTCTGCGTCTGATCGAAGGAGGGTCCTGACTTTACTCATCGAGTCGAAAAAAATAGATGAATCTAATGACTCAGACCATCTCTATCTCATCGTTGAATTAGAAACCCATGCGTATGATGCGAAATCGTCGTTAGAAATAATAGATAAATTTGTAAAGAATCTTCGAAGTCATCAACTTGAAATCATTGTCCAAGCAACTAAAGATGGGGAAGTTTCGGGAAAATATGCAAAAAGATTGAGCGAAAAATTGGAATTTGAACAACTGCTCTATCTGTTAAAACTATTTGAATCCCAACGTAATGCAAGATTGTTTGCCCAATCGGTTTTAAGTGAAGAGAGCTTCGGCCAACTGAGATGGGAACACATAAGAATTATTTGTGAGAATTTTAAAGACCGTAGTTACCGTTCAGAAATCCTGGCTTACCTAAAGGAAAAACGCGTTAAAATAGATTCGTCTTCAAATGATGTTTGCTCGTCATTGTTGAGTATTAATCAAATGGTTGAGATTGAGGTTTCAAGCCTTTTTAACTTCATTCCTGAAGAACAAAAATTTAGTTTTCATAGAGAAGAAATGACGCAAATAATTTCGGCTTTAAAAAGCGAAGGAGGAATGTACCGAGAAAAATTTTTGCGATGTTGCGAGAAATTCAATATCGACCCTCAAGAGGCAGCTGAAGAGAGCAAGACTTGGCCAAAAAAGTCCGAGGTGCCTGAAAGAAGTATACGGAGCTTAGACTTTCTTAGTGAGAGTGATAGAGCAAAGTTGTTAGATGCTCATAGGCGAGACTTGGCCGCTGCTGTATACAAAAAGGCAAATGCGATTGTTAATGGTAAAAGATTATGGGTTGAAGATGATGAGGTTATAACAGTTGAGAATTCGCGTGCATCCGGAAGGTTCGTGACTATTGGCAGATACAGCGGAAAAATTTTTGCGTTTTATACCTATAGCGGCGATGAATACCATTTGAAAAAAGGCGAATCCCGCAAAATAAGTAATGCATTAGTAACTAATGAGGACCATGAGGAAGTAGTAGTAAATGGATTCGCTCAAAGGCTGGTAGCACCATACCCCTTAACACTCGGTAACGGATCGGTTCTCATACGAGATAAAGAGGGTGTTATACATGTATACCCGCGAGAACATAGTACTCACAATTGCCTTTATCCTAGTGAGCGCCTTTCTATGGGGTCGGCAGGTATTTGGGACGTTAGAGTCGGCAATATTAGATAAATTCCGCCGCAGGTTACGCAGATAAGTTAAAAAAGTACGCAACACAAACATCTCTTAACTTTACAAAACTTTTCCACACGAACGGTTTAATGCATGTGCCCATGAGGCACATGCTTAGCTCAGGCTATAGAGTATAGGTAATAAAAAAGCCTTTTTTTGAAAATACCAACCTGCCCTTCCCTAACATTTGGACCCAAAACAGCATTACTAATCTTAAGAGTTTTCATAATTTCTTTTATGGGTTCTTGGGCCTGCTCAAAAACCAGGTTCAAAGCCAAAAACTATCTTGATTGGCGGCATTTGAATAAGGCTATCGCTCGCTAAGCCTATCCTATACTGCACTACGATTGAGGTATAAAAGGCTTAATCTACAAATTCAATCTGGGATATGTCATCCACAAGATTTATGCCATCGTTTTCATAAACAATCGAATACATCGATGGCTCTTCTCTATCAGGCGGAGCGGTGCCCATCTTAAGCGATCGCAAAATATCTTTGATCGCTTGTGGTTCGGTTACCAATGAGATCAGTTGCATTTTAGAATGACATCGAGGGCAAAACAGTACGTCTATGTCGAACACCCTGGCCATCAATTGGGCAAAATTTGGACGGCCGGGCTTTTTGGAATCGTGGCCTTGATGGGAAACAAAACCTGAAATTATTTCTTCTCTCAATTCCGCGTTTGGGGCAAAAAAACCGTGGTATCTGATTAAATTCTTGCGCGGATAGGGAATGAGTGCCACCAAACGTTCTATTAGCTCAAACGGCGTTAATAAAATGGTCGTCGTTCCATTACGCCATGGGCTTTTGAGCGTCAGCAACAGATTTTGCCCATCGGGGGCTACTTTTAGCCGCTCAGATAATAAGGGAGGACGACCCATATACCTAGCCCTACCCTATCAGTGGCCTCTATTGCTACCGATGCATGGAGATTGAAACCCATCACTGTGCGATCAGGAGTTTCTTCTTTGATTTGCTCAGAAGCAATTAATCTTAAAAGTGGTTTACCTGATTGTTCACCAAGAGCACTCAGGTAGCGAATATCTGTATGAATGTAACTGCACCAGGATAGTAGTCTTGGGCTCTAAGCGCTTTACCGCCGCATCTTTTGCTTTTTTTACGCAGATAGGAAAACAACACGCTCATAAATATTCTAAATACAAAAAACAAGAGACTCAAAAGCACCGAGCCCCCTGCTCTCAATGATCATTTATCAAGTTGTGTACGCTGATTTTATAGATTGGCAGCTTCGTACAATTTCTGTGCGTCCCTCTTAATTTTATCGATAACGGTTCTCAGAATAAAGTTGGCAAGATATATTGCCTCTCTCGCATCCTCAGATGATAAAATCACTGTTTTACTTTTTAAATTTTCAAACGAGTTTGAAAGCTCTGATCTAGTTGCATCGAGTTTGGCTATTTTAGTTGAAATGCAGGTCTTACTTAACTTTGATGAATCTACCTGTTCATCAAAGCTGGTAACTTCATTGCTTAAGAAATTAAGACCAGAATCCCTTTTACTATTATTCTTAACGGCATTTTTAATGCAATTATAATAGACATCATTCAAGGTATTAATAACACTATTAGTGGCAGCAAAAACAGGATCCAAGTAATTCTCCATAGGAGTGGTAAGAGGAACTATTTTGCGATTTTCTATCACAAATTCCTTAGTCCCAGCCAAAGCCTGCCTCCATTTGCCTTCATCTTCAGAGGAGATTCTTGCCACCATAAGATTTTCTTTGGAAAATGTTGCCGTATTAGCAGAGTTCAAAACCTGTTTTATCTCGTTCAGGCTTCTGCCAGCAAAAGTATTAAAAGAAACTAGAAGCATAAGAAACGCACCACATAAAATTCTCATAATAAATTCCTCCAGACTTTATAAACACGCAATTAATTACGCAATTACACACATAAACTAGCACTCAAATTAAGCACTTTCGCATATATAACAAACAAACAAATCAATAACATTAAAAACATTGTTATTAACACATAAATAAACCGAAAAAGGCCATCAATTAGGGGATGACAAGGATAATGGTCAAAATGACATGTGATAGTGAACAAAAATGCTTTCTCAGCTTAGAGAAAAATTATTTTCAAGACAGTCTCTAAAACTTGGCCATCAGATAAGGCCATTTAGTCTCACCCATCTTTATGGGAAAGTCTCCTTTTTTTGATGGAAAGAATATTTGGACAGGTCTCGCTCAATCGAGCGTGCTCGTCTACACGAGTGATCATCATCAAAAAGTAGGGAGTAAAACATGAAGGCATTGTTTTCTAACTATCCGATATTTCTCATATTTATTTTATCTACCCATGCTCTTTATGGAGGACAGTCTGCTAAAACAACCTATACCTCTGTTCCTAAAGAGGGGGGACTTGGGGATGAAATATCAAAAATTGATCAGCTAATAACTAGAGAGCTTACAGCAGAAAAAATTAATCCCTATACATTTGGGGCAATTCTCAAGCTACATTCAAAACTATCTCAATCTTATCACGATGCAAAATGCGTTGAGGGAAGAACAAAATCCCATTTTTATACCCACCCTTCAGACCTTTCCCTCTACAGGCCAGATTTTATGGATTGTAGCCGTGATGGTTCGTTTAGTGGGCGCTTTAGTAAGACATTTTGCAGCAGAAAAGACGATCAAGAATGCTGTTATTGGACTGCTCTTATACCTTGCACTCTCGCTCAGTGCGTACTGGGCTGTTTGGTTCCATGGGGTTATGACAAACATTGCTGCCTTGAATACCATCCACAAGAACCTCAATTCCAAGAAAATAAAGCTCGGGAATATCTTGAGGCTCTATCAGCAATTTATGATTCAGAAAATAAAAAAGCTCAGGATACTGAGCTTGAGAAATAAAATTTTAGTCCGAAAATTTTACGAGCTTGACTCAAAAGACAAAATTTTCTTATTGAACCAAGCTTGTCGTAGAACCATTAATAATTTCATTTCTGATACTAACTCTCATCTTTTCAATTTCGTTATCAAAACCGGCACGTTCAAGAGCAAACTCTCTTCGGGAATCTTGCCAATAATTATTGATAATTTGCCAACTTTGCTCATCGGCGATTTCTGCACTCGCGCCAAAATCAAATGCAAAAGTCAACTTTGCAAGCAAAGCTTCAAAAACCGCTAATTGATTTTGGGGAATATTTTTCACCAAATAGCTCATACGAATATTTTTGCCAGATTCCAAAATATTGACCTCATTATGGACTTTTTTGCTGGCCAATTTTTGGCCTTGAGAGTGAACAATGTCGCTTCCGTGACCATAACTACGGTGACGAATATCTTCAGCCAGACCAACGTAGATGATAGAGCGCAATACGGAAGGCTTATCTTTAAAAATCTTTCTCAACTGAAGTTCTGTTTCGAGCAATACCCTGTACAGATCTTCTTTAGCAAGCTTGGAAGATGCTGCTATATTTAATTTATTAATAACATCATTAACATCTACTCTGTCCGAAATTTCTATATAATTATCACCATATTTTTCTACAGCAAAGTGGCCGTAGACAACTTGCATAGCTTTGCTTGGCGAAACTATAAACTTGCCCTTCCTTGGGTTCCATTTCTTCTTCTCTAATAACTTTCCACCTTTAAGGACATAAACACGTGCTCCCCTGGGAAGCTCAAACATTTTAACAATCTTCTTTGCTGGAGCTTCTCCATTGCTACTCTGAGGTGGATAACTTCTAGCAAGAGCGGATTGCAGTTCATTTAACTGACCGACACTTAGAGCACCTCCTTTCAATTTATTCATAATTTTTTTAAATTCGTCATCGGAGATAGAGTCTTTGCTTAGAGAATCTGAATCTGAATCTGAATCTGAATCTGAATCATATGAGAGATCTTCTGATGAAAAGGAATCTTCTGATGAGAAGGAATCTTCTGACGAAGAATCTCCTGCCCATACTCCGCAGGAAAATATCAATAAAAACAAATAGTTGTACATAGAATTACCAAAAATATTTACAATATTAAGTATAATATAAAATTCTCAGATATTTGCAATAGGGGAGTATTTCGTATTAGACAAGAGTCGGTCGCACCCAAAAATTGTTGAAAAAAATTTCCCTTCCCATTTATTCACCGATTGAGTTTTATCCAAAATAAGATTAATCAAAGATGGCTGTGGCATGCCATATCTCACGAGACTGGCGAAGTCCTGGCTTACGTTATTAATAAGCACCATGACAATGTATTGCTGAAACTAAAGCAGCTCCTAAAGCCATTTGGAATAGAGCGGGTTTTGTTTTGTATAAATTGATTTATTTTTATGTAAAAATTTTTCTATTTAATAAATTTTAAAACCTATTTACAACTGCTTTTTTCGCCATATAAACCATGTTAAGCCAAACAAGATTATAACTTATTGGTGATTTAAAATTTCGGAGAATTGATATGAAATTGGTTAAAAAGATTGCTCGTTTGTTTTTTTCTAAGAAAAGCGGTGCGGCTATGTGCGGCGCAGGAAAATTTTAAGTTTTTATAGTGGTGTTAGAGTACTTTCAGTATATTACTTAATACTCCGCGATGGAGATTGGCCAACTCTGCTTGGTCAATCTCTATAGAACTTTCCATTTTTTTATTGACTTCAACCATAAGTGCTTGAAACTTATTATCTTGAAGCACGTTCTCTACACAAATATCCGGTACACTTTCCTCCATAGAAGTTATTTGAAGGCACAGATTTAGTACTTCTTTATCAAAATATTGCAAAATTCCACTAAAAGACTTAATAAACTCTATTCGAGCCAGAGTTCTTTCTTTTTTTTGTTCTTCCATACTTATTGGCTTTTTACTTCGGCATGATTGTTTAATAAGTTCAGTAGTTTTTCTTAGTTCCATTATGGCAATATCAATCTTTTGAACCCAAAATCTTTTATCTTCAATTTTTTTGCGAATTGTTGCCGCTTGCTTGTTGTCATATTCGGTGTTTATCTGAAGAAGATATCCAAATATCCCCGCAAAGACCGCCGTAGAGATACCTAAGGCTTTAATGATAATGTACCTCTTTTTCTTGGTAAATTTATCAGCTGATTTTTC
Organism: Myxococcales bacterium; assembly: GCA_023898405.1. Taxonomy (NCBI): domain Bacteria; kingdom Pseudomonadati; phylum Myxococcota; class Myxococcia; order Myxococcales; species Myxococcales bacterium. The sequence continues at coordinate 366,532 of CP060221.1, forward strand.
TAAACTATCAGCAAGTACCTTCACTTCTGGTATATGAACGCTAATGCGTAGTGAGTCTTTTTTGTTGATTTCTGATGAGGAGTCGTTCATAGCTTGCTAGGATTCCAATGGTTAATTCGCAAACTAAGTTTACTTCAGATAATAAAATTATAAAAAAATAAGTATAAAATCCTCAGTTGACTTATGTGGATAAAACAGTAAAAAAAATAATCAATGGAGACAGTATGATTCTTGTAATTTCAGCATTTTTTATTTGTTTTGCTTTTATTTTATCGCTTTAAATTAGGGATATTAAGCTTTGTTATATTCGCTTTTGACAAAGGCTTTTAATTTTGCCAAAAAACTACGCACTTTTGGTATAGGCCCTTCGCCAAATTCTTTTTCATATAATTCTTGAGTCCTATCAAAAGCACTGCTCAAATCATTCAAGTCCGTTTTATTATCGATTCCTAAATAGGGATAATGTTCTAGGTAGTACCCAAAAATAATATCGCAATCTTTTTGATATGCCTTAGTATCGAGAATATGCATGTGCCAAAACTCATCTATGTCTTCCGATGGGGGTAACTCGTATAGATGGTCAAATTTTTTCTTTAGAATTAAGTAGTTACGGTAAAGCTGGCAGGTTTGCAGAGCATGTTCTTTTTGCCATCCCATTTGGTGAACTAATTTTTCGATGATATTAGAAAAATCTAAATTATTGATATATTCAATTGATTTATTCGACTCTGATTTGTCAGTATTTATCATGTTAAATACCCCATAAATTTTTTTATGCAATTTTATAATTAAATTAATTTATTGCAATACAGAGCCCGAACCCTTAAGTGTTGAACGAGTATTAAGTGGGAAAGAATTTGCTTACAATTTCTTCGCTTCTTCGCAAGCGTTATTAAATAATTCCTTAAATTCCGATACAAACTTTTTAAGTGATTGATAACAGTTTGTACTCAGCGCACTTTCATAGTCAGCTAGACTAAAAGTTGACCGGTAGTACCAAGAAAATGTTGAGCCAAAATTTTTACGTGACCTCGACAACAAATTGAACCCACAATCTGTTGAGGAAATAATGGCTGTCCTAATACAGGTGCGCTGCCCTGCGTGTGGAGATACTGAAACGATAGTTACGTTTGGTTACACCCACAACGAAAAGCAAGGTTATCGTTGGCAATCGGCAGAATGTAAAAAAGCTAGCCTTCAGTCCATAAATATATAGCTATGCTTGAGCGCGAAAGTGATCCATCACGCACTGTGAATTTGGCCTCACTCTATGATTTCAACATTTTCTGGACACGACCACAATTTTTCTAGCCCCCCCTTCAATTTTGCGACACTACCAACCTAGCTTTTTCTCGAAACTCCGGAGTATAACCCTTGAATCGCCTTTTCATTTCTTCTTCCTTTATGGCTACAGCTTTCCTCGTATATTACTGTCCGAAAAGTCGGGGGAGGATCACTTAATTATCGGTGCTCCGAAAAGAATTCTCGAAACTCTTGCCAAACCATGACGGCAAAAAGAAAGTGGCAAATAAAGAACCATGTTAGGGAACAAACACAATGCGTAAATTTTTCTTTATCCCGGTTGCTACATTCATATTGTTAATAATTGTCATTTTTTGGAATCGAGATAAGGACAGTCATTCCCAAAAAGATAGTCAGCAGGTTACCTCGACAAAGAATAAAACAGATCATAATCCCAAGGAAGACAAGTTTGATAACGAAACTGCACTGAATGAAGACAGTCCACACACTAAAACGATGAAAGTAAACGTCAACGAAATACTGAGTAAATTGGCCAAAGATTTAAATAGGGCAGCATGCATGCATAGAAGAGAAACTCTCTCGCACATGATTAAAGAACAAGATCTAGTACCACTGATTTCCGTCTTGAGTGATATTGCCAAGGATCAATGTTTACATTTGCAGATACAAAACAAACGTGCCCTACTAGATGCGGAAATAAATAATGAAAATGCAAAGGCTTTTCTTAGAGACCTTGAAGAAGTGACTGAAAACAGTCGCGGTATGGAACACTTAAAGTTGTTTAACAATGTGATTCAAGAGCTTGAATCGAAGCATGATGACGATCTAAAAAAACAGTTTTTCCTCACCCTAGAGAAATACGTTCAGGATGCATCTACCTTGATAGAAGCTAACGTAGCGGTTCATACTTTGAATAACCTGTTAGAGAAAAGAATTTTGAACCAACAACCTGCGGATGAGATTGAGCTGCTCCAGAATGAAATTAAAATTGAAACAAATAATTATTACACTCAATTGAAACTTAGAAGAAGTAACTACACGGAATTGGACGATTTGAGCATGACTAATGAAGAAATTATCAAACGCTTGGGACCAGAAGGCATAAAATACGCAATTCAGGATAGTTTAAAAAAAGAATTGCAAATTGCCGAAAAATTCAGGGAAAGAATTTTGAAAATTCTTCGTAAAGAAAAGCAGCTTTGGCCCAATTAAAGCTGATATGGATTTTAAGTTAGGCGAAGCTACAGGCTTCGATATTCACGTTTTGGTCATTCAGCGGCACCGAGTATAGTAAGTATAAACCGCTTTTTTTGAAAATGCCCATCTACCCTTCCCTAACATTTGGTCCTAAAATCTCAATCGGCTACGACATAATTCCCATTGTGGGCTCCTAGCTAATAACTTCTTTGCTCTAATAACTTCAACCCATCTCCACGAAGCTCTCCTTGAGGAGAAACATGCCTGTACAAAGTTTGCCTGCTGATTGAAAGCTCTTTGCAAAGCTCTCCTACTTTAGTATCGGTCTTACCCATAGCAGCTTGAGCATACCTTAATTTGGCAGGAGTCATTCTAAACGGTGTTCCTCCTCTTCTTCCACGAGCGCGAGCTGAATCAAGACCGGCTTTGCTGTGCTCAGAGATAAGCTCACGCTCAAGCGCTAACAGCCCAAAAAATACCAAACACCAATTTACCCGAGGTAGTGGTGGTATTTATAGTACCCCCTTGTCCTGGCAAAACTTTAAAACCAATGCCACGTTCTGTTAGTTCATGGACTGTATTGACCAAATGCTTTAAAGAACGACCTAGCCTATCAAGTCGCCATGCAACCAGCACATCGTTTCTTCTTAATGCCTTCATTGCTGCATTGAGCCCTAGGCGCTCATCAAGCTTACCTGAAGCTTCATCTTGGTAAATGTTTTGCTCTTCTACTCCTACTGCTATCAATGCATCTTTTTGCACATCCAATTTTTGTGAGCCATCAGACTTGGAAACCCTCATGTATCCTATCAACATCTTTATCACCTAAATGATCGTTTATAGAGCACCCCAAAATCAGCCTAAAATCAATCAAATTGTTGCTCCATAGACCGTAATATAGGTAGTGTTGCAAGCAATGGCAGAGTACAAAGAGGCCCTTCAATAGGTTAAATTACATTTCAAGAATTGGGTCACTTAGTCCAAATTGCCTGTTGATGTACTTTTTAATTGATAGTGAACTTTTATCCATTAAGTGGTAGAGCTGACCATTGAATAGCATATGCATTGTTTCAATTCCGTGAATTATATTGACGGCTGTCTTGTAAGAGAAATAGCCCAGCTATGCCGCGCTTTCCATTTTATCCTTCTGTGTTCCTGCTCTATAATATTATTTAAATTTGCTTTGCCTAAGTTTCACATTGAGACACCTACCTTCACTTTGAAGTTGAGATAAGGCAGCCGGATATGATGGGTGGCGATCAACAGTTAAAGTCAGCGGCTCAGCACTCCTGCCTAACCTTGATAACTTGCCTAAAAACAGCTTGGCAGCTTTTGTATCTTGGGAACATAGTGCTGAACCCAGCGGTAGATTGTTGTATGATCAGCATTTAGACCACGCTCTTTCATCATCTCTTCTGGGGCACGATAACTGCCCCTGTAACAAAGATACCAACGTACGCAAAGAAGGATTGCTTCGCCTTGATAATGCCGCCATTTAAAATCTGATGAAGTGTGTTTTCTCATCCATCAATAGTAGTAAAAATGGAGTTCACTCACAAAATCAGGATTTTTTGCAACACTACCTTTATATGGCTAAGGTGGAGAAATACGCAATTGACAACAAAAAACAAAATCGAAACTTAAATCAAAATGATTTAAACTGCAGTGTTGCACTACTTAGCGCGATGGATTCACCAGAGCCTTTAGTGTTTTAATTTCCCAGAAGTCTTTTAAGGATGATTGATTCCAAGTCGGGTCCCCCACAATAGTTATAAATTGATCATAAGAAACGCCAAATTGAGGATCTTTATTGAGATGGTCATCTGCGTACTTATAGAGACGGTTGAAATAACCGCAATAAGTAGTCTCGCTCATATAAGCTAGGGCGACTACCTGATACAGCTGATTTTTAACTCTTCTATACTGCTCGTTCGAAAATTGAGGATACACCCCTAAGGTTTGAAGAGCAGATTCTACGCATGCTGCTACAGCATTTTTTAATAATCTCTTTGCTTCATTGGCAATGGTTTTTGGCTGAAAATCTTGGCTCGTTCTATTAAACAGCGGAGTCAGTGCCTTGTCTATGGCTCCAAAAATAGCAGAGCCTACTGCATCTTTCATTGGAACAAGGTTTATCATCACAAAGCTTAAAGAAAGGCTAAAAAGCGCCTTGGGGTTGTTCATCTCAGGCTTTAAGACACTCACACTATTTGTTTGTAGTGCAGAATACAAATTTTCCCTTAAAGCATCCACTTGGCTTTGATAGTTTTCTGGACTCAACAAATCGGTCAATTCGCTTTCGGACCAGTTGCCAAGATTTACAATCTCCTCTGCCGTTCTATGAGCATGAAGTGAGAGTGCGCTAAGACCTAATAAGAACGAAGCAACTAAAGTTTTCATTGTTTCCTCATTAGCATAATTAGTTTAGTGGGGACCGCCCTCTTTTTATCTTTGATTAGCCTAGCAGGTTCATTATAAATCTAATCGCGGTGCTTAAGCTTATAGTCAGCATAAAAGCCTTTTGGTTCTAATATTCCGCATTGGGAAGGCTTCTTCTGCTATGCCATCAACTTGTTCCCAGTCATATTCAATCGTGCGAGTTGCTGGCTCTTCAAAATCTGGTGGAACAGTGCCCATTTTTAAAGACCTGAGAATGTCTAAAGTCGCTTTTGGCTCTTTCATGAATGAAATCTTTTGCGGAGTTTTAGTAGCAATGGAACAGAAAACCCGCATAAAGGTTTAGAGTGTGCAATCTGAAGAGGGCATTCGATAGTCAGCTATGCCAGAAATATGGTCATGATCATTTTCCCAGAGTGGGTTATTGTACCAGCCCAAGACTCAGAAAAAGATATAAATGAAGCATCTGCTGCTCTAAGAAGCTGTTTTAAAAGCCTTTAAACGTTGCCAATCTTTTCACCATTAGGCAAATCATACATATTTTAATGAGAAGTTCTGAGATATGGGGATAGCGTTCGTAATCTTTACCACGACACCAACTATCGTAAAAAAATCAAGTTCAGCCGGGGCAGAAGAAGATCTGTTATGTGACTGAATTTTGCAGCGGTTACATCTGTTGAGTAACTCATTTAAGACCCATACTTAATTTATGGGTTATATGAACTCTGTGCTAGGTTTAGACACTTTTAAAACTACCTCTAAGTCCGATACTATGCACGATATCGTGCTCTGATTGTTCATTAACAGATATGAATTTAGTCTCAAAATTTAGGTTTCAACAATTTTAGGACATGACCCAAGAGTCTATCCAATACTGGTTGATTTTAGATAAATTAACTCTTCTAACCAGTCCACTTGAAAATAAAAATTTTGTTGATAAAATTTCTCGTTTGTCGACGGGAGAGATTTATTTTCATGAAAATTATTTTTTTTATTTCTATTCTATATTCCTGCTTAAACATAGCCTCTGGCGAACAAACCTATGAGCTTCTAAGAAAGGATTATGAAGAAGTCTACTCGCCTGAAAAAGCTTTCGAAAACTACCAGAAACACCTGCTTTTATCTGAACAATTTCCTGCAGGGGAAGTTCAAAAAGATATTACAGAAAGGCTGCGCGAGCTGAAAAAGCACTATCAGAAAGACTCATTTCCTCGTTCAATCATGTCTGCTGCTCTAAACATCATGAAGCATTTTGCGCCAGATAAACCTGTTCAATAATTTCTGATTTTACTTTTGCAAACGAAGAGAATGGGCGTAAATGCCGTCTTTGGCTATCAGTTGCTGATGAGTGCCCTGCTCTGCTATCTGTCCTTTATCGAAAACTACTATTCGATCACAATCCATAACCGTAGCCAAACGATGAGCTATGATCAGCGCTGTGCGATCCTCTAGAAGTTTTTTGGTTGCCTTTTGCAATCGCCACTCGGTACGCGCATCGATACTGGCAGTCGCCTCATCCAGCACTATAATGGGCGGATTAGCAATAAGCGCCCGAGCAAACGCCAAGAGTTGACGCTCACCTACTGAAAAGTTAAGTCCCCGAACTTCTACTGCAGCCAAAAGCCCTCCTCGTTTTTGAATTAATGCTTCAAGCTGCACGGTATGCAGTGCTTGCCATATTTCTTCATCGCTCACATTTTTTTTGGCAAAGCTGAGATTATCTTTAATGGTGCCTTGAAACAAAAAGACTTCTTGGGGCACCACTGAAATAAGTGTGCGCACGTCTCTCAAAGACATGTGATTTAAATCTTTGCCATCGATAAAAATTTTACCTTCACTCAGCTGATAAAAGCGATTCAATAATTTTATGATGGTGGATTTTCCTGCGCCAGTGCGCCCAACCAAAGCAATGTGCTCACCTTTTTTTATTTTTAAATTAACATTATGCAAAACTCTTTTACCATTTTGATAGGCAAAACTTATCTGAGAAAATTCAATCTCCGAGTTAAAGTGGGCTTTGTGTTCTTGGGCCTCATCATCCTCTTCAGGCCACTCCAACAATTGGTAAATACGATCAAGCGATACCATTGCGCTCTGAAACACAGCAAAACGATTAGACAACTCTCTAATTGGCTGAAAAAAGCGAGAAAGCGCTTCTAGAAAAGCTACCACCACACCGATGGCAAGAACACTATCTTGCTTGAGATTAAAGGCTCCCCACAAAACTGCGGCACTTGCACAATAACTCAAAGCATCTACAAAAGAATAAATAGCCGACTCCAATAAAATTGCCTGACGATTGGCCACCAAATACTCTTGATTGAATTTTTTAAATTCATGAGCGCTGTCTTGAAGTCTACCCGCCCCCTGCACTGTAGCTATTCCCGATAAGTACTCTTGCAAATAAGCATTTAAATTCGACAATACTCCTCGCACTGATATAAAGGCACGCTTGGTCCAGTTGCGAAAAAAGTAGATTCCTAAAAATAAAATCGGCAGAATCATCATCGAATAAAATGACAGATGTAAATCAACAAAAAACAACATAACAAAGGTACCAGCCAAAAATAGCAAATCTCCTACAATTTGAATGGCACCCATAGAAAATAATTCTGCAGCAGACTCGGCATCGTTGGTAAGCCTGGTAATTATTTTTCCCACCGGAGTATTATCTAGAAAGCCCATTTGCAAATGCTGAACTTTCTTAAAGGCTTTTTGGCGCAAGTCCTTAATTAAGCTTTGGCCGACCACTTGAAGGAAGTACCCCTGTCCCCACTCAACAATTGCTAAAAGTCCCACTACCAGCAAGAAAAGCAATGCAAAAGAAATAATTTTTTCAAATGAACCATTGAGCATGCCATAGCTCACAGCCCAACCTATGATGACCGGCTGCAAAACATTTAAAAGCGTCAATGGAACATAGAGAATCAAACCCAAAGTAAGGAAATATTTATAAGGCCTAAGGTCGGCAATCAATCTCTTTATCAGATCAAAATCATGCATACCTTTCTCCCCATAGTTCTTGATATAAAATATTTGATTCCAATAATTGTTGGTGATTTCCCCGAGCCACCACATCCCCTGCATCTAAAACCAAAATTTGTTGAGCATCTTTTATTGCACTCAAACGATGGGTTGCCACAATCACCACTCTATCTTTTAATGTTTCTTTTATACTCGAGAGAATATGCTCTTCTGTCTGCGCATCGACAGCTGAGAGAGCATCGTCAAGAATTAACAGCGATTTATTGGCAAGAAGAGCCCTCGCTAATGCTACCCGCTGTCGCTGGCCCCCAGATAAAGTCACGCCACGCTCCCCAATGACGGTATCCAAACCTTGGCTAAAATTTTTTATATCTTTATCAAGACTGACCTGCGCAATAACTTTAACCAAATCTTCTTCGGAAGCATGTGGAGCAAAAAAATTTATATTATCTCTAATGCTTCGATGAAATAAAAAAGGCTCCTGAGCCACCACACAAATATTTTTGCTAATCGAATTTAACTGCAAATTTATTATGTCGTGCTGGTTATAAAATATTTTCCCAGGATCGACCACTACTCTTCGATAAAGCATTTTAAGTAAACTTGTTTTATAAGAGCCACTCGGCCCAACAACACCTAGCATCTCACCTGCATGAAGCTTAAAGTTGAGTGGTATTTTATTTTCCTTGTTCAATTTTAAGTTGGAGACATGAATTTGATGTATGGCACTTATCTCATCAGAACCGTCAATAATGATGGGTCGAGATTTAAGAATTTCGTTGATTCGCACAATACTGGCTTTGCCTCGGCTCATGATAGAAATAACAAAACCTAAAGACATAGCAGGCCAGGTAAGCTGTAATATTCGCGCATTAACTTCTACCAAATCACCTACGCCAAGATGTCCCATAAAAATCATATTTCCACCGACAAACAATACCAGAGCAATAGCAAAACCGATCATCAATCGCATAGTTGGCAACATTAAATTTCTCAGCTTAGCAAGTCTAACCCCAGCCTCGTAGGCATCGTTATTTGTTGTATAAAAACGCTGTGCTTCAGCATCTTGTTGATGGAAAAGACGTATAAGATGCGCTCCGCTCAAATTTTCTTGCACACGATTTACTACCGCACCAAGACATGCTTGATAATTTTTGGTTGCCTCAAATACTCGTCTGGTCAGTCGTCTGGTAGCAAACATTACCAGAGGAAAAGGCAATAAGGCACACAGGGCCAAAATCATATCAATTTTGAATAAAAGTGGCACACTAAAAATAAAAACTATGAGCATGTTAAAAATGCTGAGCAGCACAAAGCCTGCCATCATTCTAATATTATTAACGTCACTGGTAAGATGATTGAGTATATCGCCAACCAAAAAGTGAGAAAAAAAATTATCGTCAAGCCCGCTAACATGCTTGATAATTTCTTCACGAAGGTCTCGCTCTACCATGCGACCAACATCAAAAATAAGGATACGACTTAAGGTTCTGACAACTGCTCCAAAGAGCGCCAAAATTATTATACAAGCGATAACACTAAGAACATCGTGAAATATCCACTTGGAAAATAAAATTGTTACTCTTCTTTCTCCGCTATTTTTAAGCAATTCAATGCCACTATTGATGAGCGACGGCAGACTCACTGCTAGAAGATTGGTAATAACAAGCGCTAACAGCCCAAAAAACATTTTTAATTTATGCGGCCCAAGCAATTTTAAAAAACTAATTGGCTGATGCTCCATGGGGATACCGTAAGCAAAAATTTCTTTAGAAAAATTTTTTTTAGACATGATGATTCCTACCAAAACTTAAATAAAGTGCTGAGCAATAACCTCTTCCTATATAAATAAAATTCATCTCTCATCATCCTTAAAAATTACATTTTAATTTAATTCCTTTTGCAGATTAATAAAATTACCCACAAAACTTTGGATAAGCTTGGCAGAGCTGAGAAACAAAAAATAATTTTATTAATAGCGCTTAGCATAAATATTTGAGTCTGCTTTAAAAATATTTACAACAGTCTCTTAGAGGCTGTAAAAAAAATCAATTTGGCAATTCTGGTTCAATAAATGTCGCTGTGACGAAAGTATGACGTGAAAACCTTTTTGAAAGGAAATATCATGTCGTGCTTGTATGAGACCTGTTTGTCAGATTGTGCCTGGGAAGTGATTGAGCCACTTTTTCCTGCTAACGCCAAACGAGGCAGACGTCGTGTCTATAGCTTTCGGAGCATAGTTGATGCCATATTCTATGTTTTAAAGAACGGCTGTGTGTGGCGTTGTTTACCCAATGACTTTCCTCCTCACGGTATTGTCTATCACTATTTTCGCACCTGGTCTGTTTCTGGTTTGTGGGCGGTCTTAAACTGCATTCTCGTGGCAATAGTCAGAACCTGTGCTGGCAGAGATGCAAGCCCCTCACTTGTTTCCATCGACTCCCAATCACAGACAGCGGAACCAGGAGTAGATGAGCGTGGTTTGGATGGGGGAAAGAAGATTAATGGAAGAAAGCGCCACATCGTTGTTGATACGATGGGATTGATGCTCCTATGCATTTGTACCGCAGCAAATGTATCTGATAGGGTTGCCGGCGAGGAATTGGTTACTGAGCTCAATAAGCGCGAGAAGTTTCCCAGATTAGCGAAGATTCTTGGAGATAACGCATATAAGAATTTGTCTTCAGGCTTGAGAGTAGGCGTAAGCACAGAAACTGCGGAACGTTTAAAAGGGCAAAAGGGGTTTGTACCACAAATATTTCGTTGGGCCGTAGAACGAACTTTTGCTTGGCTGAATCGAAATAGGCGTCTGGTGCGTAACTATGAGAAGAATACAAAGCATCAGGAATCAATGAACTACATCGCTAATGCAAGATTATGTATCAGACGATTGGAAAATTGGCTTACCACCTGAGATTTGATTTTTTTTACAGCCTCTTAAGCGAAGATCACCCTCCGGTATTGACCCTCTCGATAAAATTTAAAATCATTCGGACGTTCTTTAGGCAATCACTTTATAAAAAAGTTCAGTGTTACATGGCTAATTTAAATTCCTCTTCTCAAATTACTTCGAAAAAACTTGCTTCTATGATCGAACATACCCTTCTTGCTGGTGACCTCAATGAAGAACGCATCCTGACACACCTTAATGAAGCATTGAGGCTTAAAGTTTTTGGCGTGTGCATCCCGCTCGCCTGGGTGCCGATAGCCAAAGAATACTTGGCTCAATCATCGATCAAGATCATCACGGTCATTGACTTCCCTTTTGGACAAAAAAGCTGTGAAGAAAAAGCTCAAGAAGCCCGTGTGGCTGTTAGCTTGGGTGCCGATGAAATTGACATGGTGCTTGACTATGAGGCACTGATTGCAAAAAACTACGACAAAGCTCTCGAAGACGTTACAGCTGTTGTGCATGCAGCAGGACCTATCCCCGTTAAAGTAATAGTTGAAACAAGCGCGCTCGACAAAGCGCAACTTGCTTCTGCAATCACGATTGTCGCTCTATCAAAGGCTCAGTTCATTAAAACATCGACAGGTTTTCATAAAGCTGGTGCTCAAGCGCAAGACATTGCCCTAATGCGACACCTTTTACCTGATCATATTGGCATTAAAGCTTCCGGCGGTATTAAAGATTTTTCATCTGCACTCGCTATGATCAAAGCTGGAGCAACAAGGATTGGTGCATCCCGTTCGCAAGAAATTCTACAAGGCTGTTAATTTTTATGAGGTTTCATTGTGCAAGTTATCGAGATAATACAAAAAAAACGTGATCTGCGCCCACTTTTAAAAAAAGAAATTAATTTTTTGATCGAGCACTATGTCAAGGGAGACATCCCCAATTACCAAATGTCAGCTTTTTTGATGGCTGTTTGCATCAATGGCATGAATGAAGAAGAGATTTCATATCTCACCGATGCCATGCTCTATTCTGGTGAAGTTATTTCTCACCTTTCAGAAGGTCAGGCTCTGATTGACAAGCACTCTACCGGTGGTGTTGGGGATAAAATCAGCATTCCTCTTGCTCCTGCAATTGCTGCATGCGGTGTAAAAGTTCCCATGATCGCAGGGCGCGGCCTCGGACACACGGGAGGGACACTTGATAAACTCGAAAGTATCCCAGGCTTCCGTTGCAATTTGAGCAGTAAACAATATCAGGCTCAAGTGCAAGAAATAGGGTGCGTCATCATGGGGCAAACCAAAGATATCGCCCCCGCGGATAAAATGATCTACGCATTGCGAGATGTAACCGGCACCGTCGAATCAATCCCGCTGATTGCTTCTTCTATCATGTCTAAAAAATTGGCCGAAGGCATCGATGGTTTGGTTTTGGATGTAAAATTTGGTTCTGGTGCTTTTATGAAGGATATTGAGCAATCCCGCACTCTAGCATCCACCATGGTAGCCCTCGGCGCGCACATGGGCAAAAAAGTTACGGCATGCCTCACCAACATGGATCAACCTTTGGGAGTTATGATTGGAAACTCTTTAGAGATTATTGAAAGCATAGATATCTTGCACGGACGCGGCCCCAAGGACAGCCAAGAACTCACTGTTGAGCTCGGAGCAGAAATGTTGCTCTTGGCCAAAAAAGCTTCCTCACTCGAAGAGGGCCGCAAGCTCGTTGAACAATCTCTTTCATCTGGACGTGCGCTCGATAAATTTATTGAGATGGTGAAAGCTCAGGGTGGTGATACAAAATACATTATTGAACCTAAAAACTTTCGTCCCGCTCAACAAAAAATTGTTATCAAGTCCAAAAATGCTGGCTATATTTGCGAAATTGATAGCCGTTTTGTTGGTCTTGCTGCTGGACTGCTTGGCGGTGGACGTACCAAACTGACCGATGAAATTAATCCCAGCGTCGGAATCGAAATGCATGTAAAGATTGGCGATCACGTGGACAAAGATCAAGTTCTCTGCACTCTGCATGCAGATCAAAAAGGAATTGAAGAGGCAACACTTCGGCTTGAAAGCGCTATAAGTATTGTGCCCCAATCGGTGACAGCGCCGCTTTTATGTCAAGAACGCCTGTCAACTAACTAAATTTCTGGCAAATAAAAATTTTTATTTCTCATGCTTGAACTTTTACAGCCATTGCATGGCTGCTTACATAGTCTCAACAAAAAATTTTACAAGGAGATTCATTATGCAGATCGATATCAATGCCTTCAAAGAAGCCCGTGATTTTATCGTATCCAATACAGCGATTAAAGATTTATCTCCTCACACTGCTGTTGTTCTTGGTTCTGGACTCTCTCACTTTGCGGATAATTTAAAAAATAGCTCTTACGCAAAAGTAATTCCATTTAAAAATATTCCTCATTTTTCATCATCGACTGTTGAGGGGCATAGTGGTGAACTGATTGTGGGAAAGCTTACCAATTCTCATCCAATAATTGCTATGAGCGGACGTCTTCATTTTTATGAAGGCTATAATGCAAAGACGATCACCAATCCTATCCGTGTTCTTAGTCTTTTAGGTATAAAAAATTTAATCCTCACTAATGCTGCTGGAGCGATAGGTGATAACTACGAGCCTGGTCAGTTAATGGCTATAAAAGATCATATCAATCTTAGCGGTATTAATCCCTTGATTGGGCCCAATAATCCTGAACTTGGCCCTCGCTTTGTTGATATGAGTCATGCCTATGAACCGCGATTTATTGAATATGCTCTTAAAGCTGCTGAACAAGAAAAAATTACTATGCACCAGGGTGTCTACATTTCAGTTACCGGCCCTTCTTATGAAACCCCGGCTGAGATCCGCATGTTTAAAAGCATGGGAGCTGATGCTGTTGGTATGAGTACAGTTTTAGAGACAATTGTTGCTCGCCACATGGGCATAAAAGTTTTAGGAATTTCTTGCCTGACCAACAAAGCTGCTGGTCTAAGCACAAACACAATCACGCATGAAGAAGTTATGGAAAATAATGCTAAAGTCGCAATGCGCTTTTCTAGTGTATTAGAAAAAATTGTCGCACAAATTTATGCAGAAAAATAAATTTAAAAGAATCAAATATAAAAAACCAGAGTAAGCTCAAGCTAAGCGTTAGAGACTGTAAAAAAAATCAATTTGGCAATTCTGGTTCAATAAATGTCGCTGTGACGAAAGTATGACGTGAAAACCTTTTTGAAAGGAAATATCATGTCGTGCTTGTATGAAACCTGTTTGTCAGATTGTGCCTGGGAAGTGATTGAGCCACTTTTTCCTGCTAACGCCAAACGAGGCAGACGTCGTGTCTATAGCTTTCGGAGCATAGTTGATGCCATATTCTATGTTTTAAAGAACGGCTGTGTGTGGCGTTGTTTACCCAATGACTTTCCTCCTCACGGTATTGTCTATCACTATTTTCGCACCTGGTCTGTTTCTGGTTTGTGGGCGGTCTTAAACTGCATTCTCGTGGCAATAGTCAGAACCTGTGCTGGCAGAGATGCAAGCCCCTCACTTGTTTCCATCGACTCCCAATCACAGACAGCGGAACCAGGAGTAGATGAGCGTGGTTTGGATGGGGGAAAGAAGATTAATGGAAGAAAGCGCCACATCGTTGTTGATACGATGGGATTGATGCTCCTATGCATTTGTACCGCAGCAAATGTATCTGATAGGGTTGCCGGCGAGGAATTGGTTACTGAGCTCAATAAGCGCGAGAAGTTTCCCAGATTAGCGAAGATTCTTGGAGATAACGCATATAAGAATTTGTCTTCAGACTTGAGAGTAGGCGTAAGCACAGAAACTGCGGAACGTTTAAAAGGGCAAAAGGGGTTTGTACCACAAATATTTCGTTGGGCCGTAGAACGAACTTTTGCTTGGCTGAATCGAAATAGGCGTCTGGTGCGTAACTATGAGAAGAATACAAAGCATCAGGAATCAATGAACTACATCGCTAATGCAAGATTATGTATCAGACGATTGGAAAATTGGCTTACCACCTGAGATTTGATTTTTTTTACAGCCTCTAATTGAATTTAACTGAATTAAGTGGGCTTAATGTTACACCTGAAGAATAAGCTTAAAAAACTGCTGCACATGAAAAGATTACGCATATTTATTTAGAAAAATATTCATACTTTAGAAAAGCTCTTTTTGAGTCTGTTTACTATCAAAAAAAATCCATAGTCAAACAAAAAAACAGACCAAACAAATTAACAGTTTGATATCAAAATTTATTGCTAGAGTTTTACATAGTTAAGGAGAGCTTTATGCTTAGATACGTTCTTATGTTTTCATCAATATTTTGCACTTTCGCCTTTTCAGGCACACTTGATTACGAGTGCACCACGCGTGAAGGAGAGCTTATTCAGTTGCATTGGGATAACAATGAAATTGTTCACTCAACTCTCACCTATTTTGACCCAATAGGAAATGAACTAAAATTTTCCTATAGCGAAATGAAGAATCTTTCCAATGAGTATTTTGCACTTTCAGTGTTAGTTGATTTAGAAGGCCTTAATACAAGCTTTAGCTTCGAAAAAGAGTTCACATTTTGTGAAGGATTTCATCCTCGAGACCGTTTTGGAATGCCATTAGTTCTGCCTTCATCCTGTTTTCAACCCAGAGAATCCACAGGGAAAATGACCGTTATCTCCACTGACAGACAAGGGGGCACAATGGAAGAAAAAACCATGACATGTCAGGCAACTTGGAATCGATAAAAAATTTATCTACGTGAGTTTTCATTAATCGCCTGTGAAGTTGTTTGATCAAGTTATCGAGTTTAAGGTTTCTTATACTCATATTAAAGGTTCGGGTATTGCTTTTGAGATTGATATTTTCAATCTCAATCTCAACATAAAAAAGTTCCAGTTTTGCTAAGAGGCTGTTTTGAAAGTATTTAACAAATGATTTTTCGTTGACGGGGCAGATTGATACAGCTCGACATCAAAGTTTTTAAAGGGTCACTCATTAGTATAAAAATTAGCTGTAATGGAGCTAATTTTGGAGATAACTAGGAGGCTAAAATGGAATGCAAAGCTATTAAGCTGCAATAGCCATCCCCCTAACTTTTTGAAGGCTTACCAAAACAAGCACCTAAGCTAAATTATTTGCAAAACAGCCTCTAAGGAAGGATTGACATAATTCTCTCAAGCCATCACACATGCCACATGAAGAAAGCAATTTATCCAGGTAGTTTTGATCCGATCACCAATGGACATATCGATATTGTAAAAAGAGCTTTATCTGTATTCGATCACGTTCTTATTGCGATTACGCAAAATCAAGAAAAATCATCACTGTTTACTATAGAAGAACGTCAAGATCTGATTAGGCAAAGTCTTGATAGTGAGCGCATCGAAGTAAAAACTTTTGATGGCTTGTTGGTAGATTTTGCTAAGGACGAAAAGATCGGCTTTATTGTGAGAGGATTGCGAGCCGCAAGTGATTTTGAGTATGAATTTCAATTGGCGGCTATGAATCGGCATGTAAACTCTCAGGTTGATTCAGTATTTTTTATGACCAGCAGCGAGACATATTTTTTGTCATCGCGCTTGGTAAAAGAAGTGGCTATGCTTGGAGGAGATGTTGAAAAAATGGTTCCATCTCCTGTAGCGAAGGCTTTGCAAGAAAAAAGAAAACTCCATCAAAATATATGAGGCAGATAATGACGAAACTAAGCATCAGTGAGCGAATAATAAATATGAAAGTATCGGCAACGTTGGGAATGGCGCAAGCTGCCCAAAAGCTTAAAGATGCTGGAGTTGAAGTTAAGGTATTGAGCGCGGGGGAGCCTAATTTTAATACTCCATCGGTTATAAGTGCGGTTGCTAAGCAATCAATTGATGCTGGTAAAGTACACTACACACCCGTTCGCGGTACTAAAAATATTATCAGCGCTATGCAAGAAAAATTTAAGCGTGATCAAGGCGTTGATTATGATGAAGACCAGCTTATGTGCACTGTGGGCGCCAAGTCAGCTATCATGATGGCGCTTGATGCAGTGGCCAATGAAGGCGATGAAGTCATTGTGTTTGCGCCTTACTGGGTTTCTTATTTCGAACAAGTAAAGCTTGCTAGAGCTGTTCCTGTAGTAGTAAATTGCCAAGCTCAAAATAATTTTATGCCGAGTGCACAGGAGCTTAAAGCAGCGATAACCAGCAAGACAAAGGCTATAATTTTAAATTCTCCCAATAACCCAAGCGGAGGAGTGATTTCTCTTGAGCAGCTCACACAATTAGCTGATGTGTTAAAAGATAGCAGTATTTGGCTTATTTCAGATGAAATATATGAAAAACTTTTATTTGATGGTCATAAACATTATTCTCCAGCTGCCATCAATAACGACATGTATAAGCGCACTATTCTTATTAGCGGAGCGTCAAAAGGCTATGCCATGACTGGCTGGCGAGTTGGTTTTGTGGGAGCTTGCAAAGAAATTATTTCGGCAATGAATAAGTTGCAAGGACAGCAAACTACGTGCTTACCTGAGTTTATTCAAGATGCAGCTGCCTATGCTCTGCGGGAAGATGAACATGTGAGAAATGCCATAAAGTCTATGAACGACGCTTATCTAGAACGGCGAGACGTGTGTTTAGAGCGCTTTAAGACTATGCCGCAGATAAAAGTATTTAAACCTCAGGGTGCATTTTACATTTGGGCTGATTACTCACAAGTTATTAAACAGAAAAAATTAAAAGATGATATTGAACTTGGCGTAAAACTTCTTGAAGAAGCACACGTCGCTATGGTTCCAGGTACTCCTTTTGGAGGTCCAGGATCTTTACGAATGAGCATTGCTTCTTCTATGAATGACATCAACCAAGCGATCGATCATATTGAAAAGTGGATCAATAGTTAAGTTATGACACGTTCGCGTTCAGTATTTGCTCGTCCAGCTGTGCATGGTGATGCTTTTGTTACTTCAAGTGTTCGTTATGGTGAAAAAGATTGCATCGTACGGTTGTTATTGCGCGATAAAGGACGCAGGGTGGCTTTTTTTAAAAATGGCTTAGCCGCTAGAAAAGGAGCTAGTACTCTGCAGGCACCGAGTTTGGCAAAAGTGGCTTATGTGGAGATGAGCGATAATAAAATGCCGCGTTTGATATCTTTTGATATTGAGCCTGGGAGTTATGCTTTATCGCTCAGAGCTTTTGCTTATGCTTCTTATATTGCTGAGTTAATTGAAGTGATGGTGCCCGAAGAAGAAGAGTGTGAGCCAATTTATTTGTTGGCTGAAAAAGCTGTTTATTTGCTTAGCAGCATGGGGGCCCACTCATTTATTTTAAGAGCGTTTGAACTCAATATGCTTGAGTTTTGTGGCTATTTGCCTGATTTTGACGAAATAGAAAGTGGCTATAACGGAAATATTTTTTATGATCCTATAGCGTGCCGTTTGATAAAAGAGCCAGTTGGGCAATCTTTTCCGATAACAAACTCTTCACTTAAACTTGCCAAAACCCTACTTGGAGGCATTCCAGAAAATGCCGTATCCGAAAATTTTGATGACCTTATGAGTTTAGGGCGTATTTTTCACAGCCGTCTTAGAGTGTTGGGCATTAAAGAGCTTAAAAGCGTGAGCTTTTTGAAGCAATTGTCGGGAAAGATGGCTGTCGGGAGTGGCCAGACCTAAAAGAGAAAGGTAGTAAATTAGTGTTTGGGCATGGTGGTAGATAAAAATTAGCACCTTGGCTTTCTTTAAAAAACTGTTTTTAAGCGTTGGGTGAGATCTATGTTTACGACTCTTATATCTTTTGCCGTAGCAGCGGTTGTGTTTGGGCTAATCAATTTTTTCTTTGGAGTTATTGGCGCTGTAGTGCCAAGCCTCATAGCACTGATTGCCGTATTTTTCCTTATCTCACGCAGTTTAGGAAAAAAACTTGAACATGCAATGAAGGGTTTGCAAGCAGATTTGATGAAGGGGCAAAGCGATAAGGCGATTATTACACTCAAGAACATTCAATCTCGCTATGGTCATTGGCAGTTTTTCCTAAAATCTACCATCGATGGGCAAATCGGTTCTATCTATTATATGAAAGGTCAATTTCAAATAGCCAAACCTTTTTTAGAACGTGCCTTTGTGCGACATTGGGTGGCTAAGGCTATGCTCGCTTTGGTATATTATCGCGAGAAAAAAATGGATAAAGTAAACGAGGTTTTTAGAGATACCACCAAGCATGTAAAAAAAGCAGGACTATTATGGAGTTTGTGGGCTTATTGCGTGTGGCGAAATGGGGATATTCAAAAAGCTATTAGTATCTTGAACCAGGGAAAAAATTATTTGGGCGATAAAGACCCACATTTAGCACAAAATCTCTTATCCTTACAAAATGATAAAAAAATGAAAATGAAAGCTTATGGCGAGCAGTGGTATCAGTTTCAACTAGAATTTTCGCCTGCGCAAACTCAAGCTCGTCAAGGACGAGTTCGTTTCCAAAATCGTTAATAAATATAAATGATTAATAGCAAATCAAGTAAAATGATTTGTGAGTGGTGTATATTTTGTTAGATTAAATAATGACTTTATTGTGTAATATTATGGAGTATGTGAGTGCTTTTAACTTGTAATAGCTGCCATAAGCAATATGTTGCATCTCACACGATGAGTGATAGAAATTTCGTATGCAGCAATTGCAAAGTTCGGCAAAAAAATCCCCAGCCCACCAAGTTGGGCATTCATCCTGCTTTGGAAAAAAAATTTGGAGAGCAGTCGCAGACAAAAATGTACTCCTCCAGCACTTTAGGAAAATCGAGCCACCATGGAGTTTTTGCAGGACGTAACAGCATTGAAAAAATCAAAGAAATGAACTCTATGCCTTCGATTCCTGGTTTTGATATTTCCTATCAAGTTGGCCGTGGAGCGATGGGAAGTGTGTACAGGGCCCGCCAAATCAAAACTGGGCGATTGGTAGCAATCAAGGTATTGAGTTATGAGTTATCGCAACGAACTGATTTGATAGCTCGTTTTGAACGTGAGGCCTATGCACTGAAGTCTCTTTCAAATCCCAATGTTGTAACGGTTATCGATGCTGGTCATATTGGTGATGTGCATTATTTTGCTATGGAATTCATTGATGGGATCACCTTAAGGACTCGTATCAATCGCGGTCCAATACCTTGGCGAGAAGCTCTTTTAATTACCGGTCAAATCCTCAATGGATTGATAGCTGCTCATAAACACGGAATCATTCATAGAGATTTAAAGCCAGAAAATGTATTGCTAGCCTATCCTGATAGCGATTTTAGTCGGCTTCCTTCACGTGTCGTGCTGGTGGATTTTGGTTTGGTAGGAATTGGGGGACTTGCTTTTGATCCTCACCCCAATCTTACGCGAAGCAAAGTTACTATGGGTACTGTAAATTACATGGCACCAGAACAGCATGTAGATGCAAAAAGAGTGGATCATCGCTCAGATTTATATTCCTGCGGCGTAATATTATTTGAAATGCTCACTGGAGATTTACCTCTTGGTCGTTATTTGATGCCTAGTGAACGAGGGGATGATAAAGGAGGCCCTCCAAAAGAACTCGATAGTTTGCTTGGCAGTGCTCTTGCTCGTAATCTCAATGAACGCTTTGTTGATGGAAAGGCATTCTTATCTGAGTTAAATAAAATTATTGTTCAAGAAGAAACCTCTTTAACCAACGATTCAGAAGAAAAAAAAAATAAAAAATATTTTAAATTTTTTAATAAGAAAAATAGCTATGCTGCTCTCGTAATCTTAGCTTCCTTGTTCTTTGCTTTTGGCATTAAACTTTCGCTTAATAAAACTCTGCCGCAAAAAAATGAACAGGCGGCTGCTATTAATGATTAAGGCACTAGCTGGCTTTCAAAGGTTCCGTTGTTGGCCTTGCTGCCAAAGATTATTGGCAAGTAAAAATATCTTTGGCAGAAGCACTGATCTTTTCCTAACGCCAAAACGTGCTAAGAGGCTGTAAAAAAAATCAAATCTCAGGTGGTAAGCCAATTTTCCAATCGTCTGATACATAATCTTGCATTAGCGATGTAGTTCATTGATTCCTGATGCTTTGTATTCTTCTCATAGTTACGCACCAGACGCCTATTTCGATTCAGCCAAGCAAAAGTTCGTTCTACGGCCCAACGAAATATTTGTGGTACAAACCCCTTTTGCCCTTTTAAACGTTCCGCAGTTTCTGTGCTTACGCCTACTCTCAAGCCTGAAGACAAATTCTTATATGCGTTATCTCCAAGAATCTTCGCTAATCTGGGAAACTTCTCGCGCTTATTGAGCTCAGTAACCAATTCCTCGCCGGCAACCCTATCAGATACATTTGCTGCGGTACAAATGCATAGGAGCATCAATCCCATCGTATCAACAACGATGTGGCGCTTTCTTCCATTAATCTTCTTTCCCCCATCCAAACCACGCTCATCTACTCCTGGTTCCGCTGTCTGTGATTGGGAGTCGATGGAAACAAGTGAGGGGCTTGCATCTCTGCCAGCACAGGTTCTGACTATTGCCACGAGAATGCAGTTTAAGACCGCCCACAAACCAGAAACAGACCAGGTGCGAAAATAGTGATAGACAATACCGTGAGGAGGAAAGTCATTGGGTAAACAACGCCACACACAGCCGTTCTTTAAAACATAGAATATGGCATCAACTATGCTCCGAAAGCTATAGACACGACGTCTGCCTCGTTTGGCGTTAGCAGGAAAAAGTGGCTCAATCACTTCCCAGGCACAATCTGACAAACAGGTCTCATACAAGCACGACATGATATTTCCTTTCAAAAAGGTTTTCACGTCATACTTTCGTCACAGCGACATTTATTGAACCAGAATTGCCAAATTGATTTTTTTTACAGCCTCTTAGAGTTGAACTGGGTGCTTCTTTTATCGATAGCGACCATCAGTTAATTCAATCTCTTGCTCATGAACTTGGACTTAATTTGGTAAAACTCAAAAACCCTCAAGGCGGCAGAGAAAATCGTATTTACTGGTTCGATAAACTCGTAACGCCCGATAACTTATTTGAATCTTTTTTGCCAACTCTGAAACAAATTCAATCAGATATAGATCAGATCGCAAAAGAGAGAGAATTTTTAAAACCTGAGCAGTTATCGTTAAAAGAAAATAAGCTCGATCAACTCACTATTGAGCAATATCTAAAAAACCTGAACGCTCCCCCACTCTTTATGCGACTTGCCGACGCGACTCAATTTACCGAGTATGGCGCACGCATCAATAAGCTTAACGCTCTTTTACTGCATGAACTCATTAGTATTGACCTAGAAAATAAATATTTTGTCATGGATGGCAATTTGGGTGATGAAGGACAAAAAATTGAAGGTGGAAATTCATTACTTACAGATAAGCTTGCGAAAGAACTTACCTATCCAATCAATTTTAGTCATAAACTTTTAGAGATTTCTTTTAAACAAGAGAACAATACCTATAAATTGCTCTTTGAGAACGACACTCACCACAAACTCATCGAAGCCGACTATGTGATTGTGGCACTACCAAATCCAGTACTAAAAAACGATATTAAAATGGACCATAAAACTTTGCTCACACCAAAAATCTCTCGCGTTATTAACGAACTTGGCTACGGCAATGTAACAAAATTCATTATGAAATTTTCCCAGGCACCGTGGCGAAAAAATACGTCAGATTTAGCAGAAATAATGAGTGACAACTACGATATTTGGGACAGCAGCTTTCATGAAAAAGGCAATAAGCTTTTTCACTTGACCATTTACATGGGTGAGCCGCAATCACTAAAAAACATGGAAGACTCAGCCGACCTATTCGCCAAAAAAGTTCTCGAGCATCTCGAGAGGCTCTATCCAGACATACATAAATTTTATCTTGGTTATGAACCATCAATTCATTGGCCGAGCAACCCACTTTTCCAAGGTGCATTTTCGGGAGTGCTGTTACCTGGGCAGTGGCATATGCGAAGATTTATGCAATCACCAGGCGTGCACAATCTTGCTCTTGCTGGAGAGCAATGGAGCTTTGAGCATGCAGGCTTCATGGAAGGTGCACTCGAATCAGGCCAGTGGGCTGCTGACTACATCGGTAAAAAAGTATTGGCATACCAAAACAACTAAAGTTGACTATTTGAAATAGTTTTTTGACGGCCTTCGTAATTATTTTTGACCACTATCAATTGTTACCCGTTTTGACCACCATCACGTGTCATCCCCGCCTACGCGGGGATGACAAGGGAATGGCGGGAATGACAAGGGATAATGCTCAAAATGACACGTGATGGTGGTCTAATCCGAGATGGCAAGTAATAATGATCAAAACGATAGGCAGTCGAGAACATCTCGGCTTGGTCAAACAAATCAAGGAAACTCTCAAAAAACTACGAAGAACTGCTTGCTTCTACTATTTTTATTCATTTAGCAATTGCAAATATTTTGCTAACACGGCTTAAAAACGCCAATTTTTGATTCTCAAAACAATCTCTTAGCTCTTTAGTGTTGAGCTTTTTGCAAAATCAAAACCCGCGTGCCGCCGTAAATACGATCGCGCTCAATCTTCCACTTTTCGGTGATATTGAGTTTTTCTTTCTTAAAGCAACGAAACACAACAATGCCATCATCGTTGACCACTTCATCTAACTTATCAAAAAATTCTGTTCCTAAGACCACACTATAAGGAGGATCTACAAACACCACATCTGCTTTTTCTTGTGCTTTTTCAACAACATGTAATGCATCACCCAAAACCAGTGTGCATGATTTAGCAAGCTCTAAAAGCTCGATATTTTTCTTAATGACCGCAGCAATCGCTGAATTTTTTTCAATAAAAGTTACTTTTGAGGCTCCTCTTGAAAGAGATTCGAAGCCATGTGCTCCGCTGCCGGCAAAAAGATCAAGCACGGTACTACCTGGCAAATGGGGCTTTATCATAGAAAAAACTGCCTCACGCACTCGATCAGGAGTTGGTCGCACTACATTTTCATCAATCAATTCAGGTATTAAAAAACGTCTGCGCACCAAATAGCCGCCTGTAATACGCATGCTTTTATTTTTAGGCATAGAACCGTCCTTGTTTTAAAAAAAATAATTTCATATACACGTTCGTGTTATTTTTCGCTTAGGGCTTTATGTATGCGCATAGTTTCTTGGAATGTAAATGGTATTAGGGCCGCAGTACAAAAAGGCCTGCATGAAAAAATCCCAGCGCTTCACGCTGACATCATCGGACTTCAAGAGATTCGCGCGCAAGAAGCTCAGATCATGCCTTTAATAGATTTTTTTCAAGGCTACCATCTTTATTTCAGCACCGGCATGAAACCCGGCTACAGCGGTGTGGCATTGTTTTCAAAAAATAAGCCCAATGACGTAATCAGCGAACTTGGTGAAAAATTTGATGCCGAAGGTCGCTTCCAAGCAGCTTTTTTTGATGATTTTTGCCTGGTCAACGCATATTTTCCCAATGGATCTGGCAAAGACGGTGACAACAGCCGCGTGCCCTACAAATTAGAATTCTACGATGCAGTAAAAGATTTTCTTTCACGCTACAGCATGCCCAAAATTATCATCGGTGATTTCAACACTGCTCATCAAGAAATTGACTTGGCGCGTCCTAAGGCCAATCAAAACAAAAGCGGTTTTCTTTTAGAAGAACGCGAGCATTTCACTCACTTTATGGGCGATGAATTTATCGATACTTTTCGCATGCGCAATCATGATGCAGGACACTATACGTGGTGGAGTAACCGCGCAAATGCACGGGAAAATAACGTAGGTTGGCGCATTGATTATGTGCTTGCATGCCCACAGATCAATAACAAAGTAAAAGATGCCTTCATTTGGCCTGATATTTCGGGATCAGATCATTGCCCTGTCGGTATTGATTTAGATTTAACTTAAGTTTTTTTATGACATTAACACAACTTATTTCAAAGCTTGCCCCTGCTTCTACCATTCACGCCAAAGCCAAGCTCTCTTTGGAACTCATTGCCAGTCAGTTGGCCCATAAAAAGCCACTCATCATCATCAGCAATGATTCAGAAAAATTTTCTGCACGTTTGAAAAATCTGAATTTTTTTTGCAAACATACAGTCATGACCTTGCCCGCTGATGACAGAAACATCATGCATGCCACCAGCAGTGATCCTCTTGTAGCGATGGAAAAATGTGCTGCCCATTTTAAAATTTCCACAGGCGAGATTCCGCCCATTTTATTGGTGCAAGCTCAAGCTTTACTAGAAAAATTTCCTTCACCCAAAGAGCAACAAAAACATGCCATATGGCTCATAACCAATGACACCATTGCTCGAGATAATTTGATACAATCCCTGTTCATGCTTGGCTACAGCAAGGTTTCAACAGTAATCGACAAAGGCACCTTTGCTGTCAGAGGAAGTATCATTGATATTTTTGCCAACGGTGAAAAAAAACCTATCAGAGTCGATCTTTTTGGCGATACCATCGAAAGTATCAAAAGTTTTGACGAAAACACCCAGCGCAGCATTGAAAATATTGCATCGATCATGATTGGCGGTGTCAGAGAAATATTTTTAGATGATGAGACAAAATCCCGTGCTGAAGAAAAATTAACAGCTCTCGCCGACCAAATAAATTATCCCACCAAAAAGCTCAATGAAAAACTAAAAGATATCGAAAACGGTCTTAGTTTTTACGGCATAGAAAAGCTCCGACCAGCTTTTTTCCATGAGATGAGCTCTTTGCTCGAGATCATTCTTTCATCGAGCGAAGAAAAAAATCGTCCTCTTGTGTTATTCGATGATCAAGAAGCCATTTTTGATACCCTCAAGAGTTTCGAACAAAATATCGATGAAGCACACCAAACGGCATTGCTCCGTGGGGATTTATTATTCTCACCCAAAGATTATTTTATTTCCCCAGATGAACTATCAGCACTATTAAAAAATTTTTCGTCTATCGATTGCAATCGCGGATCTCTACAAACAAATGCTAGTAATGTCTTTAATTTTAATTCTCGCGATACCGATTTTATCCGCCAAGAAATTATGCAAAGCTCTATGAGCATCTCAAAAGATGAGGAACCGCATCTTTTAAAACCGCTTGCAGCAAGTATCAAAAAACTTCACAGCGATAATAAGCTTATTATTATTAACCTTTCATCCAAAGAGCACGAACGAGAAACAAAAAATCTTCTAAAACCTTTCGGCATCAATATCGAAAGTTATAACAATACTCTCGACTGGCAAGAAGATTTTAATAAAAAATATAAAGCGCACGTCCATGCCTTTAGCTATATCAGCAAAAAGACGCTCGCCTTTGGTGGAATATTTGACGAGCTCAAACTTGCCTTGATCGCCCAAGACGACATTTTTGGCAAACGTACCAAACGTCAAGGTGGACATGGAAAAAAGAAAGGGTTTTCAACCAGCCTTAGTGATTTAGAAAACGGAGATTTTGTTGTTCATGTCGATCACGGAGTTGGTCAGTTTAAAGGGCTGGTACGACTAAATCTCAGAGGAGTTGATAATGATTATATTCTCATTACCTATGCTAAAGATGAAAAACTCTACCTACCTACTCATCGGATCAATCTGATCAAAGCTCACGGCCAAGTCGATGGCAACGTAAAAGTTGACAAGCTTGGTGGTAACGCATGGCAGAGCAAAAAAACTAAAGTCAAAGAAGCTGTCATGGCGATGGCGCAAGATTTACTCAAGCTTTACGCCAAACGAGAGATCACTGAACGTCCTCCATTTTTGGCTCCCGACGCGCATTTTTATGAATTTGAAGCAGCCTTTGAATTTGAAACCACACCCGATCAACAAAAAGCTATCGACGATGTTATTTCCGACATGCAACGCAAACAGCCTATGGATCGCTTGGTGTGCGGTGATGTTGGCTACGGCAAAACCGAAGTTGCTATGCGCGCGGCAATGCTTGCAGTTTTGAGCAAGCGCCAGGTTGCGATCCTGGCACCAACAACCGTGTTAGCTCAACAACATGGCATTACTTTCAATAAGCGTTTTAAAAATACCGGCGTCAATATTGCGGTGCTCAGTCGCTTTCAAAGTACTCAAGAAATCAAAGCCACCTTGCGTGCATTAAAAGAAAACAAAGTAGATATTGTTATTGGTACTCACCGTTTACTTTCGCCAGATGTAGAATTTGCCAACTTAGGGCTCATGGTTGTCGATGAAGAACAACGCTTTGGTATCAAAGCTAAAGAACATCTCAAAAAAATGCGTACTTTGGTTGATGTTTTAACAATGTCAGCAACACCTATTCCCCGCACTATGCAGATGAGTTATTTTGGTTTGCGTGACCTCAGTGTCATTGAAACCCCACCAATAGATCGAAGAGCCATTCAAACTTCCATTGTGCAGTTTGATGATGCAGTTATCAGAGAAGCCATCATGCGAGAAATTTCTCGGGGCGGTCAGGTTTATTTTGTGCACAATCGAGTTCAGTCGATCAATGCAACGGCTCACTATCTACAAAATCTCATTCCTGAAGCAAAAATTTCTGTTGCCCATGGACAGATGGGTGAATCAGAGCTCGAGAAAAAAATGCTCAGTTTCATGAATCATGAAATCAATGTTTTAGTGTGCACAACCATCATCGAAACTGGAATTGATGTTGCCACAGCCAATACCATGTTTATCGACGATGCCGACGATTTTGGACTCTCGCAGCTTTATCAATTAAGAGGACGAATCGGAAGAAGCAAAGAAAGAGCGTTTGCATTTTTATTGGTTCGCACAGCGCGAGAAAATTTAACAGCTATAGCAAAAACTCGTCTTGAAATTTTGCACAAATTTTCAGAATTGGGTGCTGGTTTTAGAATTGCGCAACACGACCTAGAATTGCGCGGTGCAGGCGATCTGTTGGGTAAAAATCAACACGGACACATGGCCGCTGTGGGTTATGATCTCTATGCAGAACTATTGAAAGAAGCGGTAAAAGAACTCAAAGGTCAACATCTCGAAGATGCCATCGACCCTGAAGTAACTTTACCAGTAAGTGCTCTTATTTCCGATAAATACTGCCCGGATCTCCATGAACGAATGAGTTTTTATCAACGACTTGCCAGCGCTGATAGTCCTCAAAAAATCGACGGAGTTATTTTGGACTTGGAGGATCTCTATGGCGACGTACCTCCAGAAGTTCATGCATTACGAGTTAGCGCTCTCATCAAACTTGATCTTAAAAAAATTCATGCACTGAAACTTGAAATTAGTAGAGCTACTGATGGAAAGCATTTATCTATATCCATCAGTCTATCGAAGCAAAGCAATGTTGATCCAAACAAACTTTTAACAGTGATGAAAGAAAAGGGAGCACTACGCGTAACCCCACAACAAAAAGTAGTACAACTGATCGGCATTGGCAGCCCAGATATCAATGAAGCGATGCTCGAAGCAAGCAGGCTCGCTGTTGATAATGTGAAAGTTAATTTGCTTTTGTAGACTCTAGGTGCGCTTTGTCTAAGATTGTTTCGTCTGATTTTTATTTATCAGAGCGCGAAAATTATTTTTATGCAACAGCAATAGATTGCTTTCTTTATGGATAATATCCTGCTTTAGTACCTCGCTCAATTTTGGCAGAGCATACCAAGGAATGCAAGGATATGCATGATGTTCGGCGTGAAATGGCATATTCCACATAATAAAATTTAGTAGTGACCCAAAGGATAAAGATCGAGTTCGTTCAAAAATACTGCCATCATGACTAAGACCGTCATGTTCTGCGGCTAAATAAAAACTTAAAAGGCTATGCCCCAATAATAACGCCATAAAAAAGCCATAATAATCAGAAGTAAAAATTAATCCTAAATGCAATAAAATAACGAACCGAGCTTCCCATTTCACTCGTGACCAATTTTTTTCATTTATAAATGGCAAAAATTTATTTTTGATGAAAGATCCGCGACCAATGGCTGCTGCGATTAACATTGAAATTTTCATAAGCAGCAAAGGAAGTCCCGTTAAAAAAGATAGATACATAAACCACGAAGAGGATATTTGAGCAACAGGTTTTCCCAATAGAGTTACTTCAGGATCGAGTAAAACTTTGTGAGTGTATCGGTGATGAGCAGCATGAAAATCTCTAAAAAGAGAAGGAGAATAAAAAATAGGCACAGATACTAAAAAACAAACAATATCGTTAATCTTCTTTTGCAGAAAAGTAGTTCTATGAGCAGTTTCATGTGTAATAGCAAATAGACTCATGCTAAAAATGGCCACAAAAAAAAATGCAATCCAGTAAATTATTGAAGCTTTATCCTGAGGCCACAAAATTGTTATGGCACTAAGGCAAAAAAGTAAATACTGCTGAAAAAATCGTTTATAAGACAAAGCGTTATCGTTTGCTTTGAATTCCGATAATGTTTGCTGATCAAGCTTATGACTATGATAAAAATTTTCTCTCATAAAAAATCAATATTCATAAATTTCACGTTCATAAAATACCAGCAAGGCAATTTTTTCATAAGAAAAAACCTCGCTCCCCCCCTGTTTAACAGCTAAAAATTTTTATTATGCAACCTCATTTTCTCAGCACTATTTTATATCTTAAGAGATTTTCTACACTTACTCATCAATAGCAATATTTTATTTTCAAAATGATTTTTAACATTCTTTGATATCGACAATAATTTTTCTTCATCAAAAGTTAACAGCACAATTTCTTCAGGTAGCTGTTCGGCACATTGAGCAACTATTTCACTGTAGCTATGAATAGTAACTCCCCACATATTGAAAAAAAAGAAATTTACTGTTTGATACTTTCCTATTTTTGAAGTTCTTTGCTGCTCTCACTCTTAACTTGTTGTTATTGATAATCAATGTTATCGAAAAAATAAAAAAAATCCTTTGCCAAGGAGCAATGCATGAAATCACGAGCTGCCATCGCTTTTGAAAAATCCTCTCCTTTAGAAATTTGTGAAATAGATGTTGATGCCCCAAAAGCGCGCGAAGTATTGGTTAGACTTAAAGCAAGTGGTGTATGCCATACCGACGCCTATACCCTCTCTGGTGCTGATCCTGAAGGAGTTTTTCCGTTAATTCTTGGCCATGAAGGAGCCGGAATAGTCGAGGATATTGGCTGCGAAGTAAGTTTGGTTAAACCTGGTGACCATGTTATTCCGCTCTACATTCCGGAATGCGGCTCATGTAAATTTTGCCTTTCACATAAAACTAATTTATGTCAAAGCCTGCGTGTTACCCAAGGACAAGGCCTCATGCCCGACGGCACCAGTAGATTTTCCTATAAAGGCAAAAAAATTTTTCACTACATGGGCACTTCAACTTTTTCCGAATACATCGTGCTCCCAGAAATAGCGCTCGCAAAAATTAACAAGCAAGCTCCTTTAGAAAAAGTGTGTCTTTTAGGCTGCGGCATTACCACTGGTATCGGGGCGGTACTAAAAACTGCTCAAGTTGAACCTGGATCTAGTGTTGCTGTCTTTGGACTCGGCGGTATCGGTATGAGTGTGATTCAAGGAGCAGTCATGGCGCGTGCACAACGCATTATTGCTATAGACATCAACGAAGATAAATTTTCTTTGGCAACATCTTTGGGTGCTACAGAGTGCATCAATCCCAACAAACTAAATAATGATCTCGTTTCATATTTGATTGATCTAAGCGATGGCGGAGTAGATTATTCTTTTGAATGCGTCGGCAACGTGGAATTAATGCGGCAGGCTTTGGAGTGTTGTCACAAGGGCTGGGGCAAATCAACCATCATCGGAGTTGCTGGGAGCGGAGAAGAAATTTCTACCAGACCTTTTCAACTGGTCACCGGTAGAGTGTGGCAAGGCAGTGCTTTCGGTGGTGTTAAAGGGCGCTCAGAACTTCCTACATTTGTCGATGACTATCTCGAGAAAAAAATAAAAATCGATGAAATGATCAGCGCTTACTATCCGCTTTTGGATATTAACAAGGCTTTCGATGCCATGAAAAATGGCAGTGCTCTTCGTTCTATCATCACATTTTCCTAATTTTTTGCATATTTAAAAGCTCCAAGAGGTATCTATGTCTGATCTAAGGCTCAATAAAAAAAGTTTATGTTTCTCTGGGCAAACTGCTTACTACACTTTTAATTCAGCGGTGTGCCAAGGCCCAATGAATTTTTCTATCTTTTTACCCAAAGCGAGTGAGACACAAAAATGTCCGGTTTTGTTTTGGCTTTCGGGACTCACCTGCACCGAAGAAAATTTCATGGCAAAAGCTGGAGCTCAACGAGTTGCAAATGAATTGGGATTAATAATTGTATGTCCCGACACCAGCCCACGACATGCAAATATCCCTGGTGAAGGTGATTGCGAACATTTGGGTTTAGGCGCTGGGTTTTATGTCGATGCAACCCAAGCTCCGTGGAGCAAAAATTATCAGATGTATAGTTTTGTCTCAAAAGAACTACCAAAACTTATTGACGATAACTTTCCTACTGTTCCTTGCGCCAAAGGTATTTTTGGTCATTCCATGGGCGGACATGGAGCTTTGATGGTGGGTCTTAAGAATCAAGACTTATTTAAATCTATCTCGGCATTTGCTCCTATCTCATCTCCCAGCACTTCCCCTTCGGGTCAAAATGCCTTTCGTGTCTATTTGGGCGAAGATCAAGAGCTTTGGAAACATTACGATTCAAGTTTTTTGATAGCTCACGCACAAAAAAAAATGCCCCTCTTGGTTGATCAAGGCAATTCTGATCATTTGATTGACACAAGCTTACGGCCAGAAAAACTCAGTGATGCTGCACAAAAAAATGATTACCCTCTCACCTTGCGCATGCGGCCAGGCTATGACCATAGCTATTATTTTGTGGCCACTTTTATTGAAGAGCACCTTAGGTATCATGCTGAAATTGTAAAAAATTATTGCTAGCCGCTGTTGGCATTAAATTTTTTTAAAAGCCATATCATTCATGGAAACAAAGGCCATTATGAACAATAAAATTAATATTTTTAAAGAAATCGTTCGCTTTGAGGATGTTGATGCGGCATCTATCGTTCATCATCCTGTCTACCTAAAATATCTTGAGCGAGCTCGCACTCAGAGTTTGTTGGATAAAAACTGTGGTATTAAAGAACTTATTAAGCACAAAATAGGCATTGTTATAGCCTCGGTAGAGATGAAATTTATCAGGCCGCTGGAACTCGATGACACTATTTATATTGCATCGCAGGTAGACCAGTTTAATAAATCTATTGTGCATATGACCCAAATTATTGTTCGCGATAGTAATAACCTCCCCAAAGGAAATCTCAAACAAGAACTTCACTCAATTCAAAATTTGTATTTTTTTGCTCACCTAAAGCTTGCGCTTATTTCGCTTGAAACAAAAAAATTAATTCCTGCGCCTTATTGGTTTTCTCAAGCGCTGCTGTCGTAGTCAGTAATCATGAAAATTATTTTTGTTTTTATTGTAAGTACTATTTTTTTTCAAAATGGTTTTTCAATGGAAAATGCCCAGCAAGAAAAAATAATTTCAGCTCACATAATTGAAAGCGATGAAATAAAAAATTTTCTCCCATTAAAAGAGTACACAAAAAAAACTGTTATCCTAATTGCTCATCTCAATTTAGAAGAGCTTGTTCAACAGATAGGTTCAGCGTACCAAAAAAAAGCTGAAAAGAATCTTAGCATTCTTAACAAAGAAAATTTAGCAAATCTGTCACTCAATATCGCTCGTAAATTGGCATTCTACGGAAGCTCTGCTCTGTTGTTGAGCTATCTCAGTAACGAAACTTTTCTAGGTTGTCTTGCTTGGACTCCCCAGACATATAAACTTTGTACCTGGCTCTATTCATCTTTTAAAAATGGAAGTTTCAAACATGCAGTAGAACAAGGTGACATTCCATCCCTTATGCAAGAAATCTTTCCCTGGCACATTTGGTCTGTATGTCTCACTTTGGCCTTAGCTGATGACAATAAATTTATTTCCCATCTGATTTCCATAGATCTACCCAATACGCACTCAAAACTAATATTGGGACATTTTTGCCACTTAGTGTGGCAAGAGCTTAGAAGCTTTCATAGTACAAAAAGCAATAATCTCGTCCACCAACTAATTCACGATGGCTTCCCTTTGCTGAGCTTTTATGAATATCAACATGACCTTGAGTTCAATGCTAAATTAAAAAGTATTGACAATGGATGTATGTGGATCAGCTGGCATCACCCATGTGAAGACGCTCTTTTTATAACCAGCTCTCCATTCGATACCGAGTCCTGCCCTATTTGCTTTGCTAATTTTAACGAAAAATACCAAACTGTAGCCGAACAAGAGTGTGGTCACGTATTTCACGAACAATGTTTACGCGAGTGGTTTAAAGAGTCACAAAAAAATCAATGCCCTCAATGTAAAAGAAACATTCAAGTTGTTTTTATTTTTGACGGATTAAAGAAATAACTACTATTTTCCAAACAATCTCTAATTATTTTTTTAACTGATTTTGAACACTCATCTCGTATTCGTTTCCGAAAAGATAGCTACGTTCTATTCAGGAGAAACGATGAAACAATACTCTCTTATACTTACAAGCTTTATTTTTGCTTCTTGGCTACAAGCGAGCCTAGCAAGCCCATGCAATGGACAATCAGAATGCCTTCGTTCTCATCAAATTGGTTCAAGAAAAATTGATTACTACTCCAACTATCCCCTTGATCAAAGCAATACAAATATTGAGCATGTAGTTTTTGCCATTCATGGTACCACCAGAAATGCATGGACTCGCTTTAAGGATGTCAGAAGTGCAATTCAAGCTCAAAATGCTGAATCAAAGGTGCTGCTTATTGCTCCCTACTTTAAGACCAATGATGATTCACCAGCAAGTAACGATTATTTTTGGAGCAGCTCTGGTTGGAAAATTGGTAACACATCAAACAATGGCTCAAAGGATATCAGCTCATTCGCTGTAATCGATGATATAACTGATACAATTCTATCAAGCAAAAATTTTTCAAACATTGTGCACATAGCGGTAACAGGCCATAGTGCGGGTGGACAATTTACTCAACGTTATGCTCTCACAACACCAATGCCTAATAATTATCCTCAGCAATTTTCTTTCCTAGTATTAAATCCCTCGAGTTATGCCTACCTCAATGAATACAGACCTCACCCATTCTTTCCCAATCATTTTGTATTACCGACATACCGCCTTGGAGATTATTTAGGTATGGAGCCGGTATTCGCACAAACAATCGGCAATTGCCCGAGTTCCTACAACGACTACAAATATGGTCTAAACGACAGAAATTCCTATTCCAAATACAATGAAGATTACTTATTGATAACTCAGTATCTCAAAAGAAAAGTTTATTATTTTTTGGGCAGCCTCGATAAAGAAAAAGATTCTGATTTGGATACGACTTGTTCAGGAAAAATCCAAGGAGAACATCGATTAGCGCGAGGTATAAACTTTTTTAATTTTCTAAAAGCCTTTTATCCTGATTATTCAAATCACAAGCTTTTCATTGTTGATGATGTCGGTCATGACTCGACAGGAATGTATCAATCGCCCGAAACCCAAAAAGCACTTCTCAATTATTCAGCTCAATCAGCAACGAAATAGTTTAAACTCAAATTTACACAAGGACATTAGTGGGCTTAGTTAAAAATTTTTTCTAAGCTCACAATATTCATTGTGTATCCGCACTTTCACAGCAGTAGCAACACCATAAAACTTTACACTGTTCAAGTAGATCTCCCGCTTTTTTGAAACTAAAACACCCACCAAAAAAAGAACACTCGATGGGAGATTCTGATTTTGCACTACAACACAAACATCCACATTTTGTAGGAACAGCAGAACTGGATAACATTGCCTGATAGATTTCTTGTTGTTTTGGATCTTTGTTACACCAGCCACAGCACGCCCAAGTCTGGTGGTCTTCTTCTATATGATTTTGAGAGTGAGCTCCACAGTCAACAGGAGCATTATCTACAGGAATGACAAATGAAGGCTGTTCTTGAAAATCAATTCCGGCAAACAAAGAATAATTAGCAACCAAAATCAAAACGTGTACGAAATAACTTTTCATAAGGCGCTTCACCAAAAAATTAAGTGGTTTAATTAGCACGCATACAAAACGGCTGTGTTAAATAACAAATCAAAAGACAAAGAGATTTCTTATTTTCATTTTCTCTATTCTGAATTTTTTCTAAAACAAATCTAAACTTCAGTATTTATCTTAAATCCAAGCTATAAAAGTTTTTTTCTAAAAGTTGTATTTTCAATGTGGTAAATCTATTTCTACTTTTTTTCCTACGGCCAAACGAAGAGCGTTAATAATAGCTAGCGCATCGATTCCCTGCTGCAGCAAAGCACCATATACAGGACTCAGATGTCCCAAAAAAGCAAAACCCATAGCAATAAAGCTTAATGCCATTCCTCCCAAAGCGCTTTCAAGAGCGATTCTGCGCATGCGCATGCTCATATGCAAAAGCTCATCTAATTTTTTTAAGGAACTTTCAAGGATTACTGCTCCCGAGGCTTCGGAACTCACACTGGTCTGTTGCCCAAAAGCGAGTCCTACCGTGGCCATTGCCAACGCTGGGGCATCATTAATGCCATCTCCCATAAAAAGTGTCTTTGCTTTTGCAGCTTCTTTTTTGACGATTTCTAATTTTTGCTCAGGACTCAACGAAGCATATGCATTTTCTATCCCCAGCTCTTTCGCTAGATATTGCACTTCAGAATCTCTATCTCCAGAAAGAAGCATGACCCGGGTAAAAGCATGAAATGGAGCGAGATGCTCGATAAAATTTTTCCCAAAAGCCCTAGGTGTATCGCGGAATTGAAGTGTTGCTGCATATTTTTTGTCAATCAAAATAATACATTCAAGCCCTAAGGCACTCGGGGGTAGTAATGATTCTTGATCGGAAAAATCATTTTTGAAAGCCTTTCGGTGGGTGATAATAATTTCTTCTCCATCAACGTTTCCGACCAGTCCCTTGCCCGGTATTTCTGAAACATGCCCAGCTTCCTTTAAAAATAAATGAAATTTTTGTGCAGCATTTAAAATTGCAACAGCAAGTGGATGCTTTGAGTAACGCTCGAGGCTTGCCGCTTTAAGTAAAACATCTTCTTTTTGGAATTGGGCTGCTGTGATAAAGCTAGTTAACTCTGGCTTGCCATAGGTTAAAGTTCCGGTTTTATCGAATATAGCAGTTCTACACTTAGGTAAATTTTCTAATACACTTGGATCTCTAATAATAATTCCTCTGCGCGCTGCCATAGAAATAGTACTTATAATTGCCACAGGTATCGCTATTAAAAGAGGACAAGGCGTAGCAACAACCAATACAGCTA
The DNA here is from genome assembly GCA_023898405.1 of Myxococcales bacterium. Classification (NCBI taxonomy): domain Bacteria; kingdom Pseudomonadati; phylum Myxococcota; class Myxococcia; order Myxococcales; species Myxococcales bacterium. The sequence goes on from CP060221.1 coordinate 402,560, forward strand.
AAAAGCGAAGAGACTCACCGCTATAAATCCAGGCTCCGATCGCAATAAACAATGAAATAGGCGCAAAAAAAGCCCCCAAACGATCGGCAAGACGCCGCATTTGAGGACGCCGCATTTCAGCATCTCTCATAACCTGCACAATCTGGGCATATCGAGAATCTTTTGCTAGAGTTCGTGCTTTTATCCATAAAAGATTTTCACCGTTAATTGATCCGGATAATACGCGTGCTCCTGGCGCTTTTTTTACGCCATAAGGCTCACCACTTAAATAAGACTCATCCATGTAGCCCTGCCCCTTGATGACAACTCCATCAACGGGACATGTTTCGTGAGGTGCAACAAGAATAATATCGTCAATACGAATATCTGATACAAAAATGTTTTCGATCTCTTGAGCAGTTTTTCGTTGAGCTTTAAGAGGCATTCGACCTAGCAATGCGTTTAATGCGGACGAAGCTTTTTTTACAGCAAATACTTCGAGCGCCTCTCCTGCTGCAAGCATCATTATGACCAAAACACATGCTAAATATTCAGAAAGAAAAAAAGCGGTAACAATGGCCAAAGCGGCCAGAATGTCGGTGCCTACATCACGCTGTAAAAGTTTTTTAATAATCTGCCATAGCAGCGGTATTCCACTCCCCACAATCACAGCAAAAAGAGGAAGAAGTTGGATAGGAATTCCCCATAATTCAAGCGAAAATAATTGAAGGGAAAAATAAAGTCCAATTGCCAAAGTTCCTATAGTTAAGGTTAATACCGGCCCTAAGGCATTTTTTAAATAATTTGAAGTCACAATAATCTTGCATCCTATGAGTTCTATAGATCCTAAGAGAATAAACTATCTCCATGACTAATAGCCTTACTATATTACGATAGCGCTTTTACAGTTCTAAAAAAATGAGCTTCATGCAAATCGGCTTGCTATTCTCGAGCGACTTAAATTAAATGGTGCAAAAATTTTGAGACTTTAATTTTTTTAAATTTCTTTAACTATTTTTTTATTTTTTTCCTGCAGTACATTATATTTATTCTTGAAAAGTGAATAACAGCAAACAAATTAAATTTTTTTGAAGACATTAAAGGGTTTATCATGGTTTCATTTAAAAAATTATTTTATTATTATTTTTGCTTTTCCTTTGCGTGTTCTCTTTCCGCACAAATTAAGCCTTTCTCTCTCGCTCATCAGATAAACATAGGCGGCAATTTTTCCCTGCCTTTAGAGATCAATCGCTACAACGAGTTTCAACTAAAATTACAAACAAGCCCACACCTTGGATATTTCATCAATGAGGCTTGGGAGTTAAGAGCAACACTCAATTTCAAATATCAACACACAATCAACCAGCAAGAGTCATTGTCTCATTCTCCACTTTTTTGGGATCTTTCCTCACAAGTGTTCTACTACTTTAGGTTGAGTGAGAACATCAGGCCTTTTATTGGCAGTGGTTTGGGAGTCGGTTTTATGGATCTTAATATTTACAGTTTACATATTATTTTTGATATTCCGATCGGCATTATGTTTCAGCTCAATAAAAACTTTGCTTTTGATATAGGAATTCCTTTTCGTATTCGCATGTCAATGCGTTCTTTGGCAGACAAAATACAATTTCCTGTAGCATTTTTGGGCATGCGCTATTTCTTTTAAAACTAGGTAACAAGATGAAATTTTTTTTAATAACACCAATTTTTTTGATGATTACAGGCTGTTTTCCCAGTAGCGATTTGCTGCCGGTATTTAATTTATTTTCTAAACAAACTCCCAAAGAAGCTCTTGTAAACTGCCTTGCTGAAAATCCAAAGCTTGGTGAGAAGGGTTGCGACATCAAACAATGCTTTGCATCACCTATTACCTTGGTAGCAATGCAAGACCTCCTCATCAATACTTCAGAAGCCTTAAATGATTTAAAGATTAACTGGTGGCTCGATTCTGGATCAGCGATTGCTGCTTATAGATTTAATGCTCACCTCCCCTGGGATGATGATGTAGACCTCGGGGTACTCGCCTCTGAAATAAATCAAAATGTTCTTGAGCGCATACGAAAAAAACTCTTTCAAAAAGGTTTTGAATTCAGGCCACTCTTCGGCACCTCAATGATGAGAAATATTACTGGCTATCAGGGGATTTACCAGGTTGCTTATCGAAAAAATAAATTCTTTTCTCTGTTGCTCAGCCAAAACCCTGAAATAAGTCCTGCTGATTTAGAAAACTACTGGTTAAATTATGTAGAGGCAAGCGCAATGATGCCACATTTAGACATTTTTGTTTTCGAAGAGAAAGGCAATGGCGAGTGGGGTTATGAATCAGATAAATTTTTTAAAACTCAATTTAAAAATCAAAGCATGGAAAAAAGTATTTTGCTCCCCACCAAAAATATCAATGTTTTGGGAAAACAATTTCCCATCGTTAATAATATTAATGAATACAGCAAAAAATCATATCAAGTGGATGATATAAAAAATAATTTTTATTTTAACCGTCAGCACTCCAAAGGTTGTAAAGCTTTTTCGATTAAAGACATCAGAAAAAATCCTATGATGCTCGAATATATTTTTGAATATCTTGATTTTGTTTATAAAACTCCTGCTGCTCGTGCATTGGGAATTGTTTATGACGGCAAAAAAACAATGAAAGAAATCTATCGTAATTAAAGCGCAACTTTGAGAAAAACCTAGCCAAGTACTTAAATTTATATAATTCTGCCTAGTTGAGATTGATAATGGGGGAGATCTCCATAACAGCCGAGTTCACTATAACCTGTTATGATAGTCCTATATAAGGTGTTGTATGAAATAACATACTAATCGGAGTGTTGTAAGGATGCTCACTCGGAACTTTTTTTATCCAGTATCAAGGCCCCCTGGTCGTGTCCAGAAAAAGTTTGCCCTAAAATAGACGACCCAGCAGCCTGCATGGCATCAAATAGCGAACAAAACCAATTCTTTGTCAAGGGTATGGAATGTTTCTAAGAAAAGCATGATATTTATGATCTTTGCCTGAAATCAAGATTTCAGGCTTCTTTGTTCATAATGATTTTTATCTTTCATGAAAGCCCCTAATGCAAAATTAGCAATGTCATAAATAAGCACATTAAGGAGAAGCTCATAATCCTTTTCTTAGGACATGGCTATCTTCAATGCAGGGGACTGTTTTTACTCGCAGCAATTACTCAGGATAAATCTGAGACAAGCTTTGCTTAGCTTCTTCGTTATTTTTTAACAACTTAGTTAAGTGACTTATAATTCTTTGCAAAATTTCCTTTACTTCTTGCTCCTTGTTGCTTCCATAAAGCAAAGCTTCAAGCTCTTCAATAAATAATTCAATGTTGCCTGACTGGCGAGCTTCAAAAAAAGCTGCATGCTCACTCGTCTTAAGATTCTGCAAAAGGGTATAACTTTTTCGTACATCTCCAGATTTTGCTGCTGCTACTATTTCATTGACCAATATTTTTATTTTCGACGGACCAGCTTGGATAATTTTTTTATTTTTCTTGCGATAGTTCATATAAAACAAAAGTATGCTTACAAACCATAAGCCAAAGGAAAGCAAAGCAAAAATCATCCAACCATCGTTATTTTTTTGCACTTTTGCTTGTGGTGATTGAGATTGGATCGCTTGAGAGTTCTTTTCACTATTGAGCGATGGAGTCACGGTTGTACTCTCAGGAGTACCCCTCCCCTCAACCTGAAAAGTCAAAGAGCGAATGGTAGTTTTTCTAAGTTTATCGTTTTCACTATCCCACCAAAAAATAGTTTGTTCTGGGATGATAATAGCGCCTGGCGCTGTCGGCATGTAGACATGAGAAAATTTTAAACTTGCCTCTACTCCATCCGGCGTATTTTTATTTACCTTCAAGCCTGTCTCTGTATAGACCTTAAGCCCAGGCTGCGTAGGTGCCTCGATTACCGGCAGAAAAGAGGCCAATCCGCCTAGTGCTTTGATCTCAAATCTTCTGGTTGTGGCCTTGTTCACTTCAAATTTAGGATCCTGACTATCAAATGACTCGATAACTAAAAGATTCTTTAGAGGCAAAAAAACTTGATCTTTGGGATAAGAAGGAGGCACATCCTTCACATCAATAGTTATTGCTTTTGAACGTGTACTTACACGGCGATTGTGAGCAAACCATCCTCGACGAGTATTGGGGTCCGCGACAATTCCACGAAAAGGGATGCTTGGGATTTCGAGCTTTCCAGGCTTAGACGGATATATCGCATATGAACGGTGAAATATTAAAGTGCGCATGCCATTTTGAATTGATTTTCGATTATCATTCTCGACCAAGGGCTCAACGATGGCGTCTTTAATCTCTGGTGTACCCAAATCGCCATCTTGCAAAGGCAAACTTGTTTTAAGTTCGACGTCTAAAATAATTTCTCCATTGACATAGACTTTATCGCTATTGGTTGTAGCCACCAGGGAAAAACCATTTTCGCTCTTTGAGTTTTTTTCTTCGCTTTGAGTGATTTCAATGGCTTGAGTTTTATACGACCCAAGCTTTATCGAAGGAATTTTTATTGTATGAGCTGATGATTGAGGTTGTATTTCCAAAATCCATTTATTTTTACGACTGAATTTACCGTTGATAAATGTCGATTCACTGCTGGTAGACTGCGATAAAATATCAAACTTTTCTTCAAGCTCAGATAGATCAGGTTCGCCAGATGCTTTTCCCTCAAGTTCAAGCGTCAAGGTGAGTGAGTCGCCTTCACTAATGCTCGTACTACTGACATAGGCGCTAAAAGGGTCTTTCGCCAAAACTAATGATGAGCATAAAAATACGCTTAGGATAATAAATTTACGCATCAGCGATCCTCCGACTTTCTTAGCGATTCTTCGCGGAATTTTCGCTTTAAAAAAAAGTTATTGTGTTGTTCAAGTTGATCAAAATAATAGCGAGTATTGGGGTCTACCTCTTCGTTTTCTAAACTTTGCCTCACCGCTTTGTGCTCTTTTTGTTGTTCTTTTTCATTTTCTTTTTGAGCTTGAGTTGGCTGTTCCTCAGGCTTTTCTTCGGGCTTTTTATTTTCTTGATTTTCCTGTTCTTGCCCTGATTCTTTTTGCTCTTCCTTGCTCTCTTTTTTTTCAGATTTTTCTGATTGCTTTTGAGAATCTTTTTTCTCTTCACCCTGCTCTTTTTTGTCCCGCGATTCCGATTGCTTTTTTTGCTCGGAGTCTTGTTTGTTTTGATTATCTTTATTGTCTTTGTTGTCTTGCTTTTCTTTATTTTGGGATGAATTTTGATTTTCTTGTTGCTTTTGCTCTTGGTTATTTTTTTGCTCTTCTAATAATTTTTCCAATAATTCTTTATTTGCTTGAGCATCAGCATTGTTGCCATCTAGTTTTAGAGCTTGGGAATAGGCATTGATTGCTTCAGGAATTTTTTTAAGCTGAGCTAAGGCATTGCCCAAATTATAGTAGCCATCGGAACTAGCTACTGTGCTCAAGTGCTGTGCTGCTTTTTCATATTCCTTGGCTTTATAAAATGCTGTGCCCTTAGAAAATTCATCATCATAGAGCTTGGCGGCTTCGGCTGGATTATTTTTTTGTAAAGCTCGGTATGCTTTTTGATCGGACCGTAAAAACCAATCACTTACAGACCACGCCTCGCTCTTGGGGCTTGAAATACAACATAGCAGTGCAAACATCCACCACTCAACTCCCCGATAAGCGCTTGCGAGTATAAATACCGCCATCGCCATAATAAGAACGTAGGGTCCTAAATCAAGCCATTGGTCGAAGACATTTCCTTCTTCATTCATCGATTCTTGAACTTCAGTGCTCAATAAAGACATCACTTTTTTCTCATCACTTCCATCATCGCTAAAAGGCACAACGCTCACCCTAGAATTTGCTTCCATAGCTTTCAACCAGTCCTGATTGAGCGATGAAATATTAACCATGCCTCCACTTTTTGAGTGAAACCTTCCATCCACATCCATAACCGGCGCACCTGCTTTAGTGGCAAAGCCCCAAATAATTACGCGCAATTTATTGGCATCGATATACTTCAATAGCGTAGAAGGCTGTTCTTCAACATTGGTGCTTGTCATCACCAAAATATCAGCCCCAGTCCTACTCATAGAGGCCGCTTCTTTTAACGCACTTAAAAGACGAGTCCCTTTGATAGGCATGATATCCGGACTGAGTTCATCACTCAAAGTAAGGATGGTGTAATGATCGGTCGTCAGAGGAGTCACCACATGTGCATCGCCAGCAAAAGCTATCAAAGAAACTTCATGTTCTTTTTCCTGGGCTAATATATCTCTGAGTTTAAAAAGTGCGCGTTTGAGTCTATTGGGGCTAATATCGGTGGATAGCATGTGATGGGAAAGCTCAAGCACAACGATGAGAGGCCGCCCCACCAAATTGCTAAAATTCTTGACCCTCTCTAAAGTTGGTCCTGCCAGCGCTAGCGCAAGCAGAGTTAAAAAAATTGGCAACCAATACATTTGTTTTGCCAGAGTTTTACCGCCATTTTTCAGCAAATGCGATAAAAGATGTGCGTCAACCACGGCAGCCCAATTAGAGGCTGGAATATTTTTACGATAGCGCCACCACCCTAGTACGATTGCACAGGGAATAAGCATAAGCCACCATGGCCTTAAGAAATGAAAATGCTCAAAGCTTGGCATAGTTTCTCCTTGCAATACTCACGTGACTCAGAGCTACACTGACCGACATGACAAAAAGCATGAGTGCTATGGGCCAATAAAATAATTCTTTTTTAGGAATGCTAAAAAGATTATCCACCTTCACAGGCTCTGAGGCATCGATCTTTTCATAGATACGCATGAGAGTTTCACTATCCTTGGCTCTGAAATACATACCTCCAGTCATTTCTGCAATTTTTTTCAACTCAGGCTCGGCTTGTTCGAGATCTCGCGAAGGATTCACGGCCCGAGGACCAAAAAAACTATCCACCATCACCTGCGATGCTCCAAGCCCTATGATGTATATTTTCACGTGGTATTTTTGCGCCATCTGTGCTGCCTGAATAGGGCTAAGTTGGCCAGCATTATTTTGTCCATCGGTCAAAAGAATCATTACTCGATCGCCCTCTTTTTGATCCAGTAATTTTTTAACCGATAAACCAATAGCATTACCAATAGCTGTTTTAGAACCTGCAAAACCAATCTGGGATTCGCTCAAAAAACGTTTAATCATTTCTCGATCAAAAGACAAAGGTGCATGCAAAAATGATTCAGCGCCAAAAACCACTAAGCCCAAACGGTCTCCTTTTCTTTTATCGATAAAATCAAACAGCACCGTTTTAGCCACACTTAATCGATCAAGAGGCTTGCCTTTGATCTCTAAATCCTTAACTTGCATACTTTCTGATGTGTCGAGCGTAAGCATGATACTTCGAGCCGAGCGAGCAATCTCGATGGGTTTTCCCACCCATTGAGGTCGCATAAGCCCTAGGGTCAACAAAGACCAGCAGATAAAAAACCAAAAAGGAATTTTTCTTTTATGAGCCTTGAACACTGCATGGCCACTAATTCTTTCGACCACGCTGACCAGATTAGAGTGCAAAAAAGCTACACTTGAAGATTTTCCTCCCATAAGCCACAGAGGAATCATCAAAATGATTAAAAGACCTGCGTAAGGCCATTGAAAATCTATACTCGCCATGTTTTTGACAGCTCTTTATAAATTTGAAGTAATTCATCACCATTCACGTGGCTGATGGCTCTAAAACGATCTTGATTCAATAATCTTAACAGCTCATCTTTCTTAGATTTATTTTTGCATAAACGCTCAAGACTCAACTCCACATTCTCAACCGCTACGAGAGAAGAGTTTGCCGGATATTTCATGCGTGCAAGATTGCGTATTAACCATGAAAGTTGAGTTTGAAGCTGGCTTACATTATGTGTTTCATTAAATTTAAGCTCTATAGCGCTTAGTTGAGCCATATAATTTTTTCTCAAGCGACTCTTTTTAAGTGAGTGTCTTAGCAGAAAAAAAAGTGCAATGGCCAAAGATAGAACAATTAAAATTACCGCATAATATCCCCATGCCAAAGGCAACAGTGAAGGCTCAAGGGGCAAATGAACATCTTTAAGCTCACTTAAAATTTGCTCATCCATTGTTTCACCACTTACCCAAAAATAATTTATTTAACTCTTCATCAAGATTATCGCTGGTTTTAAACTCAAGAAAAGGTATCTCAAGTTTTCGAAAAAATTCTTTTTGCATTGCGCTATGAGATTTGAACCAATCTTTATAGTGCTCCTGAATATTTTTGTCATTGCTGTTGAATATAAGTTGATGTTCTCCATAACTCATACCAAGCTGACCAATTGAAGGAAGTTCAAGTTCCAAAGGGTCAATAATCTTAAGCGCAATCACGTCATTTTTTTTTAAAATTCTAATCAGCCATGCTCGCATGCTTGAATCAAAATCTAAAAAATCGCTCATCAAAAATAATTGTGATCCCCGATGAACTCTATTGCAAAGGTGTTGAAACACCCCATGCCAAAAATTCGGTGCAACTTCTTCGCCGCTTTTTTCCGTACTCTTAGCTATTTGCCCTAAAAAACGGCTCACATAATTACGACGCATACTTAGGGGACAATCGATCACACGATGACCATCGAAAATAGCTCCCCCAATTTGATCAGCACCATTTAATGCTGCAAAAGCGAGTCGTGCAGCAATGCGAGCAGATAAAACCGACTTAAAACAATTTTTGGTACCAAAAAACATATGAGGACGCATATCTATTGCCAAATAGACTGGTCTATTTTTTTCTTCAACAAAAATCTTGGTGTAAAGATTGTTGAGCCTGGCACTTACTTTCCAATCGATATTCCTGATTTCATCTTGAGGGACATAAGGGCGTGACTCAAAAAATTCCATCCCTCGCCCTCTAATGCTTGAACGTTTAAGCCCGCCGCTCTGAGCTTTCGCTTTGCGCTTTAGATGCAAAGTTTTATTGAGAGACTTTTGCCCTTCATGAAAAAGTTCGGCCAAAGTACAAAAAATGCCGTTTGAAACGACATTGCTTGATGATTGCTGACGAAACAAAGCAGGCATAGTCACCTCAAGGCAAAGGAAGGGCATTGAGAATTTCATCGATTACTTGATCACGCGTTAGCCCTTTGGCTTCGGCATCAAAGGTCAAACCAATACGATGACGTAAAATTTCATGTACCACTTCATGGATATCACTTGGAGCAACAAAATCTTTATTTTTTAACCATGCTACGGCCCGTGCGGTTCTATCCATATAGATGCTTGCACGTGGACTTGCACCAAAATCGATCATGCCAGCTAATGTATCAGAAATTTTTTCGGGGAATCTTGTGGCCATAATAATTTGCACCAGATATTCTTCCACCGCAGGATCCATATGCACATCATAGATATCTTTGCGAATAGAAAAAATATCATGTTGGGACAAAACTTCTTGTTGTTCATGTGATTTCTTTGAGGTAAGAACTTCTTCACGGTTAAGCGCTAGAATTTTTTTCTCGGTCTCTTTATCGGGAAAATCAATCTTTACATGCATCATGAATCGATCAAGTTGAGCCTCAGGAAGACTAAATGTTCCTTCTTGTTCGATAGGATTTTGTGTGGCCATCACTAAAAAAAGCTCGGGCAGTTGATAGGTTTTATTACCCACACTCACCTGCCTCTCACCCATAGCTTCGAGCAAGGCCGATTGTACCTTTGCTGCAGCTCGGTTAATTTCATCAGCCAAAATTAAATTATGAAACACTGGCCCACTTTGAAAGGAAAATGTTCCTTTATCGGGATGATAGACCTCTGTTCCCGTGATATCTGCCGGCAAGAGATCAGGCGTAAACTGAATGCGGTGAAAATCCCCTTCAATCAAAACTGACAGTGCTTTAATAGCTTTGGTTTTCGCCAATCCAGGAGCACCTTCCACTAGTAAATGACCGTCTGCAAGAAGCGCCAACAGCAAACGATCAATAAGTTTCTTCTGGCCCAAAATACTTTTTTCTAAGGCATTGGCGAGCGAGTTCACTTTTTCATGAAAATTCATAATGCACTCTCATCATCGTGAATGGCTTTGACTTGTTGTTTTTTCAAAATTATAGCAGTCCTCACCTTCTCCATTAAATCATTCATCGAAGATTTGTCCACCCCTTTAGTAGAGACTGGTTCACAAAAATGAACTGTCATTGAGCGATTGCTATTTATCATCAATGTGTCAGCGGGCATAATGTCGCGCGCACCTTCGATAAAAACAGGCACAATATCTAAGCCCAAACTCGTCGCTAAATGAAAACCACCTTTTTTGAAATGAGCTATTTCTCCAGTGCGAGAGCGAGTTCCTTCAGGTGCCATCCAAATGGAGATACCATCATTCAAACGTTTTTTTGCCAATTCCAATTGCCTAATGGCTTTACTGCGATTCTTACGATCTACAGCAATAAAACCAGCTTTTTCCATAGCAGGACCCACAACAGGAATACTCATTATTCCAGCTTTTGATACCATCCTTAAACTCATTGGCACAGCAGCAAACATTGCTGGAATATCGAGCCACGATTCATGATTGGACATAAACAGATAGGTGTGATTGGGCTTAAGAAACTTACGCCCCGTCACAAAAAGTGTGCTAAAGGTCTCTTTAAACTGAATCTGCCAAAACCTGCGAAGATAATTATCCGTGATAGGTACATTTACCTTGCCAGCCAAGGCTCGAGCCAAATACTGTGAGCACAGAGCAAAAGTTTTTACAAACATCACTACGCCATACCAAGAGCTTTTTTTAAACTGTGCTGGATGTTTGGGTTTAAAAAGTAATAATTTTTCCTTCATAATTTAGCTCGCAAAATGATTAGTAGCGGCAATCAAAGCACTGGTAATTCCAGGCTCACTTGCTGAGTGCCCTGCTTCTTCCACTATAATCAATTCCGATTTTGGCCATTTTTTATGCAGTTCATACGCACTAACAGGAGGGCACGGCATATCGTAGCGCCCTTGAACAATGACGCCTGGAATTTCTTTAATTTTTTCTGCGTTATTCAAGATCCAGTTATCCTCTTTAAAAAATGCATTATTAATAAAATAGTGGTTTTCGATACGGGCAAAGGCATAGGCAAAATGCTCATCGCTAAAGCTTTCTACCATCTGTGGGTTTTTCTTAAGCTTTGAGGTTGCGCCCTCCCAAGCACTCCATGCCTTAGCAGCTCTATGAATTGTGGCGCTATCACTGCTATTTAATCGCTTGTGATACGCCTTAACTAAATCGTCTCGTTCATTTTTTGGAATCGGCTCTAAAAATTTCTCCCATTCTTCTGGATAATAAATACCTGCACCATGTTGATAGAACCAATCAATCTCTTGCTTGCGTACCAAAAAAATTCCCCGCAGCACCAAAGATTTGGTCATTTCGGGATGTGTAATAGCGTAGCTTAGAGATAAGGTGCTCCCCCACGATCCACCAAAAACATGCCAAGCATCGATATGTAGTTTTTCGCGAATCCGCTCCATGTCAGATACTAAATCAAAAGTGGTATTTTCTTTGAGTTCGCCAAAAGGCGTTGATTTACCACACCCTCTTTGATCAAAAAGAATAACTCGCCACTTTTTTGGATCAAAGTAACATCGATGTTTTTCTTCAATTCCCCCGCCTGGTCCACCGTGTACAAATATTACTGGCTTACCATCTGGATTTCCCACCTCTTCCACATAAATGGAATGAAGCTCACTTACCTGCAAATGGAAATGATTAAAAGGCTCGATAGGAGGGAACAGAGTATTCATGAAGCTATCCTTTTCTTTCTTCGGTAAAGAACGACGAATTTTCTTCGCGAGCTTTGAACAAAACAATCACATTTCCAATAGTAGCAATATGATGTGCGTTGGTTTCCTTAATTATTTCTCGTATGTTTTCTTCAATTTCATTTTTTTGTATCGGCAAAATTTGTATTTTTATTAATTCATGATCAAATAATGCCTGATTTATTTCTTTAATTAAAGTTAAAGAGACCCCTTTTTTTCCGATCTGGACTACTGGTTTTAAATGATGTGCAAATTTTTTTAATAACCGCTTTTGCTCTTCCAAAAGCACTGTCTTTTCTTGTTTATTATTCATGATAGGCATAGCCTAAGAAGCCTAATCACAGGTGTCAATATTGCGGTTCGGGCTTTATGCGTTATAAGCCGTAGAGACTAATCAATAACTAAGATTTTTAAACCAATGGGGCCACTTATGACCTTTGTAGTTACCGAAAACTGTCAACGATGCCGTTTTACTGACTGCGTTTCTGTTTGTCCGGTAGATTGTTTTTATGCTGATGATGAGCAACTCTATATTAACCCTGATGAGTGTATCGATTGCGGTGCTTGTGAACCCGAATGTCCAGTAGAAGCTATATACGATGAAGCGAATATTCCTAGTGATCAGGAAAAGTGGATAAAAATTAATGCAGAAAAAGCTTCAAATTTACCTAACATTACCCAAAAACAGGATCCTTACCCCGGAGCGGAAGAGCGAAAAACTAAACTTGGTTTTTAAAGAGCACATCCAATCGAAAAGCTGTAAAATGTTTTCTCACACAAAAAAAGGCTGGATTACTAACCCAACCTTTTTGGCAGAAAAAGAAAATTATCAACCACCATGTTGAGAAAAGTGGCTTGGGTCTTCGAAACTTTCAGGACCCGAGTGTGAAGCATGGGTAGGACTCAAACTTTGCGGTTCATCATCTTGGCTTTCATTTTGATAACCTGATTCACCAACTGATGGCAGCCTCATAAGTTCAGCTCTAGCAATACGCCAAGCGTACTGAACAATCCATGACAAGCTACGCTCCTGCCTTTTTGCTTCGCTTTGCATTTCCCGCAAAATAGTATCAGGAAAATACAAAGATCGCTTACGTTTATCTGTTGTTGTCATTAAATTATTTCTCCATCATCATTTCATTTAGCAAGATTTAGGCCCACATGCCCCATAAAAAACAATACAATATATTACATCGATATGTCAAAGTTTAAACAGTTAATTATTACACATTACTCCAGCAACCCGATTACAATAACTAACAGATTCAAACCAAAGGTTGCATTATGAAATTATATTTGGCACTACTGGTAGGATGCGCAATTACAACAAGCGCTTGTCGAAATGATGTGACATCTCAGCAGTCACCAGATTCGGACAGTTCGACCAAAAAATCTTCAAAAGACGATGCTCTTCCCCAAACCACTAAGCATGTTCAAAACTTCCCAAACAAGACTGCACACCCAGATGATAATATGAACCATCCACAGTCACTAGATTTGGACAGTTCGACCAAAAAATCTTCAAAAGACGATGCTCTTCCCCAAACCACTAAGCATGTTCAAAACTTCCCAAACAAGACTGCACACCCAGATGATAATATGAACCATCCACAGCTTCCTACACCTCATCCACCCTTGGTAACTCAACCAACTTCACCATCGCCATTCAACCCAACAAGCTCAATTAAACTCTACGGTAATCCAGTGGGATGTGGGCTTTGCACCGCATCTGAAAAACTCCTACAAGAAAAAGGAATCAAATACGAATCTATCAATATTCACGGCAACCATCAGCTGACCCAAGAAGTCAAACAAAAATTCCAAGTGCCCGATAATGTTCGCTATCCCTATGTCATTATCGATGGAAAATATATTGGCGGGTACAACGAGCTGAGCGGATTATTAAATACGACTACTCAGCCCACGCCTGCCGTGCCTCACCCACCCTTGGTAACTCAACCAACTTCACCATCGCCATTCAACCCAACAAGCTCAATTAAACTCTACGGTAATCCAGTGGGATGTGGGCTTTGCACCGCATCTGAAAAACTCCTACAAGAAAAAGGAATCAAATACGAATCTATCAATATTCACGGCAACCATCAGCTGACCCAAGAAGTCAAACAAAAATTCCAAGTGCCAGATAATGTTCGCTATCCCTATGTCATTATCGATGGAAAATATATTGGCGGGTACAACGAGCTGAGCAAGCTCTTAGCTTCCCCACTTTCAGCAAAAATCTAATAACTTGTTTCCAAATAAGTTTCTGGCTTTAAAATAAATCCCCAATTTTAAAGCCACTGCTACAATATGAGGATTTTGCTAGCTTGATCTGCTGCCGAAAATAATATTTTCAAAATATATTTTGGGGCTGTAGTAGCTAAGCCCAATTAAGGGTAAGCTACTTCAATGTATAAGAGACGCAGCCGTTTAACAGTGCGCCAGCAGAGCGAACTGATAAAATTATTTGTTGCTGGTGTAACCGCCAGAGCAGCATCAGAACTGGTTATTATTCAATCTAATACAGCCAGTAATTTCTTCTTAAGGTTAAGAAAATTAATAGCCAGCAAACTTCCAAGCTATGACTTAAGCGGAGAAATTGAAGTAGATGAAAGTTATTTTGGCGGAGTTCGAAAAGGCAAGAGAGGACGTGGAGCTGGAGGTAAAGTAGCTGTTTTTGGCCTTCTTAAGCGAGGTGGCAAGGTTTACACAGCCATCATTCCTAATGCAAAAACAGAAACTCTTCTGCCTATTGTAGAAGAGAAAGTTCTTCCGGACAGCATAGTTTATACAGATACCTTTAAATCATATAATGCCTTAGATGTATCTGCATTTCACCATATGCGCATTAATCATTCCAAGCTGTTTGCTGATAAGCAAAACCATATCAATGGGATTGAGAACTTCTGGAACCAAGCCAAACGCAATCTGCGTAAGTTTAATGGGATAAAACAGGATAATTTTTATTGGTTTCTTAAGGAATGTGAATGGCGCTTCAACGGAGGCAATCACCAACAGCTTCTAAAACAGCTAAAATACTGGTATAAACACACTAAACATTAACGCTTAGCTACTACAGCCCCTATATTTTTATCGTTTCAAATAATAATTTTTATTCCTCTCACTCCCAAAACACCTATTTTTGATGGTTTGTCTTTATCGGCAAAACCTTTTCTGTACTCCAACCAATCACACTTAAATCGTCGACACACCAGAGGCCTGACTTCATAGATGCTACATCCATTTTTATGGAGAAAAACACAAACTTCACCCGCTTTTTTGGCAATATCTTCGCCTGTATCGAGTCTCGTGGAAAAGCCAGGTATTGAATCAATTCTCAGGGCCTTACAACAAGCAGTACAGTCATTACAT
Organism: Myxococcales bacterium; assembly: GCA_023898405.1. NCBI lineage: Bacteria > Pseudomonadati > Myxococcota > Myxococcia > Myxococcales > Myxococcales bacterium. Next base: position 417,693 of record CP060221.1, read on the forward strand.
GAACGGGGCATTTTTTTACTTGATACACTATTTTTATCACTCATGAGCAAGTCACAATAAACTTAAGCTCTTTAATATTATTAAAATAAACACATTTTAAATCAACAAAATACAATTTTTAATAAAAAACAAAATTTTTCAAAATCTTGATACAGCCCAAATAATATCTTGGCTCATATAGCAATCATGAGACTTTGAAATTTAAGGAGTAAAAAATAAAAAAATTCCTGATAACTCTTACATTTTCTCTTCTGTTTCAGACGCTCCATACGATTGCACCTCGCAAGATAATGGACACATCACCTTTCACCATCAAAACCCACATCTAAGAGGCTGTAAAAAAATCAAGGCTCAGGCGATGAGCCATTTTTCTAATCATCTGATACATAATCTTGCATTAGCGATGTAGTTCATTGATTCTTGGTGCTTTGTATTCTTCTTATAGTTTCGCACCAGGCGCCTATTTTCTATTCAGCCAAGCAAAGGTTCTCTCAACGGCTCAACGAAATATCTGTGGTACAAACCCCTTTTACCCATTTAAACGTTCCGCAGCTTCGGTGTTTACGCCTACTTCCAAGTCTGATACCAAATTTTAAGCGTTGCCTCAAAGAATATTCGCTAATCTGGGAAAATGTTTACGCCTATTGAGCTCAGTAACCAATTACTCGCCGGCAAGCCTATCAGCTACATTTGCTGTGGTATAAATACATAGCAGCATCAATCCAAGAGTATCAACAATGATGTGGCGTTTCCTTCCGTTAATCTTTTTTCCGCCATCCAAGCCGTGCTCATCTATTCCCGGTTCTGCTGTCTGTGATTGAAAGTCAATCGAAACAAGTGAGGGACTTGCTTCTCTGCCTGCACTGGTCCTGACCATTGCCACAAGAATGGCATTTAAGTCCTCCCACAACAGAAACAGACCGGGTGAGAAAATAGTAATAAATGATGCCTCGAGGAGGAAAATCGTTGGGTAAACAACGCCATACGCAAGCGTTTTTTAAAAACGTAGAATATGCCATTAACTATGCTCCGAAAGCTATAGACACGAGGTCTGCCTCGTTTGGCGTTAGCAGGAAAAAGTGACTCAATCACTTCCCAGGCAAAATCTGACAAACAGGTTTCATACAAGCACGACATGATATTTCCTTTCAAAAAGGTTTTCACGTCATACTTTTAAGTCACAGTCATATTTGGTGAACTAGAATTGCCTAATTGATTTTTTTACAGTTTCTAATGTTTTACAATCTCATTAACATATCTTTAATGCCTGAAAATGATCGATTTGCTAAGTAATACTTATGAGTCTACAGCATATAAATTAATGGAAAAATCATATGTGCAACTACGTATTATTATTTGTTTTATTCGCGACAAATATCTTCTGTGATAACGTGTTGTTATATGATTTCCCATTTGCTCAAAAAGGCATCGGAGATGCAAATTCAATAAAAATTATTTTAAGAGCCAATCAAAAATTTCTTCCCATGACTGATTCTGATCTTGAAATGCTCCAAGAAATTAAGGGAGGAGCTGAGAATTTAGGAATTTGGGCCACACCTACGCTGATATTCAAGTTACTTGGCATAAATACTGGATGGATAAAGGAAAATTTGGAAATGGGGAGAACGAGAGAGGACCTCATAGCAGAAGAAGAGTTTTCGAGTAACCATGCTAATTCTGAATTACAGGGGAGTATTGCTGCATTCCGCAAATTACAGCAGATAAGCATTTCTAGGTCTGTGAAATTATTGATACCATTTAAACATTTAGCCGTTACCTATAAGCATCCAATACTAAATAAAAAACTGGTTCAACTTATTTCAGTTTCAGAACGCGCCAAAGGAGCCCCTCTTGCTAAGATTCTTGAAGGTGAGAATTTGCCAAATTTCATTAGCCTATTAGGCAAAAGAATCGCAGAATTTCATCTGGCTACTATCAAGTATGATGATAGCTCTGATTCCGCAGAGGAAAGATTATCTGATCTTCCAAGTTATGTAAGGAAATTGAAGGCTCAGCTTCACGGCGATTTGCAGCCGAATAATATATTTTTAAACGGCGAAACAGTGGAACTTATTGATTGCGAAGCATTTGGCAGATTAAGGAAATTGCCTGTGGTTTTAGAAATCGTTTATTTTCTTGTTGCCCTAGAGAGAATATTGCTCGCCAATGGCAAAAATCCTCACATGGAATACTTTTTTGAATTCTTAAAAGTTAACTTTATAACAAGTTATTTCAACCAATTGAGCGAATCAAAAAAATGGGGTGAAATACAATTACAAAAACTTGAATCTATAAAGCATTTCGTTTTCGATGCTTACAATAATTTGAAAAATAAAGCAGAAATTTTACGGAACCCCGTTGATTAGGCTAGTGTCGAATTTATAAAAATTGCATACAATCAACCATATTGGGCGCATGTTTCTTCTCCCGCCACAAGTTTGACAATAAAAGTTTTTTCTCCGCTTTGGAAATGGCACCACGCCGCAAAGCCTTGCTATTTGTTTTCGATTAAGTTAACCAAGCTCAAGCAAAAGCCCTAAAAGCAAACTGAGGAGCCTTCTAAGAATATAATTTCATTATTTTCAACATTCAGTTCTGCATTATAGTTTATTTTTCTTTTAGGGGCTGTAGTAGCTAAGCGTTAATGTTTAGTGTGTTTATACCAGTATTTTAGCTGTTTTAGAAGCTGTTGGTGATTGCCTCCGTTGAAGCGCCATTCACATTCCTTAAGAAACCAATAAAAATTATCCTGTTTTATCCCATTAAACTTACGCAGATTGCGTTTGGCTTGGTTCCAGAAGTTCTCAATCCCATTGATATGGTTTTGCTTATCAGCAAACAGCTTGGAATGATTAATGCGCATATGGTGAAATGCAGATACATCTAAGGCATTATATGATTTAAAGGTATCTGTATAAACTATGCTGTCCGGAAGAACTTTCTCTTCTACAATAGGCAGAAGAGTTTCTGTTTTTGCATTAGGAATGATGGCTGTGTAAACCTTGCCACCTCGCTTAAGAAGGCCAAAAACAGCTACTTTACCTCCAGCTCCACGTCCTCTCTTGCCTTTTCGAACTCCGCCAAAATAACTTTCATCTACTTCAATTTCTCCGCTTAAGTCATAGCTTGGAAGTTTGCTGGCTATTAATTTTCTTAACCTTAAGAAGAAATTACTGGCTGTATTAGATTGAATAATAACCAGTTCTGATGCTGCTCTGGCGGTTACACCAGCAACAAATAATTTTATCAGTTCGCTCTGCTGGCGCACTGTTAAACGGCTGCGTCTCTTATACATTGAAGTAGCTTACCCTTAATTGGGCTTAGCTACTACAGCCCCTTCTTTTATTACTAACTTTGGATAAAATTGATTTTCTATCTTTTACCAAGCGATTTGAATGCAATTCTGAATTTATCGATCAAGAATCAGTTTATGTCGACACGGATTATATGGAAAACTATGAACTAGGCGATGAAAAGATGTTTGCCCTGCTGGCGGCACAATCTGGTGTTAATATACCCACAGCAACAGCAAGCTATAATTCCATTTTCAGGCACACCTGATGTGATAAATATCAGGCAGGGCACAGAAAATATAAACGGGAAGTCTACCCCTATATTTCAATATGGGCCCTGGTCAAAAAAACTGTCGCTCGCTGGGATTCCATCCATTGGAACACGACCATTAATAATTGATACTATTGCTCTTCATATCAGTCCTCGAGCATTAATAATAAAATAGCAAAATATTTCACATCGCCATCTGGACCTTTTCCAGCGTATAATTGGAGCATTGAATATATTGCTAATAATTTACAATGTCATGAAAAAAGCATTTAAAAATCGTTCTAAATTCATTAAAATACTATAAATGAATTTTATCAATACTATTTTCGACAAGGCTATCTACCTTGAATGTTAACTATGCGCCTTATCAGGCGCACGTTTCAATAAAAAAATCCTATAAATTATTTACGAAGCTGATTAGTTACGTCGTTTATTGCTTGTCTATGTGAAGGCATTATGTCTTGAGTTTCATTTGTGAAACAGCATTTTAATTACGTAAAAACATAAAAACTTAAGCAGTCAACAAATACCACTATTCGCCCACATTTCTGGCAACAATAATCTAAAACTTCTACCAACAAAACCGCTATTATTTTAACGATTTCCTTATCTTTCTTTTTATCGTTAAAATTATCATTCATTTTAATAACACGAGTAAGGATTTTTTTACTACCATTGCGCATCAGGTAAAGCTACCGCTTAACAAGCTGTAATTACTGCACTGGCTAACTTTGCTCATCATAGCAACGAAGTTATTCTCCGTTTGCTTGGACGAGCAAACAATACTTATATATACTTCTATTTTTTAAGTATTCTCCTTGCCTATTGATTGCTTTTTTCGCCCAGGTAAGCAGCTATTTCTTTTCGGCCAAAAAATGAGGCAAGTTGAACAGAAGCGAGTCTCGGATTTCCTCCAACTACATCAAGTTTAGCTCCATATTTAAGAATAAGGTCAATCTGCTCAATAGAGCCACAGCGAGCTGCAAAATGAAGAATTTGTTTTTTTTATCACTATTGAGTTTATTATTTTCTAAAATTAAGTGAAGCGGTGCTTTATCCCCATAGTCGGTAAGGCATACATCCGCGCCCTTTGCTATCATTTCCCTAACAACGCTCGCCTTTGTAAATTCCTTCAAATACAAATCAAAGAAGGTTTCAACTATTTGATTTGCAGCTTCATAATACAGGTTAAAATCTGAGTTATTTATTTCTGCACCCTTATCCATGAGTTCTTGCTACAAATCTAAGCAGTTAAATTTCAGAGCGATGAGCGCAGGTTTTTCACAGTCAATATTAATTGAGTTTAAAAAGTTTAGTCACAGCACTTAACTAAAAAGCCCAAACCAAAGCTCAAAATATCCCGATAAATTTTTACAACAAAGAGTCCTTGAAAAATAAAGCGAATTTTTACTCATTAAAACGGCTTAATTATGCTCAATAATTTCATTATTATTTTTGGCCGACACAGTGTTGACGACCACAGTTCATTTACGTAAAGCACTGCGCAGTGACAAAATAAATAATGGATTAACGTAAAAATGTATATTAAATTAATCACGTCAGTTTTCTTTTTTCTTTCACCTTTTATAGCTTATACGCAGCATGCAAATGAACAGCTAGAAAATGCTAAAAAAAAGTGGAAGGACTCATTTGCAAAATCTTTGGTTCCTAAAGATGTCAGCGGGAGCGATTGTTTCGGGAACACACCTCTTCATAATGCTGTGAAAAATCAAGACCAGGATCAGGTGCTGCATTTATTAGGGCATGGCGCAGATATTAATACCCAAAATAGAAAAGGTTTAAGTCCGCTAAAATTGGCTATAAAGCATCGTATTGGTGATCGAGTAATCATCAAATATTTACTTAGTTATTGTGAATCGGTAGATGCACCATGTGGCTCATCGGAAAATTGTGATTGTGAATCCATACTTCATCCAGTAATTAAAAATAATCGGTTAGATATACTTGAACTGCTGCTGAAAAAAGGGGCTAAAGTGGATGGCCCTTGCTATAGGGTGGATAAAGCAGCTCGAGCGCCATTACTATTCGCAGTTAAGAAAGGTCGACTAGAAATGGTAAAGCTCCTACTTAAATATGGAGCAACGACGAGGGCTTGGGATTACATACCTGACGAATATGAGGAAGTTTACGATGGAATTTATGGGTGGTTTGCTCCACTTCACATCGCAGCCATGGAAGGCAATGTTGAAATTTTGAATTATTTGCTCGAATCCAGCGCAAATTTAATGTTAAGTGATGACTTTGATGATAATAGTAGATGCACGACTGCCTTGCATGTTGCGGTTATGGCAGGGCGCTTAAAAATGGTGGAACACTTATTAGTGGCCATTAAAGCCCTAGGCAAAGAAGTAAAGGAAATAATTGAAACAGGGATCGATGAAGCCACAGAAATGCCATCAGAGGCCATTAGCTCAGGGGTTATCGCCACTTTTAGATATTTATTGAAAGAGCGCTTAATAGATGAAAATCAGGTTAAAGAAGCCGCAATTGAAGCAATGGAGCGTTTTTACAAAGAAAATAGTTTTGTAGATATTTTAGAAATAAGCAAAGACGAAGGACTAGATGCTTTAGTGGAGTTGATTAATGCTGCGGTAGAAGTTGCAAATCAACCCCCAAGTATATACTTGAATCCCAATGTGGCCAATAAAATAAGTTCAAAAATAAATACCTCGCTTCGAGATAATCCAACCTTAGGCCGGTTATTAGCTGCCGCTTTAATTAAAGCTTTAAATAGAATTGTTATAGGGGAAAAAATAGACGTAGATTTCCTAAAAGCAGCAATTTCGGCAATGGTGAACGCGCAAGACTACAGAGGAAAAACTCCGCTTAATTATGCTGCTTGGTATAATGGAAAGTACATTTATGATTTTGAGGAAGGTAATCACAATAATCTGGAAGAAGCAGATAATATAGTTCGCTTAAAAATTGCTCAACTGTTACTAAATGCTGATGCTAACCCCAATATCAAAGACAAACAAGGAAAAAGCATCTGGGCTAGCTTGGGGGCAAATCGGAGTAGATCTAAAGATAATAACCCGCTTGATAATGACTTGAGAAAAGCCATTGAATCTCGCATTCCTAAAATTTGTAACATAGAAAATAATAATAATAATATCGGCGGCAACATAGTAATTCCTAAGATTAAAGAAGCAAATAGCAGTAATTTTGTAAAAATAAATGATGACAATATAGCTATATTTACCTTTGAAATAGGTGAAGGAAAAATCGATTTTTGGATAAAAAAAGGCTCTACAATTTATGATAATTTTATGATAATCGCATATGAAGAGCAGCTAAGAGAACTGAATAATGATTCTTCAATGAAAAAAATCATTGATGTACTTGAGAGCGCACAAAAAAACCATGTTAAAAATGTAAAGTTTAATATAGATTTAACTCAAATATTACCTAATCAAAGTGTGCTTGAAATGCTATTGCGAGAACTGACTGATATAGCAAAAATTTGTGAATTCATGAAAATGTAAAGACCTGATTGGCCTGGACAAGCTTAAGACAAGAATATATTTTTGCTTAATCTTTCCAGGAGAAAATAATGGCGAAAGTAATTGCACTTTTTGCGCTAATAAGCGGCTTAACGTCTTTAATGACGGATGCTTTTATTGCTCATGGAGTGCAAAAAATTTTAGGCTTATAAGCAGCTGCTCTGAGCGCTAAAAATAGGTTGACCTTTGGATTTTTGTACCTTAACCAAGAAACATTTTTGGTCAGTTAGATCCTGCGCAGTTTGTGCTAAAGCTTTAAAAATTCATTTCGCTCGGAAGGTATGTGATTCCATGCGCTGTATAGCCAGGAAGTTAGAGTCAGAACTTCTCATTAAAATATGTATGATTCGCCTAATGGTGAAAAGACTGGCAACATTTAAATACTTTTAAAACAGTTTCCTAAGGATTTAGATTTACCAAAAATAAAATTCGCCAAAAGCATTTCTCATCCTCGACACAACAGCCTATGAGCATGCTTCATACTTCATTCGCACTTTGTGATTCAATTTGTGATTATCAGCATCAATTTATTTTATTGACAGACTTCTTTGACAATCTAGCATCTTTAAAAACCTAATTATTGCAAGGAGATACCATGCTTAAAGAATTTTCAGTGGTAATTGAGGATAATCTTCGATGGGGCGACATGGATGCCTTTCAGCACGTCAACAACACGCTCTATTTTCGCTATTTTGAAGAAGCGCGCATCGCCTACTTTCACAAAATCAAAATAATTGAAGAGATGAAACACTCTGGCATAGGTCCAATATTAAAATCTACCTTGTGCACATTCCGTATACCTTTGACTTTTCCCGACACCATATCCATCGGCACCAAAGTAAGCTTGATCGAAAGCGATCGATTTTTGATGAACTACGCTGTCTTTAGTCATCACCACCAAAAAATTGCCGCTGAAGGAGAAGGCATAATCGTATCTTTCGATTATCCTAATGCCAAAAAAGTTCCCCTTCCCGTAAAAGTCGTTGATGCTATTCGCACGCTAGAGAGATTTTGAAATTATTTCTCTAACACGCTCATCGATATCTTTCTGATTGATCCTGTCAATAATTTTACGAGCAATTTGAGCATGAGTATTTTGATCTTCATGCCACAAGATCAAGGCTGCGATGGCCTTTTGCTCATCGGTAGGCAGCATGCTCAAAACCGAAAAAAGAATGTCAGCATCTACAATTTTCAAAAAAAAGTCCTCTGACAAACCGGTCAAGCTCGCCAAAGTCTGAGCAACTTCACCATCTTTAAGAAGATGTTTAGAGCCCAAAGATAATTTTTGGATGAGATCGAGATATGTCTCTATCGGGTCAATAAGATAACTTCTCTTGAGCGCCATTACGTTTTCCTTTTTAGTTCCACAGTAAACTTTTACAGTGCTGCCCATAAGCGGCTATGGGGAAAATAAGTTTCTTATTTAGATTAAAAATTATTCAAATAAAGAGAGCTGCTCTCTACTTTCACGTTTAAAATGTTTGATGCTCAGGATGATTTTTTGATCGAGCTGGTACAATTTTCTATAGCGATTAAACATTTGAGCAATGTGCTCAGCATAAGGTCCAACTCCAATCATTCGATCACCAAAGGTCGATACATTAAGTTGTCCTCCTCTCACCTCTTGAATGCGATGTATCACTTTATCTTTTCGATCGGGAAAATAACGCTCGAGCCATTGGCTAAAAATATCTTTTACGCCGTAAGGCAAACGCACCATCGTATAAAAAGCCTCCTTGGCTCCCGCTTCTTTTGCTCGCTTTAAAATCTGTGGAATTTCATGATCGTTGAGCCCTGGAATTATCGGTGCCACATTGACACAAAGCGGAATGCCAGCCCCACTGAGTTGTTCAATAGCCAAAAGACGGCGTTTGGGTTGTGATGCGCGCGGTTCTAATTGTGTAGCCAATTTTTTATCGAGGCTTGTAATGGAAATACAAACTTTGATTGCCTGATAGCGGTTAAGCTCTTTAAGAATATCTATGTCGCGCGTGACCAAATGATTTTTTGTAATAATTACCACCGGATTTTTATAGCGAGCAGCCACCTCTAAACAAGCTCTGGTGAGCTCTAATTTTTTTTCAATGGGCTGATAGCAATCAGTCACGCCGCTCATAACAATTACTTGAGGCTGCCATTTTTTTTTATCAAACTCCTGTTGTAAAAGTTCAGCAGCATCCATCTTGGCAAAAAGTTTTGTCTCAAAATCAAGCCCCAAAGATAATCCCAAATATTCATGGGTGGGGCGCGCATAACAGTAGAGACAGCCGTGCTCACAGCCACGATAAGGATTGAGCGATGCACTAAATCCAACATCGGGACTATCATTGTAAGAAATAATGGTGCGTGAAGTGTCTTTAAACACCTGAGTTTTTATTTGACGTGCTTCCTCTAAAAGATAGCTCACCTGAATTTTTTCAAAGCGCCCTCGCCTTATGTCACCAGTACCGCGGCCACGAACTTCTCTAAAGCTTTTGTATTCTTCCATTCATTCACCCTTGCTCGCACCAAAAACCATACTTTTGTTTGGTATACCAAATCATCATCGTCAAGCGGTAGAAAACAAGGATAAAAATCTGTGCCATCAAAAAAGCCGCTTTAAAAAGCGGCTCTATCATTAAACACTATGGATATTATTGAGGTCTATCATATTTGCCCATAAAAATTATGGCATTGGTAGCCTTGTGAATCATGTAATACATGAAAGGTCTGGTGGCATAAAATTCAACAGGAGGCTCAACAACATCTGGTCCACCTATAGAAGTTGTTGCTGGCTCCATAATAATGGCTGTTGCAGCTGCGGCAGTGGTTCCCTTTTCTGATACCTCAACCACCGCTTCATGAAAAATTTTACTGATATGAAGTTTTTCTTTTGTTTCTATAGCGCTAAAGTCGGCAAGATCTTCATCAAAAGCCTGCTTCATGCCAATATTTTGCATTATCTGTCCAACTTCTGGCGAAAACCTTTGAGTGAATTTGGGCAGTTTAAAATCTACTTTGGTACTCACAAGGCTGTTCGTCATCTGAGCAAAATCATCATTAGTCATTTTTTTGGCAAAAACATCTTCATGCCCTTGTTTTGGCAAAACAAAGACCATTGAAAATTCTTTTCCTTCGTAGTTTGCTTGAACAACTTGCTTTTCTTCATCTTCAGCATAATCGAAATATGCCACTTGATTCATGTAGTCTGTGCTAATTTCTTCGCTGTTGTGAGCAAAAAATTGGGCATTACTTGTATTGTGCTCTTCGAATTGATTTTCCCATTTACCGGTAAAATAAATGGCATTGGTCAAAACCATTTTGCTTGCGCTATCGAGGGGAGCTTTGAGCAGTTTATCAATCTTGCCATTGGTCTGTTGGGCAATGCTTTTATTGATGATGTCGGTAGAACGCTGAGGCTCATTTTTAAAATCAAGACTGATGGATTTTATGCTAAAGGCTGATTTAAGTTTATTTTGGAAACCTTCAAGCACCTCAAAACCTTGCGCTAACCATGTGGCATTGGCGATAGTGAGTTTTACATTTTCAAAATTTTTATGCGTCAACAATGCGCTAAAATTTCCATATCCACTAAACACCGCTGCATCATCTGCACCATAGCCCAATGTTTCTTGCATTTCTTTTTTGGTTTCACCACCAGCACCGGCATAGGCCATTGCCACAGCCATGGATATACTCATGGGTGAATAGCTTATGTTTTCTTTATCTTTGAGCTGATCGTAGATATTAAATGCTAAAGCATTTATCTGAGCTGTAGGCGCATTTTTTACAATGTCTTTTTCTTGAGTCAAAATAGTGGAATAATCTCTTTCAAGCGTTGGATTGAAAGCCGAAATATCATCCACATTATCTGTTATTCCTTCGTTGAGCTGAAGGCCCTTTTCCATAAAGCCACAACTAAAACTCATGAGCAGTGTGAGGGTTAGGCTACTCCCCATAAAAATCTTCATACGCTTTATCCTTAAAAAGCCTAGAAATTTTATCTAGTTTTAAAAATTTCCAGGCTCATGTTTATATTTTAAGGATTAGTTGAAATTCAAATTCAATCGTTTGCTTTTTGCGGCGCTTAGCATAATTTTGGAACTACAATATTAATCCCAGAAATTCACTAAGCTTTTAATTTCTGAACGCCCGCAGCAAAGTGAGAACGAGGAAGAAATTAAAGGTCAATTAATTTCTGGGATTGGTAAAATTACTTCAGGAAAACTTATGAGCTCTCTTGTTCTCTACGCCAACGATATTCGCATTAAAGATCATCAAGCTTTAACAAACGCTCTCAAACATAATGCAAACACTCACGCATGCTTCATCTTTTTTGAGCCGAGCTTCAAAAAATACGGTGGCAGGCGCAATCAATTTTTTATGGACTCACTGCAGTTATTAGAAAAAAACTTGGCTCACTTAGGTATTCCTTTTCATATTTTAGAAGCGAGAAATACTAAAGAAGCCGAACAAGCTTTTGAGCAATTGCTGAAAAATAAAAAAATTTCATCATTGTTTTTTCATGAACCAATCGATGATGATGATAAAAAATTATTTAAAACTCTTATAAAAAATCGTGAACACGAAAGTTTCATCGATCAAACTTTGTTTCGCCCTGGGCAAGTATTAAATAACTCCCACGAACCCTTCAAAGTATTTACTCCCTTTTGCCGCAAATTTTCTGAACTTCTTGCACACAATAAAAATCTTTTACACCATCTTAATGCCCCAAAGAAAAATATATCTCGCCATGCCAAAGATATTCGCCCTCCATCATGGCTTGAGCTTCAAAGTTACGATAAAGCTATGTTTCCCCCGGGCGAAAAAACAGGCCTGGAGCGACTAAAGAATTTTATTTCGCACGATATCAATAACTATGCTCAGCTGCGCGATTATTTTGGCGAGCATCAAACCAGCCGTTTGTCTCCTTATTTATGTGTGGGTCTTTTATCACAGCGGATGGTTTTGAGCGAACTATTCACTACCCACCCTCGATTGCTTCACAGCGCACATTCTGGGGCTCATATTTTTTTCACCGAGATCGTGTGGCGAGAGTTTTACCGACATTTGTGGAATTTTTTTCCTGATTTTTCTCAGGGAGAGCCCTTTCGCAAAGAGAGTAAAAACATTCAGTGGCGTCACAGCAGCAAAGATCTTTTGGCTTGGCAACAAGGTACTACGGGCATTCCGATTGTCGATGCAGCTATGCGTGCTTTTAATCAAACCGGCTTTATGCACAATCGCTTGCGCATGATCACTGCTTCTTTTTTGAGCAAGAATTTATTGATCGATTGGCATGAAGGCGAGCGTTATTTTATGCGCAATCTTATCGATGCAGATGTACCATCTAACAATGGCGGCTGGCAGTGGTCGGCTTCGGTCGGAGTTGATCCTCAACCTTATTTTCGAATTTTTAATCCTGTTTTGCAAAGCCAGCGCTACGATCCTTCGGGCAATTTTATCAGAAAATTTGTTCCTGAATTAAGTCAGCTTGAGGACAAATCTATTCATGCACCATTTAGCAAAATGTCTGATGCTCAACTCCAGCAACTTAACTACTGTGTTCCGATCTGTGATTTAAGCTCTTCTCGTGCTATTGCGATCGAGGCATTTAAATCAGCATTTAAAAAGTTGAATTAAAAAACTAAAAACTGGTTTTATTTTGTACGATTAATTTTTTGACACAATAAAAAATATGACCAGTATAGATTTTCTGGACACGGCCTCTAAATTCTATCCCTGCTTTACTATCACTACAGCGAAGATAAGGCTATCAAAAACAAAGCTCATGTAAGAAGATATATTTCGTTCAGAGGGCAAAAATGAAAATTGGAATTATTGGAGGAGCTGGCCCTGAGGCAAGTGCCTTTTTTGTTAAGCAGTTGGTTAATATTTGGCAAAAAAAATTTCATGCAGTAAATGATTGGGAATTTCCTGAAATTATTTTGCATAGTGTACCTTTTGAAGACATGCTAGGCTCTTCCTTCAATGAAGATAAAGTCAAAAACCAAGTTCATAGGTCGCTAAGTTTTTTACGCGGGCAAAAATGCGATTCTATCGTCATTGCATGTCAGACGCTTCATCATTTTGTCGATGATAATTTTTTTGGCGATGATACTATTCATTTACTAAAACTACTAGCGAAGTGTTGTACTGAAATGAGCTTACAGGTTAGCACAGAGCCTATCTCTATTTTGGCTAGCATTACCAGTGCTACAGAAAAAATTCACGTGCCATATTTTTCAAAAAATACCATTATAAATTATCCACAGCCTGAGCTATCACAGAAATTTATTATGGAAATTCTCGCGGGAAATACAGATAGGATTAGTCTAGATCAAGTACTGAATCGTATTGGCATAAAAAAAGGTACCGTCATACTAGGGTGCACTGAATTTTCTTTGTTAAAACGCTCAGATACCAAGCAGCATTGTTTTCCTGGAAAAATATTGGACCCTTTATACTTAGCTGCAGAGCAACTTGCGCAAAAATTTAGCAAAACCCATATACCAAAAGCCAGCACCTAATACCAGTCCCAGAAATTAAGCAAGCATTTAATTTCTGAACGATCGCAGCAAAGCGAGGACTAGGAAGAAATTAAATGCTCGGTTAATGTCGGAGCTTAGTATTAGGTGTTGGCTTCTTTTATTAAAATTTATTAATTTTGAGCTCGTTGCTCTTTACACAAAGAAGCTCAAAATTATTTTAGGCTAAGCTGTAGCTTCAAGCACAGGCTTTGTATGGCTTTTACCATTAACTGAAGGTCCTTGCGCCAAGGGCAAACTGTAGTGAGCACGAATTTTATTTTCGATCTCCAAAGCTATTTCCGGATGCTCACGCAAAAACTGCCCCACATTTTCCCGACCTTGTCCCATTTTTTCTTTGCCGTAACTAAACCAAGAGCCACTTTTCTCAACTGCTGCACATTGCACACCCAAATCAATGAGCTCACCATGCTTAACAATTCCTTGACCATAAATGATGTCAAACTCAATTTCTTTAAATGGTGGCGCTAATTTATTTTTCACCACTTTAACCCGAGTGCGATTGCCTACTACTTCTTCCCCCTGCTTAATAGCGCCAATTCTTCTTATATCTAAACGCATTGATGCATAAAACTTCAAGGCATTACCACCGGTGGTTGTTTCTGGATTGCCAAACATTACTCCAATTTTCATACGCAATTGATTAATAAAAATAACACTTGTCTTCGAGCGAGAAATGCTTCCAGTCAGTTTCCTAAGTGCCTGACTCATCAATCGTGCTTGCAAACCCATATGGGAATCACCCATCTCACCTTCGATTTCAGCCTTTGGCACCAAAGCTGCTACAGAGTCCACAATCACCAGATCAAGAGCACCTGAGCGCACAAGCATATCGGTTATTTCCAATGCTTGTTCACCAGTGTCAGGTTGAGAAATTAATAGATCGTCTGTTTTTACTCCCAGCTTTCGTGCATATCCAACATCGAGAGCGTGCTCAGCATCTACGAACGCTGCAACACCACCGCGTTTTTGTACCTCGGCGATTGCATGCAAGGTCAGCGTGGTTTTACCACTTGACTCCGGTCCATAAATTTCAATTATCCGCCCACGAGGAAACCCACCTATGCCGAGGGCCACGTCAATTCCCAACGAACCGGTAGAAGTTACGTCGAGATCTTTAGTCATTGCTTCATCATTACCTAAACGCATGATGGAGCCTTTACCAAATTGTTTTTCAATATTTTGAACAGCAAGATCCAAACTCTTTAATTTTTCACTTCGTGTTCGGTCTGCTCCTATTTCCATTTTCATTCTTCTCTCCTTAAGCTTTGCGCATTTATACATACGATCATCTTGTAAGTTAGAAAAGAGAATAAACAAATAAAATTTTTTTTCCCATAAAAAAAGCGGCACATGCCGCTTGCAACAAAAACAGCAATTTTTCTTACTCAACGGTCACCGGCTTCTTCGTTGAAGTTTCAGCTGTTGATAATTTGGGAGGCATAGCTAGTACTCGCCCCATATCGTCATAAAAAACCGTAATATTTTCACGTTGCCCATAAATAGCGTCTTCGCGCGCAATAATGCTAATAATATTGACTCCAGGTTTTAACACCACTTCATGAGAAATTTTTTCTTCGGTCTGAGATTTTTTCATAGATTTGTACATGACCTTTCGCATATTGACATATAAAAGCACTTCAGAAACTTTGCTGGCATTAGAAATATCTGCGACAACCTGCCCCTTAGCTTTGGTTGTCCATCCGTCACCATTAGCAAATTTAAGTTGCACCTTGGCAGGAACTCTCTCAAAGTTCAGACTATAGTGAGAACTCTTGTTATTTTTTATATTTTTATCTTTACCATTATTTGGCTTCACATCTGATTTCTTGATGAATCCTGATAAATTATCTTTGACTTTCACTAAGTAATAATTATCGTTCTCTCCAATGGCATCGAGCATCACTCCCTCTTTTAAAGTTGCAAGCATTTGAGAACTTTCATTTGCTTCTTCCCTCAACTGTGCTGACTTACTCGAAACAAGTAAGGAAGATTTTTTCATAACAATTTTTGCTTTGTGATTTTTGCCCAGCTTTAATGAAACTTTATCTCGCCAAATGTCATGCATTTGTCCGTCAAAAATCTGCAGTTCAAAATCTGCCACTTCACTTGGCTCTTTCACTCTAAACGAAAACCGAGCACTGCCTTCTTGATTAGGTGTAAGAGGATCAAGCTGAGCGCGTCCAGTTTTTAAAAATATTTTGGAACCAGATTCATTTTTTAAAACAACAATGGGTTCTTCAGCTTTGGCTTCTCCAATATTTTTGAGCCATACTACCAGTTCAACTTCATCTTTATTTTGATTTTTGCTGTCGTCTACAAAAACCATATGGGAAAAGCGCGGACGCTCAAGACCTGAAATTGATAGAGGTATATTGAGCTGAGATAATTTCTGCTGAGCGACATCTCTTAGCTCCAAAGTGAGTAGATCTTTGCGGCTAATAACGTCTTTGGGAATTTCAAGTTCAATACTTCTCTCAACTTCTTGATTAGGTAAAAGCTTCCCAAATATAAATTCGCGTTGATCAAATAAGGGAGTTTTTGAATGAGTAATAGCATGTACTTGATAAGCCGGTTTATCAGAAACATTTTTAATTTTGACAGACAATTTTAATTTTTCTCCAGCCTTTGCTCCTGAATTGGAACTAACAGTAGCTTTAAGCGCTTCTGGCGAGCTTAGTTTTGCTCCTTCCGACCAATCAATTTTAAATTTCTTGAGTGCATCAACAATCTTTTTTTTCTCTTGGCTTTCCAAATTCACTTTTACTTTATCTGCCTCGGCCAGTAAATCGCTGCGCTTCGAACTCTTAGCTGCCTTAAGAAACTCTTGACCTACGATAATGGGAAATTCTTTCTTTAACTTTTCTAAGTTGAGTTTGCCATATTCGATCTCTTCCTCAGCAGGAGGAGCCAGAAAACTTAAGTCCATAAGATATTTATCTTCTTCTTTTTTATTGGCCAAAAGATGAGCATCAAGATCGATCTCACGCATTGCAGTATTTTGAAAAAGGCTCAGCTCTTTTGAATCGCTTGCGTTAACAGGAGAAATTTTTATATCAGGCATCACGCCATAGGTTTGAATAACTATATCTTGGGGGCCGTGGTATTCAGCTACCGTCAATTTTAATGCCGCGGGCTCAATGGGCTTGTCTTTTTCTTTCTTTTCTTCTCTAAGACTTGGAAAATCGAACAACATCTGCACCGAACCCTTGCCAAAGGTGGCGGAATCACCAATCACAATTGCTCTTCCACCTGCTGGATTATCGGCTGTTACACCACCATACTTAAGAGCAGCACTAACAATTTCTGATGCGCTAGCAGAACCGCCATTGATCAAGACTGCCAACTTAAGATCTTTATCAATTTGACCAGGCGTAGCCATTTCTACTTGTCTAGACTCTTTTTGCGCCCCTTGAGTTGAAACCACTTCACCATTGCTTAAAAATAAATCTGAAATAGCTACAGCTTCACGTAAAAGACCGCCCGGGTTATCACGTAAATCAATAATGAGCCCCTTCATCTTATTATGGCTTTTGGTTTTCATTTTTAAAATGGCATTTTTCACATCTTTCGCGGTATTTCCCTGAAAGGCTTTGATACGAAGGTAGCCCGTCTGCTCATCAAGCAATGCAAAAGAAACCGAATCGACTTTAATTATGTCACGCATAATTTCGAAGGTTTTTTCTTCTGCAACATTAGGACGCTGCACTCTGATGCTCACCTTTGTTTTTGGAGCTCCTCGCAGTCTAGTAACCGCATCTTCGAGCGACATGTTTATGGCAGACTCCTCATTGATTCTCACAATTTTATCTTTTGCTTTAAGCCCAGCAATCGCAGCAGGAGTACCGTCTATCGCGCTAATGACAGTAAGTGCCCCATCGCGTATCGAAAGAAATATTCCTATACCGCCAAATTCACCTTTCGTGGTTAGAGTTAAATCACGAGCGTATTTGGGCTCAAGGAAAACTGAGTGAGGATCAAGAGTCCCCAACATTGCGTTGATAACGGCATATTCAACTTTCTCCCAATTGATAGGCTCTTCTTTTGATTTTGATTTTATGGCTAAACCTTGCTTTTTCGCTTCGAGCTCAACAAATTTAAAAATGTCGCGCAAAATAAAAACCATACCCCAAACGGATTTTAGAGGCTTATAGCTAAAAACTTTTTTCGTGCCACCAAGATCAATTATTATTTTTTCTTGGACTTCAGAAGCAGACTGCCCATCACTAGAAGGCGATAAGCGTGAAGTTGAGTCTTTATCTTTTTTACTTACTTCTACTTCTTTTTTGGAAGCTTCCGGCCCGCTGCTCGAAGATGAAGAGCTTGAAGATGAAGAAGAGTCTTTATCTTGTTTGCTTTCCTCTAATTCTTTTTCAAGAGATTTTGGAAGTGTCACCACTAATCGAGCGATACTTGATTCAAGGGATTCGAGCGATGCAGCAAGCATTGCTCCTGGTTTAATTTTAGTAGGCACACCATATTGAGCGCCTAAATAAAGCACCACGCGAGGTAAATTTTCAAAAAGCGCCTCTTCCCCTCCTAGCGCTTCTTCTTTGGTCCAGGATAATTCTGGCGCAACAAACAGCATTGCAAGAACTATGCAGATGATTTTATTTGTTAACTTCATTTTTAATCTAATTTTTCTACTGAACATGGGACCTTCGTCTCCTAAAACTACTGTGCTCAATACCAATACGATCGATAAAAAAGGGAGCAAAAAATCCACTAGATAAACTTTGAAACTCCCTTAGATATCTTTACTGGTATATTGGGTGATTATTTGGCATCCTGTTGCCCCGAAATACCTGCTCGAATAACGGCCTTAAGTAATCTATTTCTCCTCAAATTACCAATCAAACCATAGATTTCATTATAGAGGCTTGGATCTTTTAAAAGCAGCCCCAAAGAGCCTTTACCATTTTTTACATCTTGCGTCATTAAGGCTAAGTCGTGCGTTGCACTATTCAATGAGTGAATAAACTGCCCATTATCCTTTGCATAAATTAAATCGTGTATCACACCTTGCCCAGATTTAATTTCTTCAAGCAGCGACGAAAGCTTAGCAAAACTGATGTTCATTTGCTTTACCGTTTTTTGCCCTTCAGAATCGTAAAGCAAAGCATGAACTAAGCCATCCCCATCTTTTACCGCTTTTGTAATTGACTGGATATCAGCAACAACGTTCTCAACTTTTTTTACAGTAGAACTAATACTTGTTATAGATTTCTTAGTGTCTTTGCCTGCTTGATGATCGTAAATGAGTTCATGCAAAACTCCTTTGCCCGATTCAATTTCCTTGAAAATCTTTCTTAATGACTTAGCAGAGCTTGCCAAAGCAGCATCGCCGCCTTCAGCGACAAAACCCTTAAAAACATCTCGTGCATCTGAAACTGTTTCAGTTACGTTCTCCAAGATTTCTTGGGCCTGCTGAAGTGCTTTATTAAAGTCGACCGGCGGAGTCGACTTAAGCATCCCACCAACTTGCATTTTTGGCAGCTCAGACGAGCCTATGCTGATATTAATAATTTTGTCGCCCAATAGACCTTTGCTATCAACGCGAGCTATAGAATCCTCGCGTATCCAATCCATGGCGCTTTTCGAAATTTCCATCACTACAGTAATATCTCGCGATAATCCAGGTGCATCTGAACGTAATAGAGGAAACCTAATTTTACTCACATGCCCCACAACCACACCAGAGAGCATAACATCAGCACCCAAAGCTAAGCCTGCAACATTAGGAAAGTGAGCTTCAATGGAAACCGTGCTATCGAACAAACGTCTCTCTCGTCCAATCAAAAAGATCAAAAGGACCAAGACTATAAGCCCTATTGCGACAAATAAACCCAAAATTAAATCATAAGAACGGCGCTTTACAGCAGTCATTGGCTACAAACCTCCTTGAACTGTCAACAAGACTGCAGGGTCCCCTAGGACAAATCCTCTCACAAGCTCATCTT
This sequence comes from Myxococcales bacterium, assembly GCA_023898405.1. Classification (NCBI taxonomy): domain Bacteria; kingdom Pseudomonadati; phylum Myxococcota; class Myxococcia; order Myxococcales; species Myxococcales bacterium. The sequence continues at coordinate 437,271 of CP060221.1, forward strand.
TACTGCGCTCGAGCTCGCTGAATCTGCCGAAAGCGCGCACCCTACCTGCATAAAAAAATGCAACATCATCACTAATAAGCCTTACTGCTGGCATATCATGGGTAACTACAATACTTGTACACGACAAGCGATCTTGCAAAAACAATATAAGATCTAAAATTCTTCTGGTATTGATTGGGTCCAGCCCCGCTGTTGGCTCGTCATATAGTATAATTTCTGGATTAGTTATGATGGCACGCGCTAAACCAATACGCTTTTTCATCCCTCCAGAAAGTTCGCTTGGCATCTTATGCGCGGCATCAGGCAAGCCCACCATGGCAAGTGTCATATGCACTCGGTCTGCTATTTCACTTTCACTACAAGCTTTCTGTACAACGAGAGGGTATGAAATATTGTCATAGACATCCATGGAGTCAAATAATGCCGCTCCCTGAAAAACCATTGCAATACGTTGCCTAACCGGCAAAAAATCATCTTCCTTTTCGAGCGCAGCAATATCCATTCCATCAAAAAGAATTGAGCCTTCATCAGGCAACTCAAGTCCGATAATCATCTTAATGGTGACAGTTTTTCCGCAGCCAGAGGGCCCTAGAATAGAAAGAACTTTAGATTTTTTTACATCGAGCGTAATATTTTGACAGATTATTTGAGAACCAAATGACTTTTTGACTTTGAAAAGTGACAAAGCTAAGGATGGATCTAGTTTTTTTTCTCGAAGCACACCTGGCATAAATAATAACCATCAGCTAAATCAAACAATATCTAGACATCGCAAAAGACTGAAGAAACGCCTCTACCATCTCAACAATTACATAATTGATTATGAATTTCCAAATCATGGCACTGGGCCATCAAGAGCCTCTATTTTTGGCCGAAATCAATTGAAATAACATTATTACTTTCATCGCAGTCTTCTTCTTCGCAATGTTCTTGTTTGCAAAGCGTCTGAAATTCCTCTTTGGTCATACCTAAAACCAGCTCAGGTTGCAGATCAGCTGGAAAGTGCTCAAACCAAATTGCATCAGATTTTAAAGTTGTCGATTGGATACCATAAACACTCGCCCATGGCACCATGCAAAAGTGCTCTCCAGAATCGAACGATAAAGTCGCCCACACTCCATATTCATTGAAACTAAAATCAGGCACATGAAAGTCATAACAAAAATTTAGTCTTAAACTGCCTTGCACGCTGAATTCTGTAGGAACTTTAACTTCCGAAGCTCTTGCATCAAAAAGCACCATGACAGTGCCATGTTCTAACCATTCAGCAAAAAGTGCCCGTTTCTTTCTATTGAGCACACATGCAGAAGTTTCTTGCCCTTTTTTTACACGCTCTTTTGACAAGGGAAACTCTACCACATTGCTGCTCAGTTCAGACTTATTTGCATCGGACATAGAATTTCCCCAAGCTTTCTCTAGGAGCGCAGACCATGTTTAGCCTGGTATTCTTTACTCAAATCAGAAAGAGAAGACTCCAACACGTATCTCACTTCTTTATCAAAGCGTACTTTTCCGGCTGCTATCTCTCTAAGAGCTGTCACCTGTTCGTTATTCTTGTAGCCATCCACTAGTGGGCGACTTCCTTTCATTAACTGCCGCGTACGTGCAGCCGCAAGCAGTACCATAGCAAAACGGTTATCGATAACTTTTAGACAATCTTCAACGGTCACACGAGCCATATAGCAATCCTTTCGTAATTTCGTGTCTGTCTTAGCGGCTTTATTACAAAAACTCAACACCATTTAGAACAGGTCTTGCCCCATGAGTTTTTGATGATTATACTAGCCTGCGGGGGTGATTATGGATTCGACGGAGGATGGAAGTTTTAAATGGCACGTCGCGGGTTTTTCGGTAACCGCGTAAAAATACTGAAAAAACATAAATGCAAACAAAAATGTTGCGCACAGCGGCTTTGCTGCTGTAGCTGCCTAAGCTTAATAACCTTAGAGTAGCCACTGGTCCGGAACTGGCTTGGGTGCCGGGTAGCTGGTGAAAAACCCCACAGGCTGGTCTTTAGGCTTTTTTAGTCGGCCTAAAGATGAGAAATAGGCTAAAAACTGCCATAAAAAGCCTGCCACTGGGCGTTTTGTGGGAGCGCAAACCAGATGGCTAAACGTGTAGAAGTTTAAAGCAGATATCTTGCGGACGCGGGTTCAAATCCCGCCACCTCCACCAAATTTTTATTAGCCCTTAGGGGCTTTTTTAATTTTTTAACCATATAATTGATTTTTTTTAAAATATTCAAAAACTTTTTTGGCAAATATTTTTAAAGCAATCTGTTGATTATTTTTAATAAATATTACAACTACATTGCACAGATTTAACTAGCATCTGTAATGAAACTAAAAAATAATAACACGTTACATAATTTTACCCTTGAGTATTTTGCATGCTCCCCTCAACAGACAAAGCATACAGGCAATCACCAAGCTACTAACAAAGCAAACACATTAAAAAAGAGCGATAGCAAAAATAAGAAAGATCAACAGCAAAACTCAGACAATTCAGACAATAAAGTTCAACAATGTCCTCAAGATAAAGTTCATTACATCGAGAGCTTCCACAAATTCTCTAGGGAAGTTATGGAGCTAAATTATCCTGATACTATTAGCAGGCTAATAGAATTTCATTTTCCTCTAACAGTGATGGAGCAATCTTGCTCGTGACTTCTCCCTGCCGGGTTTGATGGATATTCCGATGCATGTTCCTTACAAGATGGCTCTATTTTTAATATTAAAAAGATGAAGGATCAGTGCGAGGATATAAGATGAATAAATCACCACCACATATTCCATACACTCCATATACTCCGTTCCAACATAGACCCCGGCACACTGATTGAACAACTGCCTGAAAATATTCGATTGGAGATAGAAAGGATTGGCCATATGATTCATAAGTGGAAAATTTCAACAAACCCTTAATAAAACTCTTTGCTGCACAAAAAAAAAATTTTGTATTTGTTTACCATCTAAATCCCTTGTATCTAAACGAAGAAAATATATGTTTCAGATTATTTTTTTTGCAACAAAACAAAACGCTGTTCGATAACTGCATGAGTTATTTTTTAAAACTTAACTTTCAATATAAGCAGAGGTCTTCATGAGCCACTCTCAACTACGTCCAGGCACTGTTTCTTATACTCGCGTTCACATGACCCAAGTGGTTATGCCGCAACACACCAACCCTCACGGCACTGTGTTTGGTGGCGAGATTATGAGTTGGATGGATATTTGCGCTGGAGTAAGTGCTCAGCGTCATTGCCGCAACAATGTTGTTACTGTCTCATTTGACGAAGTGCATTTTGTTATTCCTATCAAACATGGTTTTGTCGTTTTGCTGGAAAGTCAAGTAAATGCAGTTTTTAACTCTAGTATGGAAATAGGCATATCAGTAAGTGCAGAAAACCCTCGTACCGGAGAGCGAAAGCTTGCAGTTAAGGCCTATGCCACTTTTGTGAGTCTCGATGACTACAGCAAACCTCTGAGGTGCCCTTCTTTGATTATTGAAAACGATGAAGAGCTCCAGCGTCAAGAAGCCGCTAAGATACGCCGTTCTTTGCGACTTAAACACCGCGCTACTTACGAAATTCCTACCAATGTTTAAACCAGTGATGCTGATGCGGCCTTCTCACGCTTTTCCAATCTTTCCACTCTTTATAAGCATCTCCTTCGGGGGAAAATTTTCGCCATCCAAATTTTGGTACATATCGCCAAACATAATCAGGATCATCCTGAAAAGTATTGATGTTTGCTTCGTTGAAATTAATCTTTGAGCGTCTATTAGAAGTTTGCCCAGCAAGCAAAGTGCTGCCCAAAAGAGCTATCACAAAAATAAAACTAATTTTTTTCATAGAGCAAACACCCTTAATTTAATACATAATTTATTCTCAACTAAGCTTAACAATTCAAAAGTATTTTTTCACCAAACAACCTCCAAAACAGGATCTTACTTTGTAAAATTTATGTGCATATAAAAAAGTAAATTATTACACTAGGCTGCTTAAAAAAATAGCTTACTTTTACCCGCAGCTCCGTTTGGGGGATTACATGAAATTAGTTATAAAAATAGGATGCTTAGCAGCAAGCATATCCTCCGTGATCATAGTTTCATCATGCGGGAACGATGATTTACTTCAAGCTTACCTTGCAGGAAGAAGGTCTAAGCAAGAAGCACCAGAGGAAACGAAGCTACTTAATGAATCGCAGAGGAACGAAGATCTACACTCAGAGCTTAGTCTCGCCTCTAAAAGCACAAAAAATTCTCCCCAAGAAAAAACAAATAACTCAACGAGTATCAGAAAAGAGAGCCAATTGAGCGAAAACGATGATAACTACGTTGGCCCGTTCATCGGCCAGCTACCCTACTATTGCAATCCCTTGAGATATCCCGCTCATATTATCAACACAGCCAAAGCCTGCAGGCCTTATTTAAGAAAGATCTACCAAGGCCAAAGCTACCCTTGGACTGAAGCCTACGATGGTTATGATGGAAAATTTTTCTACGATCCTGCAGACCGACTTTACAACGGATATGGTTTCAAAGATGCTTACGACGACAATTACTACGCTTATCCTCAACAGCATCGCAAAAATAGCCACAACCACCACCCCTATGGCTATAGTAAGCATCAAAAATTTAGGTAAAAGCGGTTAAGTTAAAAATCGCCCCAAAAATCGGATGGTTTTATTTTATCCAAAGATAATAAAACCTCGTTAAGTGATTTTTTTGATGCCATCAATAAATCTAAAGCCCTTTGTTGTTCGGCTTTACTCAAATACAGCTTGGTGTGCAGTTCTTCTTTCTGTTTATTTATTGCTGCATTTAGTATTTCGCCAGCATGATTGGGTTCAATGTTAATCTGCAGAGCATCATCTAATTCGTCTGCACAGCTTTGATAAATTTTATGAGTTTGTTCATCATATTCATCTTGAGAATCCAAAATAGCCGCAGCCTCCTGTAGAATTTCTGATTCTAAACTAAGCTTTCCCTCACCTTCTTTGGCAGGCACAGCGGGAGATAGCACTGCAGTATTTAGAACCTCTGGCTCCTTTCTTGTCGATGTGATTTCATCAAGCATCGTATCAGATTCAGTCAGTACACGCCGCGCACCAGATACTGTGAATTTGCGCTCATGAAGCAAGTGCTTAACAGCAGAAAAAAGTACTACATCCTTCTTACGGTAAATACGCACACCGTTTTGAGATTTTTGCGAGCGAATTTGCGGAAATTCTGTTTCCCAAAAATGAATTTCGTGGGGTTTAACTCTTAATAAATTAGCTACTTCTGATAATTTAAAAAAATTTTTTTTGGGAAGTGTTTCATTCATCAATATTTCTCTTGCTATCACGCTCGCCCTCGCTCCTTCTATAGCTTCAAATCAATACAATGTGTCATCTATACAATACTGCAACCGATTGAAATTTCTAATTTTAGTTATTAAACTTACAGCATAAATCAAGCGTGGTAATAGCCCAAGTTTGCTGAAAATTATTAAATCGTCATGCAAGGTTCATACAGATTAATAATAGGACACTATTCAAGCAAAGATACCTTAGCGAACTGACCAACCACTTATAAAAGCACTTCAAAATATAAAAAAAGAATTTCCCAAAAGCATCGAGCTCCCAAAATAGGAGTTCGATATGTGCCTTAACAAAAGCTCATTTGAAAATATCGAGATGAGCTTAAATCTGCGGCTGCTCTGTAAAACAGCTCTTCCTATAACTTCGTATGAAATGAATATTGTCTCTAAACAATGATTATGAAATCTGGAAAAGGTATTAGAACTGTCTTGATCCAGATCAAAGTGCTTTTTAAAATACTTTTTATTTTTTTAAGCAAACAGGAAAAATACATGCAAAAACTACTGAAAATTTCTTTACCTTTAATTCTCATATTTTTCTTTAGTTATTGTGGATCGGATATTAATGCTAAAGATATCCATGCAACCATTTATTTATCCAGGATACTGGGCAGCAGTGAAGCGGAACTTGATCTTGCATATCATTCTGGTCCAGTGGGAAGTTTTACTATCGATGAGGTTTGGGTTAACAACAAAATGATTGCGCAGCCAAAAAAGAGAGCGACGGCATCCGTTGGTGGCAATGGTTTTGTTTACCGTGCCGAAGGAGTTAGCCTGAAGGAAAAAGCTCAACTCGATGAAAATAAAAGAGACATAAAAATAAAAACTAAATGGACTGGCGAGAGTCAGCGAGAATTTGTTCTTAATTATAACCTTCCTTCACTATTCAAGGTAGCTTCTGTATCGAACACAATCTCAAAAACACAAGCATTAAAGCTAGAATTAAAAGATGCTCTTTCTAAAAAAGATTGGGATTCTTGCAGTGTAGAGTTTTCTGAAAAATTAAAAGAAGCAGCAGGTAAATCGCCATGGCATGGTAGCGTTGGGCTATTTTCGAAAGACAACAATGGTGACCAACTCAAAAATATAGAAGTTTTATTAAGCCAAATAGAAAAACAAAGTACCGCTCAATTACCTCAAGAACTGTATTTCCAGCTTAGGTGTGTAAAAGAATTTAAAAATCCTGAAAAAAGAATAGCTCAAGGTGACACGTATTTATTCACTCAAAATAGTTTTCGCTATGAGCTAAAAACAAAGCGCTATCAACTGACAATTCGAGAATAGCAGCGACTATTATTTTTCCTGGGCTTTATTAAAATTAACTTTTTTGATAACAAGAGAGCCCTTCCAAAACTTTGTTCTCTTGGTGCCCAAAAAAATTTTCTTGAGAAAAACCTAAAAACCAATTAACAAAGCCAAAGAAAGCAAATTATTTCTTTGGCCTGTGTATCTACTTAAAATCATCTTAAATTTTTACATCAATAATTTTTTGATAGTTTATTTATCTTCGCCATCTTTGCTTTCCAATAAAGCATGACGCAAAATTTGGCTTGCTTTGAATGACAGTACTTTGCGCTCAGTAATTTCTATTTCCTCTCCGGTCTGCGGGTTTCGCCCTCTTCGTTTACGCTTTTGTCGCACTTCAAATTTACCAAAGCCCGAAAGTTTAACGTACTCACCCCTTTCAAGAGATTTTTTAATCGACTCGAAAACTTTTTCCGTAATTTCTGCAGAGTCTTTTTTTGAAAATCCAATCTTGCGGTGAACGCTTTCCACAATATCAGCTTTGGTTAACGTCTTTGAATCATGAGCCGCACTTTCTACCATGGAACACCCTTACTTACTGTCTGCCATTGTACTTCCATCAAGGTGGTCATGTGATACCTTTCCCGACGTCAATGACAATTTTTTTGCCGTCATATTTAGAAGACCATTTAGCACTGTGCAAAGTCAAATTATTGAATAAAAACTAAAAGAATTTTAAACGACAAACTATTACACTGCTAACACTAACAATATTTAATATTTTTTTTCGCCACAATTTCACCGAATTCTTAATATTAAAACAACTAAATCAACAGCAAGATAATAACACAATCAAACCATAGGTTCTGTCCAGAAAATGTTGAAAGGCTTCTTAATAAATTTCCCACTAAGTCCTCGCGTGCGCTGCGGAATCGTTCAAAAATTTATTAAGAAGCCTTTCAACATTCTGTTTACATCACCAGACAAACAGTAGTGCAAAATAAACCAAATCCCTCTATCGCACTGTGGCACCTGTTTTTTCACGAGCTTTATCTATAAAATCCTGCATAAAAACATCCACATCTTCATCAACTAAAGTACGCTCTTGATGCTGAAAGCTTAGTCTGAAGGCAACAGATTTTTTTGCATCACCAATGTTTTTTCCGCGGTAAACATCAAAAATACTTACCTGACAAAGATTTTTGTATTTTTCATTTATCTCATTGGCTAAAGAAAATATATCTCCAACCAACACCGATTCATCCATAACAAAAGCAACATCTCTGTTTATTGCTGGAAAGCGTGAAAATGCTTTGTAGTGTGCTACCTTTGCTGCCTGGTTTGATATTTTATGCAAATCAAATTCAAAAACAAATACATCTCCCTCCACATCCAAGGACGAAGCAATATCTGGGTGAAGCTTACCAAAACAACCGGCCCATTCATCATCGATGAAAACACTTATACTATGGCCTGGGTGCACATAACACTCTTGAGCTCCATGAGAGAAACTAAGCGAAGCATTATCTCCATCCTTCCCCAGACCTAAAGCACTTAAGCACTCACTTAAAACACCTTTCAGGTGATAAAAGTCTCTTGGAGTTTCGGGGGCATCAAAAGCTCTGTAGCTTCCAAGACCAGTCATTACTCCAGAAAAATATTGGCGTTCAACAGCAAAACTATCTGAATCTAAACTACCGGAAAGCTGATCTGGATTTGGCTGGATTTCCTCACCTCGCTTACCCAAAAAAACAGTACCAATTTCAAAAAGCTGGATACTGGGTTCTTGGTTTCTTTGGTTGTGCAATACATTTTTAACAAGACCTGGTATGAGACTTGCGCGCATCACACTGTAGCGTTCGCTCAAGGGATTGAGCACTTCAACAAGCTCCTGCGAATCGTTTATAAAATGTTTTTGATATTCTTTGCTGATAAAAGCATAATTTATGGCCTCCAAAAAACCTCTGGCTACAAGACGAGCCCGCAGCTTTTTAAGAGCTGATTCTATTTTTGGATCAGTAAATAAATAGGCATCTTTAATAGTTCCAACCAGACTTTCATTAACCTTATCATAGCCAATCATACGCGCGGCTTCTTCTATTAGATCAATTTCCCTTGTCAGGTCAGAACGGAAAGTAGGTACTCGGAAATAAATAGCATCGCCACGTTTTGCTACAGTTTCAATACCAAGACGTAAAAATTTTCTACGTAAGATATCTTGATCGAAGGTTTCAGGATCCATTCCCAAAACTTCCTGAGCACGCTCAGGTCGCATGTGTATTTCTAAAGGATCAATACGTTTCCTATACGCATCGATAAGATCTCTACAAGCCTTCGCTTCACTTGTTTCAACAATTAATCGAGCTGCATAATTGAGTGCATCCACAACTCCATTAGGGTCAGTTCCTCTTTCAAAACGGTAACTGCTTTCGGTAGAAAAATTATGATGACGCGCACTTAAGCGCACATTTTTAGGCTCAAAATAGGCTGATTCAAGCACAACAGTCGTGGTTTTATGACTGATTGCGCTGTCAGATCCGCCTATCACCCCAGCTAAGGCAATTGGGCCAGCAGCATCGGCGATTACCACATCATGAGCGCTCAGCTCTATTTCGCTTCCCTCTAAAACGGTGATTTTTTCACCGTCACATGCACGACGTACTGATATTTTAAGTCTCATGCCATCTTTGGCTAAACGATCAAAGTCAAAAGCATGCATAGGCTGACCACGATCAAGCATGACATAATTGGTAATATCAACAATATTATTTATCGGACGAATTCCACATGCTTCCAGGCGCTTTTGTATCCAATCTGGGCTTTCCTGAACTTTTACATTTTCGATTACTCTTAGGGCATAACGAGGACAGTCCTCTGCATTTTCTATTTCAATAGAAACTTTTTCATGCACGGGCCCCGCCATTTCTTTAAGAGAAAGCATGGGAGAGCGTGTCCCCAAATCCAATATTGCCGCAAGTTCTCGAGAAATGCCCAAATGACTAAGAGCATCCGCACGATTTGGCGTAACACCCAATGTTATAACTACGTCATTAAAATCTTTTAATGGTGTAACACTTTCTACTTCAAGACCAGCCATGGTGAGCGACTGGCATAACTGCTCAACATCTGTCTCAGCTTTGATATCGAGATAATCCTTGAGCCAATTGAGACTAATTTGCATGGAAGCTCCAAAGGCAAGCCATTACTGAAATTCGCTCCACCTTAAAAATTTAAAATTGCCGAAGAAAACGCACGTCATTTTCGTAAAATAAACGAATATCTGGGATACCATGACGCAGCATTGCTATTCGCTCAACTCCGAGACCAAAGGCAAAACCACGGTACTTCTCACTGTCGTACCCACATGCGGTGAATACCGCAGGGTCAACCATGCCGGCTCCTAAAATTTCAATCCATCCGGTGCCTTTACATAACCTGCACGCAGGATCTTTATCACAGGCAAAACAACTTACATCAACTTCCATTGATGGTTCTGTGAATGGGAAGTAGCTTGGTCTCATTCTAATATGAGCACTTTTAGAAAAAACACCTGCAGCAAAAGCAGAAAGTGTCCCTTTAAGGTCTGCAAGAGAAACATGCTCGTCGACATAAAGGCCTTCTATCTGAGTGAACATGGGCGAGTGAGTAATATCGTCATCACGCCTAAAAACCCGTCCAAAACTCATGATACGTAATGGCGGATCTTTTTTGGCAAACATAGCCCTAATTTGGACAGGACTCGTATGAGTGCGAAGCACCACATCATCACTGACATAGAAGGTATCCTGCATATCACGTGCGGGGTGACTTTTGGGAATATTTAATGCCTCAAAATTATAAAAATCGTGTTCAATTTCCGGGCCACTTGCTTTTACGAAGCCAAGCTTTTCCAACACCGCAAAAATTGTCTCGGCAGTTTCAGTCAAAGGGTGAAGCGCACCGAAATCGTGACTGCGGCCAGGCAATGTTGTATCTATAGCTTTCTTAAGTTGTGCACTTTTTGCTGCATCATTGAGTGCTCTTTCTTTGATATCAAGTTCACTCAAGAGACTGTCTCTAACTTCATTAGCTACTTTGCCTAGATCAGCTCTCGCCTGAGCGGGAATCTTGCCAAGAGAAGACAACACTTTTTTGAGTTCGCCCTTCTTACCTAAGTAAAACGCTTTAAGAACATTCAGCTGCTCTTTACTTTGAGCTTCATAAAATTTCGAAAGCGCCTCGTCTTTAAGTTTTAACAAGGCGGATTTCAGATCGGGCACAGAAGTTTCATTAGGAGTTTGCATGAATAAATCCACAAGCAATTTTACAGAAATCGATCAGGCCCTGACTTGGGTATTATTTGATCGAATCTACCACGGCCTTAAAACCTGGTGCATCAAAACAGGCTAATTCAGCCAATACGCGTCTATCGAGAGCAACGTTATGTTTTTTTAATCCACCGATAAATGCGCTGTAGCTCAAACCGTGTTCACGAACTGCAGCATTAATCCGAGCTATCCACAATTGACGAAATTCACGTTTCTTCTGTTTACGATCACGGAAAGCAAACGCCATAGCGCGATTTACTGTCTGATTTGCTAATTTGAACAAACGGCTTTTCTTACCGTAGTAACCGCTTGCTCTCTTCAATACTCTTTTGTGGCGACGACGAGTTACCACTCCACCTTTTACGCGAGCCATAAATAACCTCTTAAAAATTAATAACTAAACTGCTAGCGATCTCATGACTAAACCAGCATCGCCTGCGCTCATAATGCCAGCTTTACGTAGATTGCGTTTGCGTTTACGATTTTTATTGGACATCCCGTGTCTAAGATTTTTCTTCTTATATTTCACGAGACCTGTACCTGTCAGAGAAAAACGCTTCTTAGCTGCGCGGTTACTTTTCATCTTTGGTTTATTCAAACCACGAGCTTTGTTACATCCTGCCATGGATCTTATTCCTTATATTCTCTAAACTACTAAAAAAACAAAGTCAGTGAGCAGATATATATATTTGCCCGTATGCGCAATACCGACTTACCGAAATTGTACTTTGCTTTATGCAGATTTCTTACTACCATTGCGGCCAGGCGCAACAATCATCACCATCTGCCGCCCTTCAAGTCTTGGATTTTGCTCAATTATTGCGTCTTCGCCTAAGGCTTCTATCACCCGATTGAGCATTTCGCGCCCCACTTCAGGGTGAACGATTTCGCGCCCGCGAAACATAACAGTTACCTTGCCCTTATCACCTTTATCCAAAAAGCGTCTTAAACTTTTTACCTTCACTTCAAAATCATGATCGCCTGTTTTAGGGCGAAACTTAATTTCTTTGAGCTCTATCTGCTGTTGTTTTTTCTTTGATTCAGCCAACTTACGGCTTTGCTCATACTTGTACTTGCCATAATCCATTATTTTACAGACAGGAGGCTTTGCACGTGGCTGAACCTCCACCAAGTCAAGATTAGCTTGTTCTGCTCGTCTAAGGGCTTGTATAGTCGGCATAATTCCTAGCTGTTCGCCATCTTCACCGATTACCCTAATTTCAGGCACCCGAATACGGCGATTGACTCTTGGCTCATCAAATCGTTCTTTGCGCCCCTGCTGTGATGAAAAATCTCCCCCCCCTGGGTTGGACATGCTCATTCTTGCTCCATAATTCATTGTTTTACACATAACCTAAAGTTATTTTCTTATTTCGTGATTTTCCCGCCACAGATTTTATTGGCAATGGGGTAACAACACCTTCTCACCTTATACAGGCTGCTTGCATTCATCACGGATAAGCTCTACCAACGCATCTAACGGATAAAAACCTTTGACTTCCTGCGACCTTAAACGCAGCGTACCGCCATTCTCCTTTACTTCTTGGTCACCAACTATCACCATCATAGGAATTTTATCTAACTGGGCATCACGAATTTTCGCTCCTAATTTATCGTGGCTTTCTTTAAATTCTGCTCTAATACCTGCACCTGTGAGAGCTTGAGCAACCTTCATAGCATGATCATTATGCTTATCACTAACAGTTAAAACCCTCACTTGCTTAGGCGAGAGCCATGCAGGAAAAGCTCCTGCATAATGCTCGATCAAAATCCCAATAAAACGTTCGACCGAACCAAATAGAGCGCGATGCAACATAACAGGGCGTTCTTTTTCCCCATTATTATTGATAAAGCTTAAATCAAAACGTTCAGGGTTATTAAAATCAAGTTGAACAGTCGAGCATTGCCACATACGCCCTAAACAATCTTTAAGTTTTATATCAATCTTAGGGCCATAGAATGCTCCGCCCCCTTCATCGGTCTGAAACGACAATTTTGTTCGCTCTACCGCCAATTTCAGGCTTTTTTCTGCACGTACCCAATCATTTAAATCACCTACATATTTTTCAGGCCTGGTAGAAATATTGACTTCAAAATCACTAAAACCAAAAGCCTTAAGCATACTCAAAACAAAAGTTAAAACTTTATCAAGCTCTTCATCTAATTGGTCCCAGCGACAAAAAAGATGGGCATCATCCTGAGTAAATCCTCTCACGCGCATGAGACCGTGCAAAACTCCAGCTAATTCATAGCGGTAAACAGTGCCAAATTCAGCCAAGCGCAAAGGCAATTCACGATAGCTGCGTGGTTTGAATTTATACATCAGTACATGAAAGGGACAGTTCATTGGTTTAAGCAAATACTCATTACCCTCCACGTTCATAGGGGCAAACATAGAATCCTGATAAAAACCTAAGTGGCCAGAAATTCGCCATAGATCGCTTTTAGCAATGTGAGGAGAATAAACCATATCGTAGCCATTATCCATGTGGCGTTTCTTGGAAAAATCTTCCACCAAAGTACGCAGTCGACCACCGTCAGGAAGCCACATCACGAGGCCAGGACCGACTTCTTCAATAGCATGCGTCTCATACTGACACTTTACTTCACACTCATTATTTTTCTGGTTAAAGCGCAAAACTTCATCCAAGACATCTTTTCTGACTTTTGCATCCTGAGCGCAGGAGAATATTCTGAGATCTGCAACAGCCTTTTCACAGTCTTCACTTTTTGGCAGTACATTTATCCCCCGCAAAGACAAGCTTTTGCTTGGCAGTTTTTCTTTGAGCTGCATAAGCAAGTCTTCCAAATGCGCAACAATTTTCTGCAAAGAGTTATGACCTACATGAGCTGCAGGCACAGACACAACAACCCGAGCCTCACTGCTTGCGACATGATTATCATCCCAAGAAGAAAATTTTTCAGAGACAAAAAAGAGATTATGGCGAGGACCAAGTTTACGGTGATCGCGGCGTTTAGCTTCTTCAAGACGAAAAATATACTCATCGAGCTCTTGTTGAGAGGCAAAAGCCACGCCACTAATACGCTGCAACATCTCTTTTGATGAGTCTCCTCTCCAATAACTTCCAGAGACACCCAGTAACTTAAAAGCCTTAATAAAGTTTCCGGATGGCAAATGAGGACCACGACATAGATCAATAAAATGAGCGCTCTCATACAGAGTAACACTGTCCCCATCGATCCAGTCTAGAATCTCTGGTTTGTATCTTTGTCCTAATTTTTCAAAAATCTCTCTAGCCTGAGCTTTATTTTTCCAGCTTTTTTTAAAACTGATGCCGGACTTAATAAGACTGGCCATTTTTTTTTCAATCAGGGCAATATCTTCTTCCAAGAAAGGTCTTCCTATATCAAAATCATAATAAAAACCTTCTTGGTGATTTTTAGGTCCCATCGTAACTTGAGCTTGGGGAAATAATTCTACCACTGCAGCGGCCAAAACATGCTCGCAGCTGTGATTGATCACGTCATGGGCCTCTGAGCATTTTGCATCAAGCAAAACGACTTGATCACCATCATTAAGCGGATCTGCCAAATCCTGAATCTTTCCATTAACAAGAGCCACCACCACCTTTTTCGCTAACTGCGGTGAAATAGATCGCGCAAGCTCTCGAGCATTGGCTCCCTGAGCCAATGCTCGAGAACTGCCATCAGGAAGTTTTATTTGAATATCAGACATAGATATCTCCCTAAAAACGAAAAAAGCCCCGCATGCGGAGCTATTCTATTTGGTAGGCACGGCAGGTTTCGAACCAGCGACCTCTTCCATGTCAAGGAAGCGCTCTACCCCTGAGCTACGCGCCTAAATACCGGGTGAACACACTAAGCCAGCTTAAGCATATACTGTCAATAAAGTGCCTCTAAGTTTTTCCAAAGATTTTAGAGGTCAGTTCAAGAGCTCGACTATTCTTTGGCTATGAAGATTTTTTTTCACTCGTACGAATTAATTACCAAGGGCCAAAGAATTTCAACTTACTTCTAATGCTCACCTAAAAATAAACCGCAAAAAGCACATTCGCCTTCTTTTAACTCTCCGCTCTCGCCACAAGCAGGGCATGAAATCATTTCCTGAGACAGATCGATAACCTCATTTACTACCTGCCCTTTTCCTTCTTTAGCAACCTGAGCATGAAACTGACCTTCAAGTGCTTCTTTGCATGCACCCACATCGCTCTCTTTCACCAACAAAACATATTTCATAGAGCAGGATGTTGTTCCAACTACAGCGCTTCCATCATTACACCCCAAATTGACAGGATAGACGGCAGACGAAATTCGTGACTTTTCAAGAATTCTTTCAAGCTCTCGGCATTGGGAAAGACCGCCCTCAACCAGCGGCACAGTAACTTCTTTTAGAAGTTCTTCTTTTGACAAAAGTCTATCAGCATTTGGTGGCGCAACTTTTGCTTCTTCTTCGCTCAGTAATTTTTTGTCACATACGTAACAAACTTCGATATAATCCAGATATTCATCCTTACAAGAAGGGCATATTTTCATAAGCTTAAGTCCTCTTCACCATTCGTACCAAGCAAAATTTCTCAAATTAGCAAAGGCCTTAAAAAGTCTTGGTCTTTTGCTGAGCTCATCATGAGCCTTAGTGAGCCAAAATGTAAGAGCAAATTCTATGCGGCCATGATCGATAGCGGGAATGATATCGCTATTGGGAATATTACCACCACTCGTTTTCCATTCACCCTTTTGATGTTGTTTCAACAGGCCAAATATCTCTTCTAAAATTTCCGCCCATTGGTCAACATCAGTATTTTGCAGCACATATTCAACTTCCTTCTCTTCGATCTTAGTTTTAGGCAAGGGCTCACTAGCACCAGGTTTTTCAGTTGGAAACACCCACCAAATCCAGTGAGAAATTTTTCGCCCTTGTTTTTTTAACTCGCTTAAAATGCTCGGAAAATTATTTTTTTGTTTAATCAGCAGCTGCCTTGTTTCCAAACTAATATTTTTTCCCTCGTTTTCAGAAGAAGCTTCGCCATGTTTTTTGTCTGTCTTATCTTCTTCATATTTGCGCTCTGGTTGAGCGACACTAGCCTCGGAATCTTTGTTTTTTTTTAAAATGCGGTCATTATGATTACATGCAGCCACAGATAACAACAAAACTAAAGACAGCAATGTCTTGACCATAGAAAACCTCTAAATAACAAGCTTAGGTACTAAAAATCATTTTAAATTGAGTGTCCATTATTTTGGCATATTCGGAAACAACAATGAAAATTCCACTACCACTCAGACTGATTGAGGCTTCGCAGCGATATTCTTTGATAAGCATATTAACTTGAAGACACCTTTTCATACGCAAAGCATCGAGCAACAAGGAACCTTCGTGCAGGTGAAGCTTAAATTTGTTGCTATCTTTAATAGGAGACAAGCGAGCATAATAACGAATAGCCTCGTCCCCACCACCAAGTTCTATAAGCGCTGGCTCATTCAGATCAAGGGCATTGAGAAATAAAATCGCTTCTGCATCTGATTTTGCTTTTTTCTTACGATAATTCATTCGGTCGCACCTGTACAATCAAGCTTTGGTACCCAGCAGCCTTAAAAGCGTTAAAGATATCTGTTTCATTTCCATCAGCCAAGGCTATCACAGCACCACCACCTCCAGCCCCCGTCAGTTTTGCTCCTAAAGCGCCTCTCTCCCGCGCGATGGCGCAAAGTTTTTCAACCTGAGGTGTGGATAAAGAAAGCGCATTCAAATAGCCTTGAGCAATATTCATTAGATCCCCTACCTGAGATTTATGACCTTGGATCAACGCAAATTCCATTTCATCAGCTATTTGATCAAGTCCTAAAAAAATATGTTCATAGGCTTTTTCTTGGCGATTTTTTCTAAGCCCAAGTTCCCGAACAGCATTTTTTGTTCCCTCGTGTGGGCCAGCAATTCCAAGAACTAAAGTGATAGGAGAAGCCAATTTTATTGAATGTACTTCCACAGATATTGCCGTCTTTCGAAATGAAAGAGCTACATTCCTCATAATAACTGCATGATCAATCCCGGAAGCTTGGCCATGAAAAATACTTTCTAAAGCCATAACATGCCGTTCTAGCTCGAATTCGTCAGCCTCTCTCGATAAGTAGCGAAAAACACCCTTTACTAAAGCAACACTTAAGGCGGCAGATGATCCCAGGCCGGTCCCTAAAGGCAGTGATCCTTCAACCACAATTGCCAATTCACTCACATGCTTACCAAGATTATTACGCAAATAACTTAAGGCAGATTTAAGTACCTGAGGGCCATTGGTCGAATCTAAATATGCTTCGCCCATAAAAAATGGGCCTAATCCTCTTAACACAGGCCCCTCAGCCCCTGTGTATTCTTTTGGCCTGGGCATCACTGCCACCCGTACTCCGCAATCAATAGGCACAGCGATAGCCTTGGCACCATAAACAACCGCATGCTCACCCACGAGAATTACTTTCCCTGGAGCATAACTAAAAGCAACTTGGGAGGGTTGTGAAACATACATGAGGAGCTACCTAGCAGATGGGACTCAATCAAACCCCTTCTTCCCTAGAATAAATTCACAAATTAAAAAAGACCGGTAAAAATTTTTCAAGCAACAAAGCATAGGCATCAAGCTTAGAATGAGTAAAAATTCTACTTACCTGGCACCTCATTAATAAATTGCCAATTTTTGCTTACCTCATCTCCTCTAGAATGCTTTGTAGGCGCAGAATTCCTACTATACGGATGCGATTTTGCAACACTTTTACCAACTGTATTCTTTGAACAAATAGCAGTTAACTGAAACTTAAAACCTTCTAATTTTTTATATAATTCACTTGCTCTTTTAATGTGGCTTACCGAGTTTGCATTTTGAAAAGAATAAGGCAGTTGCTTAATAACTCGAATATCAGAATTTCTAAAATACCACAGACTGTTTGCTTGCACATCAGCGCGACTTTCTACGAGAAAAAGGAACTGGCTATAAGCCAAACAGATGCTTTCCCTTATGTCACACTCCTCCTTGCGCTCACCTCTTGATACTGGTTGTGGAGGATATCGAACATTGATGTTGGTCAATTGTACGAGAAGCTCTAAATATTTTTCATCAAAATCAAAGTAATGAGTATTTAATTCTTTATCTATCCTTTGCAGCTCACTTTCACCAATGCCGTTCAAAACTCTATCATTGTAATCGCATACACCCGCATAATTAATCAGCCTATCGAAATTCTGCTTAACCACGCGATAGTCAGGGCTAAAAATAGAGCTCGTAAAATTTTGCTCATCGTGATTTTTTGCAAAAAAAGGCCGTGTTTTATTAGTCACCTTGGCAGCGGGTTCGCTATTGCAGATAAAGTCAATGCTCATCAAATTTGGAGGAGACATCGTTGAGTTTTGTGCTAAAGAAAGTTGAGCAGCAAGCCCAAAGCAACAACAAAAAAATTTTATATTCATACATTTTTTCCAAACATAAATAATTAACATAAGTCTTCAATAAGTTATCCCAATTTTAGGAATCGATATTGCTAAGGATTCCTTTGAAATTTCACAGCTTATTCAAGAAAAATATTATTCGAAGAAATCTTCTAACAAGGAAAGTGGCATTAAACAACTAAGAGACTGTTTTGAAAATCAATATGGCGTTGTTATGCCGTTTTAGCAAAATATTTACACGTTAAATAAATATAAAAATTAAGCGCAGTCACTTATCATCCCTGTTTTGACTACGATCACGTGTCATATTGACCATTATCCCTTGTCATCCCCGCGTAGGCGGGAATGATAAGTGATGGTAGTGCTTAAAACGGGGATGACAAATAATTGTGGACAAAAATATTTTCTCAGCTTAGTAAAAATACTTTCAAAACATTTTTGAGCTTTGCTTAAGCTTTTGACCAAAAAAGACTTAAAAGCAGCCTCTATGTTAACAGTATGTTGCAGTAAGAAACTACGGTGATGATAAGGCATTTTTCACAACACAAACTAAGATAACGACACACGGCGTCCCTTACATATATTGACACTTTAATTTCACACGACAACATAATAAATCTCTCACTAATTAAAGATTATCACTATAAAACTATTTGTTTTCTTTTGTTTTTTTAGCATTCTAGGGGTTTTAATGAGAGCTGTTTTCGGTTTATTAATTTTTTTTGTTGCATCTTTGGCTTTCAGTGATTTCACTCTTCCTTCTTTAAAGACAGACTATGAAAAATTGGTTTTTTTGCTTTATATAAAAAAAAACGTGCCAAAACTATTTGCTGATGCAGCCAAACACGACATTGATCTCTTTACCCTACTAGAAAATGAATCTGAGCTCGTTGAAGAATTAAAACAACAGCCTGATTTTGATAAAATTTTTAATAGAAAACAGTATCTCAACCTAACCATTCGCCCAAACGACAACATCTATATTGGAGACGTACAAATCGACCCACAGGCAATTTTTTCTTGGAAAGATAGTTTGGGTAAAAAAGTAGCACTTGTTCAAGAAGTATTTAAAACACCAGGCGAATTTCTACAAACAATAACAGCTCATAAATTCCTAGAATTAGATCCGTTGGTCCTACTAAATAAAATTGGAGTTGTTGAAACTAAAAATAAAAAAGAAAAGGCTAGACTGATTAAAGAGTTTAAAAGCAGAAACGACATTCTTATAAAATGCAAACAATTCAATACAATGGCTGAAAAATACTCTTGTATCCTCGAAAATTCCGAGTTTCTAGTTGGTCTCCCCCATCTTCCAACGACTGAAAAGATAAAAGGAGTCATCGATGGTATTTTATCTGATAACGATGTTCTGGACTCTTTTCCTCTAGGCGCAGTATTGAACCATCTTAATCCATACAATTGGCATGAGGCCAAAGAGTCAATAGAAAAACTTAAAGCTGATGATTTGATATTCTTCACTGATAATGATGCATTAACACCTATTCTTACTTCACTTCTAAACAATGAGACGCAAGAAGCTAATTTAAGCAAAGTATTAGGCCGAGTTAATAAAGAGTTTAATACCTATGCATCACAGACAATATCTCAAAGGACGCTAGCAACTCGCAGTGTTGAGCTTATTGAGGTGCCTCCACTGATTGGAATTTTTCGTGGATGCGTAGGCGGAGATTGCTCATCACAATATTCATTTCCATACCCAAATGATCCCCATGAAAGAGTCTTTTTCATCAAAAGCTTAAAGAAAAAAGATCAGCTTAAAGGATATGTGAGTGCAACAGAAGTGTCGCTAACAATTAACGGTAAGCTTGAAAAGGCGCTTTACATTCATACCATCAGCGGAGTTAATGTCACCGCGCAAGAAGCAGAGCTAATCTTAAGAGGCTTTGAAAAAATAAAATACCAATTTGGTGTCAACTATATTGTTCTTCCCATCAGCAAAAATATTGCTAGCTTAATAAATTATCCCTCGATAATGGGAGTATACAAAGCTCATATCAATGGAGCAGAAGAGGTTGACATTTCATATCAAAATAAAAATCTCAGGCTTGCCATACAGAATTATAGCCCAGCCTCAGGATATAACAGAGGAGATTACGACCACATAGACAACAATTTAACAGGCATTGTTCTTTCTTTTGAGCAAGGTAACCAAGTCGATGCAAATGTAAGCATAGGCGGTGAAATCAACAATAATAACCATGATTACCCATTATCCAAAGCTGAGCTTTCTGAATTCATTCTAGAACTAGAAGCATCAAACAGAAGCAATACAGTTTATAGAATCTTGAATACGCTAAAATCTAAAGAAGAATTTGGGACCCAGTACATTAAGGACATTCAATATTTTTCTACTCTCATAAAAAATAAGAATGATCGAATTTTTAATGCATTAAACAAAAATAATAATCTAAAAACTGTTGAAGCTTATGAATCACTCCTTTTAGGCAAGCTTAAGACATTGGGGCTAGAATCTAGTTACTTGGACAAGAATCCTGAGTTAACGATTTTCGGACGTGTTAACTGTATTGACGCTTTTTTAGAACAAAACCTGGATGAAACAGTAAGGCTTGCCCTTAAAGATACTCGTGTTTCAAGTCGCACATTGGTCATCCAACTACTTATCGATAATCTGCGGACGAATAATAAAATCGCAGCAGCGATCGCTAGATTTTTAGAGGATCCGGATTCGAAAGTAAGAATTGCGGCTTTCATAGCATTGGTTAATATCCGTCCTCAAGATAAAGAGTCTTTAGACTTAATTTTTAAGACATCAAAAAGTGATGACGCTGACATCAGGCAGGACAGCATTGGAATCCTGTTATTACTTGGTCGTATTAAATCAATAGACAAAGAGCATCTTAAAATTATTTTAAAACTTTTAAAAAGCGAAAATTGTACGCTTAAGTGGGCAGTTACAAATGCACTTGCAAAAATCGATCCTCAAAATCCTAAGATTGCGCAAGAGCTAGCTCGAATATTGCAAGATGCACAGGATCCTGATTTTAGAGAAACTGTCATTACCGCACTTGTTGCGATAAAGCCGCATGATGAAGGGACGTTAACTATACTTTTAGACTCTTTTAAGTCTAACCTAGTTTTGCGTCGAGAAGAAGTTAGAGATGTACTTATACAGATCAAACCACAGAGTTCTAAGATTACGCAAGAGCTGGCTCGAATGCTGCAAGATAAGAATGACTACCTGAGGAAAGATGTTTCAAACATACTTGTTGCTATCAAGCCAAAAGATGAAGAGACTATAGCAATACTTTTAGAGAGTCTTGGCTCGTGTAATGATCAAATTATTTCTATGCTCGCGCAAACCATGCCAAAAGATGGTCCGCTACTGGATAAACTTTTGGAGCTTCTAAAAAGCAACGAGTTGTCAGTTCGTTACAATGCCATCCGACTACTTCGAATAATGAAGCTCAACACTCCTAAGATTTCAGCCGAAATTGCTCATCTTGTGGGAGATCAATACGACAATATTGGCGTAGAAGCTCGGTCTGCACTATATGAGATTAAACCAAGAGATAGCGAAACCATAAAAATAATTTTAGGTTTTTTATCAGGCAAGAATTATTTTAGGATCGTGGAACGAGCTGCAGATGTACTTATCTTAATCGAACCACAGAGTCCTGAGATTGCGCAAGAGCTGGCTCGAATGTTGCAAGATGAGAATGCCTATCTGAGGGAAGTTGTTTCAAAGGTACTTATTGCGATCAACCCAAAAGATGAAGAGACTTTAAACTTAATTTTTAAAGCCTCAAAAAGCGATGACACTAATATCAGACGCGACAGCATTGGAATCCTATTATCACTTGGTCATATTAAACCAACAGATGAAGAACCTCTTAGAAATATTTTAGACTTTTTAAAAAGCGAAAATTATATGCTCAGAAAAAAAGCTGCAGATGCACTTGAGGACGCCGCTGCAAATACACCATTAAAACTACAGAACCCTGAGACTGCGCAAGGTCTAGCTTTAATATTGCAAGGTGCACAGGATCCTGATTTTAGAAAAACTGTCTTTACTGCACTTGTTGCAATAAAGCCCCAAGATGAAGAGACCATAGCAATACTTTTAGAATCTTTAAAATCTCACGTAATGCGGCAAGACTCTTGGCGCAGAACGGAAGCTAGAGATATACTTATACAGATCAAACCACAGAGTTCTAAGATTGCGCAAGAGCTAGCTTTAGTGTTGCGAGATGAGAAAAAAGATAACGATTTAAGGGAAGCCGTCTCAAGCGTACTTGTCGCCATCAAGCCAAAAGATGAAGAGACTATAGCAATACTTTTAGAAGATATTGACTCGTGTAATGATCAACTTATTTCTATGCTCGCGCAAACCATGCCAAAAGATGGTCCGCTGCTGGATAAACTTTTGGGGCTTCTAAAAAGCAACGAGTACTATGTTCGTTACAAAGCCATTCAACTACTTCGAATGATGAAACTCGACACTCCTAAGATTTCATCCGAAATCGCTCATCTTTTGAAAGATAAATACGACCATATTCGCGTAGAAGCTCAGTCTACACTCGGGGAGATTAAACCAAGAGATAATGAAACCATAAAAATAATTTTAGGCCTTTTATCTGGCGAGAATAATAATTTTAAGCAATCAGCTGCAGAAGTACTTATCCAGATCAAGCCACAGAGTCCTGAGATTGTGCAAGAGCTAGCTCGAATGTTGCAAAGTGAGAAAGTTGATGATGTCAAGAAAACTGTCTCAAATGTACTTGTTGCGATAAAGCCACAAGATGAAGAGGCCATAGCGATACTTTTAGAGGATATTAGCTCATATAGTAATCAACTTGTCACTATGCTTGCTGAAATTTTACCAAAAAATACTGAGTTGCGAGACAGACTATTGAAGCATCTAAAAAGCAACAAGTGGTTAGTGCGTTATAATGCTCTTCAACTACTTCGAATGATGAAGCTCGTCACTCCCGAGATGACAAGCGAAATCGCTAAGTTTGTAGGAGATAAAAAGCCCGATGTCAGGTACGAAGCTCGGATTACGCTCGTTGAGAATCAATCAATAGATAGTGAGAGCATAAAAATAATCTTGGGCTTTTTAAAAAGTGAAAATAAATTCATTTGCCAATCAGCTAAAAATGTACTTATTGAGCTCAAACTTCAACGCCTTGAGATTAAACAATATCTAGCTCAAATGTTACAAGATGAGAAAGATGATGATGTAAAGAAAACTGTCTTAGATGTACTAGAGGCTTTCTTAGATAAGAATTCCTAGTTTTAGACGGGTATACGGCCTTGAATTGATGTCAGCAAACTGCGTTGGCGAGGATTTATTTCTATCTCTTTGGCAGATTTGAAGTGCCATAAAAGCTTTTTGATTTAGCCCAAGTACAAGTTCCATCAAAAATTCTATTGGGGCAAGGTTTCGAGAAAATTAACTGCCAAACCCGGGTAGGCACCAATTTGTGTTTTCAGTCTTCATCGAGATGGCTTTAGTCTGTTATTTAGCAGTGATAAACATTAGCCAATACTCATGCCACCATCGACAAATATAGTCTGCCCGGTGATAAATCCCGCATCATCTGACAACAAAAACTCAACTACTGCGGCAACTTCTTCGGGCTTCCCGATTCGTTTTAACGGTATTTTCATAAGCCTCTCATTCGCTAAGGAGCTTCCTTCTGGGCGATGCTTGCGATACATTTCTGTCTCGATTGGTCCAGGTGCCACAGTATTTACTGTAATACCGTACTCAGCAAGTTCTAAGGCAAGGCTTCTTGCGAAACCAACTAATCCCGCTTTGGAGGCTGCATACATGCTATTACCTGAAAGACCTAATACTGCTCGGCTTGCAATATTTACGATTCTTCCTTTTTCCTTTTCTTGCATCCTTGGCGCAAAAATCTGGCATATGCGAATAGCAGCGAAAAGGTTAAGATTCATGGCTTGAGAAAAATCGGAAAATCTAATCGCATTGAATTCAGCAGGGATTGCAACACCAACGTTGTTAACGAGTCCATCGATTTGATTGTCAGCAGCAATGCGATGGAGGATTTCGTCATCTTTGTTTTGGGCAAGATCAATAGAAATCAACTCACCAGGAAATTTCTCAGTGCTCGTCGAACGTGCCAACCCAATAACGTGATGGCCTAGGCGCGAGAGACGCTGTGAGATTGAAAATCCAATTCCTCTCGATGCCCCTGTTACAATATAGGTCTTGTTCATTTTAAATCTCATAATGATTTACGATTGATATGACGATTATTGAGCACCAGAAAAACTACGCAAGGGCCAAAAACTAATAGGATTAGCGGCATTTGAATAAAGCTCACATTTACTAAACCTATCCCATGCTGAGCTACAGGAAAAATTATTTCGCAAGCTCACTGGTTTTTTAATGGCTCTAACATATCATCGATAGGATTTTTATTGCTGTAATTATATCTTGAAGTTTATAGTATCTAAGGTCTTTTTATGATGCTTAATACCAAAATTTTTTTTTGCATTATCACTTTTTTGTTTGTAGTTTCTTTCTCTTTTGCCTTTGATGCTCAAGGCGATGACAAGCATTTTTCGTTTATGAGAAAATTTGCTGGGAAAATACAACTCGCCTTCAAAACATTTCAGAAAGATGGGGTCGAAATTACAGTAATTGCTGTTTCTCACTATGCCCAAAAAGATTTTTTTACTGAGGCATCCTCTGCCATCGACAACAAAGCGGTCTTATATGAACTACAATACGCTACTGCTGATATGATTAAGGATTTACAAAATTCATATACAAGTTTGAGTGAAAAATCTGCCGCTCGATATATTTATTTATCTAAAAATCTTGGAACAATATACAGCTACATGTCATTAGCCTCCGACAGCTCTTGTCTCAACAAAATTATATTTCTTTCAGTTGGAGCGACATGTGATCAGTTTAGAGGCCTTTCTTACGAAAAAGCCTGTGAATTAATTCACGCTGACTATCCTCCAGATGAATTTACTAAAGTAAATTTTCATAATACGCTCAAAAACTCAGAGCAGCTACTAATGAATCGCGTGCTGTTTCCACTCAATAAGTTTCCTGTTGCCCTATTAAATATCTGCGAATTATTGCTGGAATACGCTGGCGTACCTTTACTGAGTAAAACCGCATCATTTATAGGATTGCGCCAATTATTTGAGGATACTTCGTTAAAATTTCATAAAAATATCTGCGACGACGTGGTAGAAGATGAATTTAAACGACAAGTTGAAGACATAAAAAATATAAACCAAATTGTGTTTTCTAAGCTTGAAGAAATATTACAAAATAACGAACACTCTAAACTATGTATCCTTTACGGATATAATCATTGCCCAGATTTCCAAAAATATTTAGAAGATACTGGTTTTGAGCTTGTCTTAGTTAATTGGGTTAGTGCATATTGATACGCCCACAACCTAAAAATCAATTGTGGGCTGTAACTTTGTATGCTCAGTTCCTATTGACTACTAAAACGCCAGGTATTTTTTGGTCCGCTCTCATCAAACCCAGTCGAGTATATTTGCTTTTAAAGATATTCTCTACTCAATCCTTTTTTAAAGCTGCCCTTGTTGGGCTTACGAAATTAATTCATTAGCGCAAATATTTTTATTGGACTTATTTGTTTAAGTTGTGCGACAGCGCCGTTCACAAACTTTTATCTTACCGTTCTTTGGGAGAATGTTATGAAATATTTAGTGCTCACATTTTTTCTTATGGCCTATCCAGCTTTAAGCGGCTTTGACCTTGAGGAAGGTGACTTCTCAAGACGGGAAAAGCATTCTCTTTTGCTCGCAAAATTGGCAGATGATTCATATAAAACGCTTGAGCCTATTTTGAAAAGCTCCGATCCAATTTGCAATACAATAAAAACCCAAAGGTACGCGCTTAAACTAGCACTCGCTATGATTTATCTCAAAGACTCAGAAGCCGAGCAATGCTTAAAACTAGAAAATTACCTCGAATCTGAAAAGTTGCATCTAACCTATCGACCAAATCTTTCATCCATTGAAATTGCTATTCCAGAAACACTAGGGATTAAAATGCGCACCGAAATTATCGAGATCACTTATCTTATTTTTTCCCCCAGCATAAATGTCAGGCTTTCTGTCCAATAATCGAACTTGAGCTGAGCGCCATTTCCATAGGACATTTTCTTAACCTTCGTCCGCCAAGCTAACTTATGCGAACGTTGAGCTGTTTGTTGTGATGTCTAAACGAGGAGACTCTCCCCAAGGCTTATAGAAGGACAAAGCCCAAATTTCTCTTTAGCCCCGGATTAGATCATGTAAAAATGCCATTTGGCAGGGTCTTTTGAAAATTAGGACAAAAAAAACGAGGATCCTTATTCCTAAATTCCCTGCCTAGCATGGATTCATTAAGGCCAAATAAGCTACTTTCTAGCAAATAAGTGTGGTCCTACCCGCCGGAATCGACAAGATCGTTTGGAAAAATTACACTCTGACCGATACCTAGGTTCAAATGGTATTTAAAAAAGGACTAAAGCTAGGTTATGAAACTATTTTACTGTGGCTAAGCTTTAACGTGAAAGCAACAAAATATAGTGGCGAATATTGGTCACTATTATGTACTTCCCACCAATAGCATTTTGGGCTAGTAGCTTCGTACTCGTGCTTAAACATGCTAGAAATATGTGGGTTATATCGCGTCTCAAAAATTACGCGAATAGTATTGTTCTCGTTAATTTCTACCTTATTAAAATAGTATTCAGCTCCAAAATGTACATTGTTTATAGGTGAATCCGAGGTTTTAACAAATTTAATATTGTCTTTATTGATAGTATGCCATGAGCTATTTAGATCGAATTTAAATTCATGCAAGCCTATAATGATTTCTTCATCATTTTTTGCTTTATCTAATAAGCACTTAAAATCTTGATTTTTAAAAAAATCAGTAACAATTTGCGAGTCGAGAGATGCACCGCAAACAAAAAATGAAAATAAAATGTTTGTGAACAAGAATAAAAAAAGGTGTGAGATATAAGCTTTCATAAATCTTTTCTAAGTAATATTGTGGCAAAAATATACAGACCTTCTTCCTTAAAGTCATTGTCTTCTAATTTCAATACCTTATTTGATCTATTTCCTTAAAAATCTCTGTTTGAGAAAAATCTTTAACCAAGGATTTTGTGCTACAAAAATCAAACTGAGATTTTTCTACGATTTCTATCCTTAAATGAATAAAAACGCCTCGTCATATTTAATAATTTAGTCCAATAGCTAAAGCCTTAAATCCAATCTTAGCTGCCTCAATTAATTTTTTTCGAGGTATTTGTGAGGCTGCTTTTATTATTTGGCGGTTTTTTTCGCCAGTAATGTGCGGCATAATTATTTTTTAAAGCTTGAATGATTTTGAAGCAGCATAAACTGCCGCATATGGAATGGGCGAAAAGGCGGCGGTTGATGCAATATTGATGATGGTTCCCTTCTTTTGTGCCTTAAATTTTTTAGCGGCTGCATAAGACAGCTCCACCAGGACGCTTATGTTTTTAGGTTAATCATGTCCCAATAAGTTTCAGAAGGTATGTCACTAAATAAGCCCCACTTTCCAAAACCCGCATTGTTGACCAGTAAATCAAAATTCTCCTCACTGTTTAAAATTGTTTGTGCTAAATCTTTGACACTTTCCTTACAACCCAAATCCACCGAGGCGGTCTGGACGGCGACACCGTAGTTTTGCTTTAACTCACCGGCTAGTTTTTCAAGCTTGTCACTAGAACGCGCGGTCAAAAAAAGATCTAAGCCTTGCTTAGCTAATTCTAAAGCCAGGGCCTGTCCTATTCCAGAAGAAGCACCCGTAACATCGCCTTTTTACAATTAATTTTTGCGTTCATCTAACACCTTTGATTTTAAGACTTTCTTGCAGTTACTTTTTTTGATTAATTAACAAAGTGAAGAACTTAATATTTAAGGATTTTTTTAAACTAAATTAACGGATTAAACTAAAAATTATTCTTAAGCAAAATGCTTGATTTTCTTATGTATTTTTTTAGCAAAAAATAACGGACAATCAGTGGTTTGGCGTTTTTTGACTGTAGTGTTTTTGGATGAAGTCGTTTTGTAGCCACAATAATTTACCAAAAGCCCTGATAGCCTTAGCTTTTATGGCAAAATCTAAGTTTGACTCCAAAATAGTTTTATTTATAGCGTCGTTCACAAAACCCATTAAAGCATTCATCTGCACATTCGGGATATAAATATCTGGATTGCCAGCCCAATAAGTGTGGATTTTGCCCACCATATCTAGGTATTTAACCATGCAATCATTATAAGGCATGGTGACAAGGCGTTCTAAGTACCGGGCGAGATGTTGTTTGCGAAAGCTTATTTGCGGGTGATCAGCTTTAAGGTCTTCGAGCTTATTTGGTATTTCCCCAGTGTAGCCATGCTGTCTTGGTAAAAAATGGCGCCAGGTGGCATCTTGAGCTTGGAGTTTTTCATAAACCTGATCAACGAGTTGTGGCACCAAGGGCGCTAGAAAATCTGCTGCCCCATGGATGGCACTGATATCTTCAGAGCTAAAACCCATAAATTCCGCTAAATACTCAAAACGGTAGGAATTGTCACTTTCTAAACGTTCTTCATCGATATGTTTCATGCTAAAAATCCTATAAGGTAAAAACTAAAGCTTACAAAATTATAAGCTCAGCTAGCTGCTTTTTATTTCGGGTTTTGCTAAGATAAAAATCGATAGTCTGTCCCCGTGAATCGATAGCCCTATAGAGATAGAGCCACTTCCCCTTTACTTTGACGTAGGTTTCATCAAGCTTCCAAGAATCATTTGGTGATTTCAAAAAGTAGCTGGCGCGCTTTTATATCTTGGGAGCATAGTGCTGAACCCATCGGTAGATTGTTGTATGATCGGCATTTAGACCACGCTCTTTCATCATCTCTTCTAGGTCACGATAACTGCCCCTGTAACAAAGATACCAACGTACGCAAAGAAGGATTGCTTCGCCTTGATAATGGCGCCATTTAAAATCTGATGAAGTGTGTTTTCTCATCCCTCAATAGTAGTAAAAATGGAGCCCATTCACTAAATCAGGATTTTTTGCAACACTACCAAATAATTCAAGAAAAAATTCAGATGTTTAATTTGTTAAAAATATTAAGGCGTTGCTTCCTGCAAATCTATACCCCAAAAGCTTGTGCCTATGGGGTGGGGGTGCAGCAGTTTACCAAACTTTATTAGCGTTTTTAAGAAGTTTTGGTCTAGGGTTTATTTTTAGCAGATCTTTACTTGCCAAATATTCTACAATTTGAGATGTAAAACGGCTTCCAGGATCAACTACAAACATCAAGCTTTGTATGTAGGGGTTATTAGCTAGCGGTTCTTTATTTAGTTCAGTTGGTTTGTTCCAGGTGTGCCCAGCTATATGATCTAACAACTTCTCGGTTGTATCGAATTGAGTATTAAAGCCATTATCATTTTCCAGAACATTAAAAACAGCATCATAACCTCCAACAAAATGCGTATTAATAAAAGCGCCTTGAGGTTGTCCAACAAATGCCAGCATATAAAGCTCAGTAAGTTGCCAAGCTGTTTGTCCTATCTTTTCCGAGTCAGTAAGGTTAAGTTTTTTTAAAGCATTCTTGGTAGCATTCCAGGCAGCATTCCTGGCAGAATCCCTGGCAGCATTCCAAACAGCATTCCTGGCAGCATTCCAGGCAGCATTCCAGGCAGCATTATAGTCAGCATTCCTGGCAGCAATCCAGGCAGAATCCACGGCAGCATTCCAGGCAGCATTGGCAGCATTATCTGCAGTCCTATAGGCATTCATCATGGCAGTAGAACAGGTAGCATCCATAAATACAACATAATGGGCAACTTGTATAGCAGCTAGCTTGGCATGATTTTCATAGGCGTCATGGTATTTTTCACTAATAAAAGTTATCAAATTCTCTGTTAAGGTGCTTAACAGTTCATTTCTATATTCTTCATGATTAGCTAAGAGTTCATTAATTTCATTTACAGTTGTTGAGTTTTCTCCAATCTTTAACACACGCTTTTGCAGCTCAGTATTATCCGCATTGACAGACAGGCCTGTAAAAAACAGGCAGACAAAAAAACAGCAAAAATTCTTCATATTTAACCTCTTATTATTAGTATTATATTTTATATAATTTACTTTTTTTTAAAACGAGATACTATGGATGGGTAACATTTAAAAAATATAATGCAAGAATAAATTCAGATATTTAATTTACCTGAATATCATTTAAGGGACCCTGATCGAAAAAAGCCATTCATTCCATATGGTTAGTTTTCCCAGCAAAGGAAAGTAGCCATGGAAGAACAGCTCATTGAGATATTTGTCAAAGTAGACGATTTTTGCAAGGTGTATGAAGAGCGCTTGCGATATATGCTTAAGGAATTTGGCTTCAAGAAACGATTTTGTTCAGACACGTTGAGCTTGAGTGAGCTCATGACCATAGCGATATTTTTTCAGTGTAGCCAGGTAAGAACATTTAAAGCTTTCTATTTTTTGCTGCTGTGCTCACGATTTAAAGACTTTTTTCCACGACTCCCCAGCTACCAGCGTTTAACGTTGCTACCTTCAAAAATAGCACTACCTATTGAAATCTTTTTAACGGTAAATTGAGGTAAAAATACTGGCATTTCCTTTGTTGACTCTACGTCGATTAAAGCCTGTCACTTCAATCGTCGTTACCGCAATCGAGTTTTAAAATCTATTTCGGCAGCAGCTAAAACGACGACGGGATGGTTCTTCGGACTGAAGCTTCACCTGGTATTAAACGATGAAGGTGAAATCCTGGCGCATAAACTAAGCCCAGGCAATTGTGATGATAGAGCACCCGTCAAAGAACTTATGAAATGCCGTTCAGGCTTGCTAATCGCAGATCGCGGCTACATCAGCGATGATTTGGAATTTGGATTAGCAAAAAAGGGCATAAAACTTATTACTAAAGTCAAAGAAAACATGAGCTTCGAACGCGTGTTAACATCGTTTGAGAAAAAATGTTTGAGAGCCAGAGGCTTAATTGAAACGGTAAACGATCAGCTAAAAAATATCTTCCAAATCGAGCATACGAGACACCGTTCAATCAGAGCATTCTTTGTCAACGTGCTTGCAGGTCTTGCCGCATATACTTTCAGACCGGCAAAACCAAAAATGGCTTAAGCGATATCTCATGATTGATCACATCTTTTTGTTGACAAGATAGATTCGGCGATTTGGTAACCTTTATACATAGCATAAAGTTCTCTAAGCCCTCGCCATAAGACGAGCCATCCAGGAGGACCGTTATATTTAATGTGTCCTCCCAACCTTGCTATTTGCCTTAAAACTTCATCGACAGTAAGCAATGATTCCGCGGTATAATTTTGCAGCATAGCTAATAATGGAGGCGGTATATAAAGTTCTGGTGAGCTATTTGCTTCATTTGCTTTATTGCGTAGCCGCAGGAGAAACCAGGCTATTGGTATAAGAGGCTGTAAAAAAAATCAATTTGGCAATTCTGGTTCAATAAATGTCGCTGTGACGAAAGTATGACGTGAAAACCTTTTTGAAAGGAAATATCATGTCGTGCTTGTATGAGACCTGTTTGTCAGATTGTGCCTGGGAAGTGATTGAGCCACTTTTTCCTGCTAACGCCAAACGAGGCAGACGTCGTGTCTATAGCTTTCGGAGCATAGTTGATGCCATATTCTATGTTTTAAAGAACGGCTGTGTGTGGCGTTGTTTACCCAATGACTTTCCTCCTCACGGTATTGTCTATCACTATTTTCGCACCTGGTCTGTTTCTGGTTTGTGGGCGGTCTTAAACTGCATTCTCGTGGCAATAGTCAGAACCTGTGCTGGCAGAGATGCAAGCCCCTCACTTGTTTCCATCGACTCCCAATCACAGACAGCGGAACCAGGAGTAGATGAGCGTGGTTTGGATGGGGGAAAGAAGATTAATGGAAGAAAGCGCCACATCGTTGTTGATACGATGGGATTGATGCTCCTATGCATTTGTACCGCAGCAAATGTATCTGATAGGGTTGCCGGCGAGGAATTGGTTACTGAGCTCAATAAGCGCGAGAAGTTTCCCAGATTAGCGAAGATTCTTGGAGATAACGCATATAAGAATTTGTCTTCAGGCTTGAGAGTAGGCGTAAGCACAGAAACTGCGGAACGTTTAAAAGGGCAAAAGGGGTTTGTACCACAAATATTTCGTTGGGCCGTAGAACGAACTTTTGCTTGGCTGAATCGAAATAGGCGTCTGGTGCGTAACTATGAGAAGAATACAAAGCATCAGGAATCAATGAACTACATCGCTAATGCAAGATTATGTATCAGACGATTGGAAAATTGGCTTACCACCTGAGATTTGATTTTTTTTACAGCCTCTAAAGACTCCCAAACAATTTTTCAGGCTGTGAAAGCTTTCTAACTGTCTTTTTTCATATGAGCATCCAGTTTTAAGGACTTTAAAGTATTCTTCTATGACCCAACGTGAGCAATAGCATTCGATAATCTTTTCGATATCTTGGCGCGAAGCGATTGGTTCTTGAGTGAGTAAAATCCATTCAATAGGCTTTTCATCTTTAGGCGGATTTCGCTCTAGAATAAGAACAGCATTTATATCTAAAGATAATGCATATTTTTTATCTACACAGTTTGATCTTTTTAATGTAATTTGTTTTGCTTTAATATCTACTATCGTATTGCGGGCATCTCTTTTAACAAGCCTTTTATTATTAGCCCCGCCGGATTTTTTATTTCTTCTAGAAAGATGTATTTCTTTAGAAAACAATCTGCTTTCTTCTGCAAATTCCTCGCGTAAATGCTTGCCGTTTACAAGGGCGCGGTCATAGCAGCCCCTAACAATAAATCGATGTTCTTTGTTCGATAAATCAGCAAGCAAAGCATAACTATCTGTTTCACTATCGCATACGTGGATTGCATTTTTAGCGCTTTCGCTGAGTTTAGAAATGCTATCGATTGCGTCATTCCATCTTTGTTTTTCCGATGGCAGGCGACGAGACTGAGTCTGTGTAAGAATCCCTTTTTTTCTGAGTGCATAAGGACTGATTTTTTCACCGCGCTTAAAACAATGCAACCCCAATGTACCTAATGGTTCTCTATCTGACGCAGAAATAGCTAAACTGAAATGACCAAAGAAGCTTGCACTTTTACCTAGTGAGGTTGTTCCAAGGTCTCGTCTCTTTCCTGAAAATACAAACTCACTCGAATCATGCGCAATAATAATATCATTATTCTTATTGCACATACGCTTTAAAGTAGCTTGCTTGTGCGGTTCTAAAATGTCTTTTATTTCTATGTAAGGATTTTCCACAAACCGATAGAACCCCTCTAATTCTGCCGAACTCCTAAATGCCTCAGGAAAAGATTTCTCTGGACTTTCAATAACCGAGCTAACAATTGATAAAAGGCGCTTAGTTAAGCGCTTATCACCAAGATTTGATTCTATAAATTCTGTTCTTATATGATTCATTGAAAAACTTGATCACATCAAATTAAACTTGAAAATGCTTAAACGACTTTGTCAACAAAAAGATGTGATCAATCATGAGAGCAAACTTCAGGTTAATCTTAAGAGTTTTCATAATTTCTTTTATGAGTTCTTGGGCCTGCTCAAAAACCAGGTGCAAAGCCAAAAACTATCTTGATTGGCGGCATTTGAATAAAGCTATCGCCCAGAAAGCCCTTATTACTGCACTACGGAAGTATTTTCGAGGAACTCTTCCCTGCTCATGCTAAGTGCTCAGTGAACTGTTTTATTCCTTTTTAGGGCTCGGTTTAAAAAAATTAGTAATACACTGCTTTTTTTGCAAAGGATTGGTTGGCCTATGTTGCGTGCGTCTTTTTTGAGGGCTCTTCTTTTTTAGTTGCTGTTTTAACCAAGGCTCTACCAGCGGCAGGATTTCTGGGCCATCTTTAAGCCAATTTAAGCACGCTTTGATATGTTTAGCGGCAACAACATAATTTTCATCGCCGTACCAAATCCCACCGAGTTTTTCCACCGAATGACGATCTATAAAAGGTACTTTTAAGCTTATACGGTTGGTTGCAATGATTTCTTCAGCTCTTTCTTGTAGATGCTTTTGCCAGCGAGGTTTTAGCTCTAAGAGTTGTTGTTGAAGCATCTCATATTCTTTTGCAATTTCAGAATTATCAGGCGCACTTTGTAACAGCTCTCTTATGTGGCCATAGTTTTTTTCTTGAAGCGCTTGATCAACGTTTAGTTTCCACTGCTCGAGTAATGCATGCTCGCGCTGCTTTTTCAGCTGAACTTCATGTTCGCGCTTTTTTGCGTTTAACTCTTCACGCTCAGCTTTTATCTCTTCATATTTTTCCTTGAGTTCTTTGATGTCTATGCCCTTTGGCGCTGCACTCATGATGGACTCAAGTCCATCCAAGTTTTTTTCTTTAATAAGTTTTTGAACTTTACTGTTCCATGTCTTTATTTGTTGACTGCACAAACAACAACGGCCATCAAGGGTGATGTGATGTTTAGTGGTATATGTTTGGCAATCAGGGCATTGTGCGCTGCATGTATTGCAGACAAAAGCGCAAGGATAGCGGTGCCCAGGTGGGGAAGGTATTTCAACAAGAAGATCTTTTGATTGCCATGTTTTACACTGAAAACAAGGCCGCCGATTTTTTTGCTCGCACTTGTGGCAAAGCCATCTTTCTTGAACCAGCGCTTCAAAAGAACCCTCTTCATAGGCCTGAATAATTTGCTCAGCCTTAACCTCAAAAATAGGAATATCGCGTGACTTAAAAAATTGTCTTTTTTCATCGTCAACAGCGTGGGTAAATTTAACTTCAAGAGCAGCAATTTCAATAGAATTTTTAACCACCATGACGTCAATAAAAAAACGATCGTAAGAATATTCTATGTGGCCAATAAAACCCTCCATCGCTTTGAAAGAATGAGCAAGTCCTTTTTGCAGGTGGCAATGAGAACATGTGAACACAAATTTCCAGGCATCTAAATTGTGAGCCAATAGTTCTTTTGCTCGTACATGCTGCCACGATTCAATTCCTCCGCTGCAATTAATATTTGCATCATGCTTATGAGCAAAATGTGCCGCAAGAATCTGGCCTTGACGCAAAATAAGTTCGCCATTGCATTCAAAACAAAAAAATGGTCCATCGCTTTTAACTGCTGAATCAGCTTCTACCATATCACCCGTTGAGCCCTGCTTTGCCCAAGGTATTTGCACTGCTGATAACGAAATGCTTAGTAAAAATGAAAGAAATATTATTTTTGTCATAAATTATATGCTCGAGTAATTTTTATTTAAATTATTAACAACCTGTAATATGTCAACTGATTAATAGGGTTGCTTCTTCTAAATAAGTTCACATTGATGATTTCCGATTTATGTCATTCTTATTCAAACTTCTATAAAACTTACACACTACTTTAAAATTGAACACTCTTCTAAAACGGGATGATTATTCGTCTTCTGACAAACAATCTCACCAATGATATTATCGGTAGTTATGCTGACCAAGCTTATAATCGGGCATTTAGCACCAATGCTACGCCGGCCTTTAAAGTTGAGAGAAATTTGTTTTGTTATTGTAAAATTACTTCAATTATTAGCAGGCCATCAGTTTATATCCAAGTTCTTGGGCTCGCCTCTCCAAGGATAGCAATTGTTTCGCTTTATACGCCTGTTCGTAGGCGAGTTGGCCAGCTTCGTTAAAACTCTTGCGCTCCCTCAGCATCGTATACAGGATCTTGGCAAGCTTGTGGGCAGTTGCTGTAATTGCTTTTGGAGCACCAAGTCTTGCCCGCATTCGACGGAAATAGGCGCCAAGGGCCGTTTTAGAGCGGTAGAGAGAATTGGCTGCCAGGCGCAGGGCTTGTGATGCTCGATTGGCAGTTGGCTTGCTCCTACTGCTCAAAACCTTTCCACCGGAGATTTTATTGCCAGGGCAAAGGCCAAGCCAGGAAGCAAAGTGTTTCGAGCTTGGCCATTTTGACATATCGGTACCGGTTTCAGCCAGGATTTTTATAATGCTATTGGCTTCCAAACCAGGAATATCTGTGAGATTGACGTGAAGAATCTTTTCCAAAGTGATATCCGCTTCAAAGTGATAGGGGCTGGGATTGGATTTTGTTTTCCTCCGCGCTGTTCGCCGGTTTGTTGGAGATTCCTCCATCGAACTTGGAATCTCAGCTAGGGCTTCTTTTGCTCGTTCAGAAACTTGCCATTTCTTCAGCATTTGCTCTACAGCATCTTCACATTCTAAAGCCTGCTGGTGGAAAAAATCATAAGCCTCAAGTGCGTGTTTCAAGGCTAGTAGATGCTCTTGCCGATAGTTGCCATCGAGAGCTTTGGCTATTTCCTTTTCTTCTTTTTTGCATCGGCAATCTCGATATTTGGCCAAGGCTACTGGATTTCGCTCGCCAGAGACTATCGCCCGAATGATGCTCATCCCTGTAACACCGGTAATGTCTGTTACCACGTGGTTGAGTTGAAGATTCATTTGCACCAGAGCTTTATGCATCAATTGTACTTGCTGCGATGCCAACTCAAATAAACGGCTTCTCTGTCTTACATACCCACGGAATATCACCCCTTCGTCATCAGGGCGAAACGAACCTCGCAGTAACCCATAGGCGTGTAACTGTTGAATCCATTGGCAATCCTTCACGTCTGTTTTTCTACCTGGCACCGTTTTGAGGTAGTATGCATTTACTAGCATGACGTCTATGCCAGCTTGGGCCAAAATATCATAAACCGGGATCCAGTACACACCTGTGGACTCCATCGCTACGCTCTGGATACCATTTTGTTGGATCCACCTCAGCATATTTTTGAGATCTTCTGTGAAAGTCAGATATTCGCGTATCTCTTGGTGACCGTCGGCAAAACCAATACAAATAAATACAGACCTAGAGCCAATGTCTATGCCAGCAACACATGGATTCATGGGTGTTAGCCTAAAAGCAGATGAGGGTTGAGATTTTGGATATTTCTTGTTACTTCTCTTTGTCATGAAAAAACCTCTTGCATGATCGGTTGTTGTTAAGTCGTTCATACAAGGGGTTATTACTTTTATGCAGGCCCCTTCGGGCTATGCTAGGTCAACACTTATTTTTAGACATTGCCAAGGATGCAGGCCTGGTGGGGAGCTTATAAGTAGTATAAACCGCTTTTTTTGAAAACAGCCATCTAACGAAACCAGTAATTTGGAGCCAAAACAGCATTACTAATCTTAAGAGTTTTCATAATTTCTTTTATGAGTTCTTGGGCCTGCTCAAAAACCAGGTGCAAAGCCAAAAACTATCTTGATTGGCGGCATTTGAATAAAGCTATCGCCCAGAAAGCCCTTATTAGGGGTTTAAAGTCCAATGGTACAGATATGTACGCTAAGGAAATTTCAACCAAAATAAGTGCGATAAAGTGTCTATAAATTTACAAGTTGGGAGACACCAATAACCTCCCGAATTTTCTCGTCTAATAAATCGTATTTTGCTATATTGATAGACAATAAATCCAAAAATCGATTTAGGAGACAAAAATCATGCGACTTTTTGGTTATGCTCGGGTATCTACAAGCCAACAATCACTAGAAATCCAAATAAAGGCTCTAAAAGAAGCTGGTGTGAAGGAGAAAAGAATTTTTAGTGATACCGCAACGGGCAAAAACACGGAAAGAAATGGATTAGAAATTTTGCGTATGAAAGTTGAAGAAGGTGACGTAATACTTGTTAAAAAACTTGATCGATTAGGTCGCGATACTGCCGACATGATTAGGCTGGTAAAACAATTTGATGATATCGGAGTTGCTATTCGTTTCTTGGATGATGGAATCAATACAGAAGGCGCTACGGGGAAAATGGTTGTCACCATTCTATCTGCCATTGCTCAAGCTGAGAGAATGCGCATTTTGGAAAGAACTAATGAAGGGCGCATTGAAGCAAAAAGTAAAGGCGTTAAATTTGGACGCAAGCCAACGATAGATAGAAAGCAGCTTATGAAGTTACGAAATGATGGCCTAGGAGCCACTAAAATAGCCAGCACAATGGGTATTGGTCGATCGACAGTTTACAAATTAGTTAAAGATTCTGAGCAAATTAGTAATGCTAAAAACCCTTAGCGTACGTTTCTGTACCATTGGACTTAAAACCCCGTGAATTATATAATTACAAGGGCGGCTAAAAATGCAGGCCTAACTAAAGTGCACCCTCACATGCTTAGGCATTCCTGTGGGTATTATCTTGCAAACAAAGGTTATGATTTACGCCTCATCCAAGACTACCTTGGACATCGAGACCCACGGCATACCGTACATTACACTAGAACTTCTAGTATGAGGTTTGAGGGCCTTTGGAAGTACTGATTTCAAAACCGTAGGTTTTCGTTCAAATGCGCCCGCTGGTCCTACTTATAAGCTCCCCACCAGGCCTGCATCCTTGGCAATGTCTAAAAATAAGTGTTGACCTAGCATAGCCCGGAGGGGCCTGCATAAAAGTAATAACCCCTTGTATGAACGACTTAACAACAACCGATCATGCAAGAGGTTTTTTTCATGACAAAGAGAAGTAACAAGAAATATCCAAAATCTCAACCCTCATCTGCTTTTAGGCTAACACCCATGAATCCATGTGTTGCTGGCATAGACATTGGCTCTAGGTCTGTATTTATTTGTATTGGTTTTGCCGACGGTCACCAAGAGATACGCGAATATCTGACTTTCACAGAAGATCTCAAAAATATGCTGAGGTGGATCCAACAAAATGGTATCCAGAGCGTAGCGATGGAGTCCACAGGTGTGTACTGGATCCCGGTTTATGATATTTTGGCCCAAGCTGGCATAGACGTCATGCTAGTAAATGCATACTACCTCAAAACGGTGCCAGGTAGAAAAACAGACGTGAAGGATTGCCAATGGATTCAACAGTTACACGCCTATGGGTTACTGCGAGGTTCGTTTCGCCCTGATGACGAAGGGGTGATATTCCGTGGGTATGTAAGACAGAGAAGCCGTTTATTTGAGTTGGCATCGCAGCAAGTACAATTGATGCATAAAGCTCTGGTGCAAATGAATCTTCAACTCAACCACGTGGTAACAGACATTACCGGTGTTACAGGGATGAGCATCATTCGGGCGATAGTCTCTGGCGAGCGAAATCCAGTAGCCTTGGCCAAATATCGAGATTGCCGATGCAAAAAAGAAGAAAAGGAAATAGCCAAAGCTCTCGATGGCAACTATCGGCAAGAGCATCTACTAGCCTTGAAACACGCACTTGAGGCTTATGATTTTTTCCACCAGCAGGCTTTAGAATGTGAAGATGCTGTAGAGCAAATGCTGAAGAAATGGCAAGTTTCTGAACGAGCAAAAGAAGCCCTAGCTGAGATTCCAAGTTCGATGGAGGAATCTCCAACAAACCGGCGAACAGCGCGGAGGAAAACAAAATCCAATCCCAGCCCCTATCACTTTGAAGCGGATATCACTTTGGAAAAGATTCTTCACGTCAATCTCACAGATATTCCTGGTTTGGAAGCCAATAGCATTATAAAAATCCTGGCTGAAACCGGTACCGATATGTCAAAATGGCCAAGCTCGAAACACTTTGCTTCCTGGCTTGGCCTTTGCCCTGGCAATAAAATCTCCGGTGGAAAGGTTTTGAGCAGTAGGAGCAAGCCAACTGCCAATCGAGCATCACAAGCCCTGCGCCTGGCAGCCAATTCTCTCTACCGCTCTAAAACGGCCCTTGGCGCCTATTTCCGTCGAATGCGGGCAAGACTTGGTGCTCCAAAAGCAATTACAGCAACTGCCCACAAGCTTGCCAAGATCCTGTATACGATGCTGAGGGAGCGCAAGAGTTTTAACGAAGCTGGCCAACTCGCCTACGAACAGGCGTATAAAGCGAAACAATTGCTATCCTTGGAGAGGCGAGCCCAAGAACTTGGATATAAACTGATGGCCTGCTAATAATTGAAGTAATTTTACAATAACAAAACAAATTTCTCTCAACTTTAAAGGCCGGCGTAGCATTGGTGCTAAATGCCCGATTATAAGCTTGGTCAGCATAACTACCGATAATATCATTGGTGAGATTGTTTGTCAGAAGACGAATAATCATCCCGTTTTAGAAGAGTGTTCAATTTTAAAGTAGTGTGTAAGTTTTATAGAAGTTTGAATAAGAATGACATAAATCGGAAATCATCAATGTGAACTTATTTAGAAGTTTGAATAAGAATGACATAAATCGGAAATCATCAATGTGAACTTATTTAGAAGCTCGCGGCCCAAAAATCTATTGAGGGCCGCCATTAATGCACGCTTTGCCTGCCTGCCAATTATTTTTCCGACTCTAGGGCCTCAATTTCACGACGCAAGCGCTCGAGTTTTTCTTCTTTGCTCTCTTTATTTACTTGGACTGTACTTACCACTGCTTTGAATTTGCCGAAGGTGATCGTATCACCGTCAGTTACCGTTTCAGAGGTAGTTTGCACGCCCGTTGCAACCTGTTGCCATACAACGAGGTTGCCATCTCTGACCGTTAATACGATGGGCTTTTTAGGTTTAATTAGTTTTGGGATGGCCTGGATAATGTGGTCAATGCATTCTGGAACTGATTTGCCTTGATGAACAGAACCTGCAAAAATTTTACTAATACGATCGAAGTATTGGTCAGCTAT
The DNA here is from genome assembly GCA_023898405.1 of Myxococcales bacterium. Lineage (NCBI taxonomy): Bacteria > Pseudomonadati > Myxococcota > Myxococcia > Myxococcales > Myxococcales bacterium. The sequence goes on from CP060221.1 coordinate 478,274, forward strand.
GTCGCCTACCTTGCACAGATGAGGCTCGGCAAATTGTCCCGACGCTTGCAGTTGACTAAGAAAATCATAATGGGCTTCTAGGCTCGGACCATTGTGTGCACCATCGGTAAATGCAATGACCATTTGCGGTGCCTGAGGATCATCTAATTTCAGGCCTTCACCGATTGGGATTAGATTGGTTAGACCTAGAGTGGGCACCTCTTGCCAAGGAGGGATTTGACTTCCTTCGGTAATCTTCATGGATTGGTGCTCGCGAACTTTGTCATCAAAAGTAAAAACCGTGACATTGACCATTTGCTCATGCTTTAACTCTTTTTGAAGTCGTACGAGCAATTCGGGAACCATTGCATTTAGGCTTGCTATGGGAGCGCCGTCCATGCTGCCGCTTTGATCAAGGTATATTTTTGTGTTGAGCATGCTTGATTCATCGCCTGAATTCTCATCGGTAATAGTCGCGACTCTGAAGTGGCCATCCTTTTGACCTGGCTCGAGAGCGACGGGTCCACTCACTGCGGCGATGATTTTCTTTAGCACGTGATCTAAAGGAAAGCTCACTGATGCGATATCGCCTTCATTTCGCATGAATTTGGGAAGGGTAGAGCCCAAATAGGTATTAAAAGCTCGATAGTGAATAAAGACGCGCTTCTTGTTAACTTCAATCAACTGCGAATCTTGGTCAAGAATAAACTTAAAAAACGGGCTTTCTTCACGCAGCGTTTGCAAAAAGCTATCGGCCGTTTTCACGTTGAAAGCTCCGTCATATTCAAGAGCAATCTTTTGTTCATGTGGGTGGTCAACAATATCGAGATTGGCAAAGGTATCTTTTGGAAAACCGAGGCAACCGGAAAATACATCAAAACTAGGAAGCGTTTCGTCTGGGTATGCCTTGGTCTTGCCGTGCGCAGGGGTCACTGGAACGACCTCTTTTCGTATCTTGTCAAGATCATTTATTTGTCTTTGGCAATGCTCGACAACCGCGCCATCTCCAGAGCAGGTAACCCGATTATTGGCGATTGAAACGCAGTGAGGAGTATCTGAAGGACAGAGGATTCTACCAATGGCATTGGTTGTTGTTAACATCAAATCTACACAACCATGCGCAGCATCGCAAACCAGCTCGTTGCCCGTGTTACAGACTAATCCGGTCGCGCGATCAAGCTGCCTATTTGAAAGAGTGCCTGTGTGCGGAGTAGATTGAGCCATGACGGGTATGCTGTTTACGGTGATCAAATAAATCATACCAAGTGCCATTATTTGGTGCGAGGTTAACGTCATGTCACCAAGAAATCTGTGGTACGAGCTATGTTTTCTATGAAACGAATTCTGATTTTGCCGATTGTCCCTCCTTGTTTTCAAATCGACTTTTTGACTTTCCTGGGACCGACGGTTTTTGCCGCCAAACGCAAAGCTAGGAGTAGCTGAACAAAATACAATGACAAGATAGATACAAATGCAGCGCAACATTTACTCACTCCAATTAAAAAAAAATTTAGCGGAATACAAAGACGAGAAGCGTCTTGCACCAAAGTCTTGCTTTTGGGCTTGTCTATAGCAATTTTTATTCCACTGTCTACCAGGTAAACACAAAGACAAATGTTAAAAGGAATCTCGGTTTTCCTCTTATCTCGGCTAGAGGAGTTTCAATCCGCTAGGCGAATGGCTATGACTTGAGGAAGATAGGAAATTTAACCTAGCCCGCTTTACCCCCCTGCTCCATTACCGCCCTATGGTGACATTCGTGCCAATTCTCCCCGAGCCATTTTTCTCGCGGTAAGAGGCTGTAAAAAAAGTCTTTTAGGATAAATAGGTTCCCAAAATAACGTCGAGAATTGAAAGTATGACATGAGATTTTTTCGAGAGGAAATACCATGTCACGCTTGTATGAAACCTGCCTATCAGATGCAGCCTGGGAAATAATAGAACCCATTTTTCCTGCAGATTCAAAAAATGGCAGACTTCGATTCTATAGCGTGCGAAGCTTAGTTGATGCCATTTTGTATATTTTGAAAAATGGTTGCAAGTAGCGCTGTTTGCCCAATGATTTCCCACCACGAGGTATCGTTTATCATTACTTTCGCACCTGGTCTGTTTCTGGTTTGTGGCAGGCGTTAAATGCTGCTCTTGTAGCAATGGTGATGAGCTGTGCAGGTCGAGAACCAACTCCATCCCTTTCTTCCGTTGACTCTCAATCCCAGACGGCTGAGCCTGGGGTATATGACCGAGGTTTGGATGGAGGAAAGAAGATAAATGGAAGAAAGCGACATATTGCTGTTGACACCATGGGCCTGATGCTGCTGTGTATTTGCACTGCAGCAAATATGGCTGATAAGGTTGCCGGTGAGAGATTAGTCGTTGAGCTCAACAAGCGTGAAAACTTTCCCAGGATGGCGAAAATACTTGGTGATAATGCCTATCTAAATGTAGGTTCAAGCTTGAATGTAGGAGTAAGCACCGAAGCGGCAGAACGCCTGAAAGGACAAAAGGGATTTGTACCACAGATATTTCGTTGGGCAGTTGAAAGAACTTTTGCCTGGTTGAATAGAAACAGGCGCCTGGTTCGTAACTATGAGAAGAGTACAAGCCACCAGGAATCAATGAACTACATCGCTCATGCAAGCTTGTGCATAAAGCGATTGGAAAAGTGGCTTACCACCTAAATTTTGATTTATTTTACAGCTTCTAAAGGCTAAGCTATATCCTTCAATCGATGATTTAAGAACGAAATATAGAAGGCTTAAAACAGTAAAATTAATATTCACGTCAGCAAAAGACTCTAATAATTCTGTAGAGTTAGAAAAGGCGCAAAAGTTAATGGAATTAACGAGCGATGATAAAAACATGCTGGATACTATACCCACAGATATTCAAAACAAACTTTTTAATAATGGTAAGCTTCGTAAAGAATTTGAACCCTACATTTTTGATGGGGAAACTACTGATAAGACCTTAGATAAATTATACGAAGGTAAAAGCGTTAAAATAATAAATACGATTCACCGAGCTCTTTTATACAGTGCCACATATAATCTCATTCAATCGGTAGTAGCGGAAATACAGGGGAATATATTAGGAGCTTATGCGCCTTATTTCAAAGCAGAAGATATCCCTCAGCTTGAGGGCGTCAGACCAGGCAATATCAGTAAATATCTTAAGATGAAGATTAATGAAGCTTTCCCCATTCCAGAGGATTAGGCACTTATACCCGTAGTGCAGTATAGGCTTTAGCTCGACTTTGGCCGAAATTAGAATAAATCGGCAGCCTCAAGAGTAGAAAAGCAAATCAATAACATTTTCTACAAGGCGCCGACAAATGCACATACCACAAATTATTCATGCATTCACTAAAAACTTTTAGGGATGTTCAACCGTCCCAGCACTACTGCGGATTAGAGAATTTTTTGTTGCAAGAGTCGTCACTGTTGGTAAAAGTACCATTACAAATTTGGCTAGGGTTTATAGGCTTGAGCCGTACAATTGCCCATGGCTTCATTTGTTTTCACGATATCGATTTTCGCTTTGGGCTTTGTCATTTGCTCTTCTGACTTTAATCAGAAAAACCCTTCTACAATGCACCAAAACGCTCGTGCTTGCGATCGATGCACAAGGGAAAGAAGGTGTTTGCCAAAGCAAATAATCAGAGGCATAAAACTCCAGCACATATTGCAAGGCTTTTGGTAGCAAAGATCGCTAGAAGGTTCTCCGACTTAAGCTTCATTATTGTGGGTGACCAAGGATTTGGGCAACATGCTAGTGCAAAAGCATTTTCAGGCAGCAAGCTGACTTTGGCAAGTAAATTTTACCGTGATGCAATATTGCATGAAGCTGCAAAACCCAAGGAGTTAGGGCAAATGGGTCGTCCACGGATCAAGGGAAAAAGGATAAAAAGACCAATAACAGTAGTATCTGAAAGCGAACCAAAAGAGGCCATTGTCTCGTGGTATGGGGGCAAGTCACGGAATGTTGGACTCATAAGTGGTACTGGGCTTTGGTATCGCGCAGCAAAAGGTGTTGTCAAAGTTCGTTGGGTATATGTCCAGGACAGAAGTGGTACCCACCGTGAAGAATATCTCTATTCTACCGATGTCAATCTTACTCCAGAACAAATAGTATCTCTCTATACAAGCCGGTGGGCGATAGAGGTGACCTTCCAGGAATGCAAAGAGCACCTTAGGCTTGAAAAAACCCGAGTTTGGTGCAAAAATTCTGTGCTCACTTTAGTGCCTATATGGTTTCTATAGTGTGATAGTCGTTTTTTATCACCAACGATATTCAAATCAAAACATGAAGAGGCTATCTTGTACGCTCTATCTCAAGTGACCTAAACAAATAGTTGCCTCCATATGAAATATTAAATTTCGGCCAAAGTCGAGTTTAATGGGAAACAAGTAAAGCATCCAATAATGTAACTAAAGCTTTGCTTGGAATTAGACCTGAGATCTTTCGACCATTTACCAACATATGAGGAGCAGCATCCACGTCAAAACCATCGGCGCTATCGATGAGATCTTTTACTGCTTCTTGAGTCTGAGAGTTTTCATAACATTCTTTCAATCCGAGTTCTTTACTCTTATCCAAAATCCACTGTTCGCTTAAGTCAGTTTGATGCTCATACAGTTGATCGTGAATGCTTACAAAATTATTTTTGGCACAATAAGCGAGGCGTGCTGCAGCACAAGCAAAGGGATGCATTTGCGAAGAAAGTTTGTCATTACACTTACTATCAAGAGGAAAAAATAAATAACGAACATTAAGTTTCCCTCGGTAGCGTGAGGAAATTTTTTCAATTTCATTACCCAAAATTTTACAGAATGGACACTGGAAATCAGAAAATATAGTGATGCGCAAAGGTGCATTTTTAAAATCGTCTGTAGCTTTTACTAACGCAAAAGAAAAATCTAAAGCGCTATCATCGTAGACTCGCGCCTGCTTTAGCTCTAGAACCCACTTTTGCAATGCTACTTCTTGGGCAGCTATACGCTCTTTGTTATAGAATAACGACGCCGACATAACGGCTATGCCTACTCCCCCATAAGCCAATAGAATTGCAAACTTTGGTTTGGGAAGGTCTTGGTTTTTTGCACAAACAAAGACTGCAATCAAAAACAAAGATAACACATAATAGATTGTGCACCCCGGGCACAAACCCCCCAGGAATATTAACGAATAGATAAACAGAGCAACGCAACCCAAAAGGTTGAGCGCGGATAAAAAGAAATTAGTTTCGCGCACAGATTTAGTGTTGAGCAGCGCTCCGATCATTATGAAAAAACCAAAAATAACACCAAAGAGCGAAGTAGGAACTCCAAACACGCTCCCAAGAGGTGAAAATGCAGCTGCATCACAATTCCAAAACTGTGAAATATTACAAAAGGAACCGATATTGTACTGAGTGGGAAAGTGAATCTCAAAATAGTGATTGGTGAGATAGATGCTTGCCACCGTCATGAGAAAACCAATAACTGCTGTAATTAGTCGAGCTGACTTGGCGCTGATTTTTTTACTCATTTCATATTTCCCAAAAAAGTTCTCCCTTAAACTTTTAGCGCTCCCATATTTTTTGGACAAGTCATCTGCGCCTTATATTTAGGCCTGCCATCAGCCAATTCAGCAAAGCCTGAGTGAAAGTCCAAAAACTCATCGAAAATCATACACCTAAGAGAAGCCGCAAAGCTCTGGGATACTGCAATGAACATTCGATTCAACTACCTTTTTTTATTATCATTTTTTGCATTCATTCCATTGAATATTTGGAGCACTACGTGCCAAGAAATCTACCAAGCTCAGGCAGTATTTGCCAACGCGAGCTGGAACTACAAAGATGAACTTCAATTCATCAACGCTCTTAATCAGCAGGATCATCCTACCAACAGCTCAGCCTACAAAAAATATGCATATCTGATTAAAAAGCTTCCTTTTTCCCCTAAACAGACTTTTGACATCTTGCGCATAGGTTTTAACGAGCAAATTTTTTGTAACCCTTGGCCACTGCGCATGCCTCAGATTATTAAACGGCTTTTAAGTGGTGAATTTAGCAACTCTTTACTACGAGAAATCAATCGATATCAACAGGAAAATGAGTCTTATTCAGGACAGGCTTCATTTATTTTTTCTGACTATGAGTTGAGATCACTTAAAAAAAATTTAGAACATATTCCCAGTCCTTTTCCGCAAGAAGTCAACATACGTGATACCTATCAGCAAGATTTCACCAGCAATTTTTTTTATTTCTTAAGAAAAAAAGATGGAAAAATTTTTATTAAACCCAATCCTAAAAAGGGCAACAAAGCTGACATCATAAAATTTGGTGAACTGGAGCATCATCAAGAAAATAATAAATTAGGCAATCGAACGGAATGGAATCTCTTCAACAATAATGGCGGCCCTCAATTAGACAAGGGTAAAAAAATCGTACAGTTTTCAGTAGCGTCTGAAATTGTTTTTGCTCTTGATAACACAGGTCAGTTTCATATTTTTAAACCAACCGAATTTAAAACTCCCACAAAATGGAGTTCATTTGTTGGCGCTCCCATTCCTGAAAAACTTTATATTCCAAGAGGCCATAAAACCTGGTCACTGAGTTCATCATTAAAAATAAAACCCGAACAACGCCGAAGCATTGAGTTCATGCACCCTGACGATATCGTTCACTACTATGAAGATGCTGACAATAAAAAAATTGAATTCGGTTTTACAACGACAGCCTATGTTTTAAGCAAGGATGGCAGAAAAATATACTATTGGGATACGGGCTTACCTGCCAATTTTGGTCGAGCTTTTACCACTCCTCATCGCGGCAATTTTATTGCGCAAAATCTAAGCGCCCAAGGAAGCACTATCATGGTAATAGGGCTCAATCCTGAAGGTAAATATGAGATATACACCCGCATGTTCGACTATGAGATCAATGGTGCATGTCCAGGAGAACAACACACTTACCAAAAAACTCAAGCTCCTATTCCTGATCGTGTTTTGGGTTTGATTGAAGCTAAAAGAAGGCTTCCACTTCCAGGGTGGAAAAAAATGCCCGATATTCTACTTGGCAGTGAAGATTTTATCACCACAAAAATTTCCATTGAACTTACAGGTCAAGGCAACAGCGCACGCATGCTCAAAGTACGCGGTTCCCAAAATGGTGTGCCCGGTTATTATCAAAAAATGCTCGATGCTACTCAGTGGGAATTTATCGAGGCTACTCAAATCAGCGATAAAACTTTTGATGTCTACGGGTTCGATCTTAGTCACCAAGCTCTCTATGGCATTGACAACGATATGAACTACCAGGGAAAAATACTTAGTTTTTCTTCCCTCTCGCCACACAAAAAACATTATATTTCTTCCATAGAACTTAAAAAATTTCATTATTTCTTGGGAGCAGATGAACCTTCCACCATTGAGATCACAACACAAAATAAAAGAAAACTTTATTTAAGATTACACACCAATGACGCGTGGACATTAACGACACAAAAAAAACGCCGAGAGGCCTTGATCGGAAATAAAGATGGCGAGCCTAAACCTTTATTTGGAACTATCATTATTCCCCAAGATGCATGGTTATCTTTTGATCCGCAAATTAAATACTTGCTACATTTATTTGAACCATTCCACATGAAAATGAATGCTTTTGCTGTTTTAGCTAGCGACGAAAAAGTAGTTCTGCGATCAGCCACCGATTTTATCGATATGGATGATGACTACAAGAGCAAAAATCTAGCAGAAGTCACCATGGAGTTTACAAGGGAAGATACTCAACCTGGCTACTATACATTGTTCATCTCACAACCAAAGTTTTTCATAAAAAATACTGAGGATAAAAATCATATATCCAGCATCATAGAGAAAAATCAGCAACTTTTGCGCATACTAAAAAACGACAAAAGAGAGCTTAGAAATGAAAGTTTAAAAAATGGCATCGTTGCCACAGGCGTAAATCTTACTTTTCAGGCAGGTAAAAGAGCTTTATTTTTCAGCAACAACGATCTGGTTAATTCCTTAAGAAAATTTGTTGCTCATGCAGTCAGCCAATATCAAAACATAAATTTTTCTGAGTTTTTTTCCGAGCACAATGCAAAACAAGCTATTGAAGATGCCGTGCGTCACGTGCAAACACGAATAAAAAAATACTCTGAGCTTTTATAATTAAATAAAGAGCCTCATCAAAAAGATGACATTTCTCTAAAACTGAGATTTTTTATTATGTAACTTCATATGGCCTTTTTGAATGCCATCGCTGCTGAGAGCTAAAAGAGCTGCTAGACATTGCGCAAGCCCAACACTTACCATCACTGATGATAATTTTGTGCTGTTCAATGCATAGTCTCCCAATAATTTGTGAGCAACTTTAACTCCTCGATGAGTGCGGCAAATACCGCCGACTACACCTATTGCGAGTGGGATCGTCAAGGTCGCCAAAAGATTTTTATTATTTTGTTCAAATGTTATCGATGTCAACGCTTGATAAGTTCCACTGCGTGCAGCATAAGCATGCGCTCCTGCTTCAAGTGCTCTAAAATCATTTCCAGTTGCCAAAGCCACTGCATCGATCCCATTCATAATCCCCTTGTTGTGAGTACAAGCGCGATAGGGATCTATCTCTGCCAATGTATGAGCTGCAATCATTTTTTTTGCGATGTATTCACCAAAATCATGTGTCTTGTCAGTGCTTAAAAGCTGCACAGGAATACGGCACTGTGCATGTGCAAGCCTTTCATCGCATAGATTAGACAAAATACGCAAAACAACTGTGCCACCGATTAACTCTTTAAGCTTCTCTCCTAAAGCTTCCATCAGGTGGTTAACAATATTTGCTCCCATAGCATCAACCACATTAACCAAAGGCTCAATCAATAAGATTGGGCCAAGTTTTGCTGAAGACAAAACACGACTTTCAATCCTGACCACTCCACCACCTCGCCTAAGCATATTGGGGCAAAGTTGATTGAGTTCATGGATAATCTCTTCTTGATGTTCAATAAATAGTTGTAAAGCTTTATCAATATCAGCTAGTTCAAAAAGTTGTACCTGACCTTTTTGCAAAGGCGCGTTAATCTTAGTGTTAAAACCACCGACCGATGCAACAATTTTAGCCATCTTTGAAGAAGCTGCTACTATGCTTGGCTCTTCAGTCACCATTGGTACAAGAACACTCTTGCCATCAATCATGAAATTTGCAGCCACAGAAAAAGGCAAAGAAAAAGTCCCTACCACATTCTCACTCATGAGATCTGCTTCATGAAGGCTGAGACTTTGATCTAAAGTCCGTAAATTTTCACCGGATAATTTTGGGCAAACATTCTGCAAGTACGTGCGACGTTCTTCAATAGAAAGGGCAAAAAATCCAGGCATTCTTGATGTTGTTGTGAAGCTACTCATAGATATGGATTAATAGGCACAGCAATAATTGCAAGCATTAGAGCACGAAACTTAAAAAATATTTAGCTTGGAAAAATGAACCATTTCTCTTGGCATAAATATCAAGCTTAAATAAATCTACTTTGCTTGCTTTTTATTGTAAGCACTGAAAATTTCAAGGTTTTAGCTCAACATAAAATGCACCTTCGCCCCCATGAATACCATGGGCATAGGATATATTTTCTACATAATCACTCCATAATTTTTCTTGAACCCAGCGCAAAAAATTATATTTTATTTTGCCAACTGGAGAGCCGTCAGATAAATACTCTACTTCTTTGCTATGGTTGCCTTTGCCGGTTATCACTAGCACATATTTTTTTCCTTTTTTTACTGCATTTTTAAAAAAATCAGTGATTAGCTCTTGTGCGCTCGTAACCCTTTTTCCATGCAGATCAAGTTCTTCGTCTTGATGAAAAAAATAATTTTTTGAGAGAAGCTGGCTATTGTTTAGATTATCTACTGCTTCTGCCGCGTTATTATTCTTGCTAGCTGAAAGCATGGCCAGCGCCCTATCTACGCAGCGCTTTATCCATGAATCCTTGCTCAATCCCTCAAGCTCGGTTTTAGCTTTTGAAGCATAGGTTTTTTGCTCAAACTCCTGCAAACATTGTATTTGCAACGTCTGAAATTCATTATTTTTCGCGCCCGAGCAGGAACTCAGCAAGGTGCATATAACAAGAGCAAAAATTTTCATATCTATCCCAAAAGCTGTCATATTTTTTTACCCTCCAAAAAGAGACACAAAACAACCAACCTGCTCAACCAGTAAAATATTTAACCATCACAAACTTATTTTTTTAACCATAAAAAAAACGTGGTGATAAAATAAATTATATATTCAAAGGAGAATTTTATGACAGAAACCGGCCATCATGAAAAAATAATCCCAACAGCAAAATTGGTTGCCTACTGTCGGAAGTCGACCGATATTCCTTATGCTCAAGACGTAGCGACACTTTTTAAAGCGCAAGAGCTCTACGAAACTTCTTTTAGCATGCTTGAACTGAGTGAATTAAACATCAGTATATTGTCCACACTCCTGGAACTGCGGTATAAATGCATACAAAATTATTTGGTGAATAATTCTTTTAAACAAGTTCTTGAATTTGCCAGCGGTATTTCCCTGCGCGGGCTGAGCATGACTAAAGATCCCGACATGGTCTATGTTGAAACTGATCTTGAGGCTCTGAATAGTGAAAAACAAAACTTGCTGGACACAATCAAAAACAAACACGGCATAAAAAATAGAAATAATTTATTTTTTCATCCGGCAAATATTTTGGATATGGAACAAATCAAACCAGCATTGAAACATTTTGATCCACACAAAAAACTTGGCATTATCAATGAAGGATTATTTCCCTATCTCAATCGAGACGAAAAATTAAAAGCGGCGAAAAATATACGTTCTATTTTAGAAAAATTTGAAGGTAGTTGGATAACTCCCGATATGGAAAGCAAAAAAAGCATGCACGGCTACATCTTAGAGCAACACCAACAAAAAAATTTTCTCAGCGCTATCGAAGAAAAAACAGGGTGTAATTTTTCAGATAATGCCTTTGAAGATGAAAACGATGTCAAAATTTTTTTTAGCGAACTTGGATTTAATGTTGAGTGCATTCCTCAATTGCAAAATGGCATAAAGCTATCAAGCCTGGAAAAAATTGCGCACTCAAAAACAGCAATGGAACACATAGAAAATTTGCGACTATGGATTTTCAGACTAAAAAAAATAAATTTCTAACCTCTCTTTATGAGCACGCTTTAGCTCTATAAGAAATCAGCAAAAAGATGCTGCTGCTTTGGTAAATCAAATAATTTCGCAAGCATATTTTGCTGTTTTTTTAAGAGGAATTTTTGAGATGGAACTAGATATTATCGATTACAATGACATGTCCTTACATAAAGATATTCTTATTGAAGCACTCAAGAATAAAGGTATTGTTGGGGTTCGAAATATTCCTGGCTTTAAAGAAAACTCCAAAAACTATATTGAAATAGCCCGAAAGTTTTGTGCGCTTAAAGAAGATATCAAAAATCACTATGCACCCGACCGAGATAAGGGCCAGACCGAAGGCTTTGAAATTGGTGCTGAACAATTTCAAGACAGTGAAGGCAAATGGCATATCGATGATAAAAAATGTTCTTTTTATGCCTGCATTCCCGATCAAGAAAAAAACATTTGGCCTCAAGAGATTGATCTTAGAAGTGCTTATTGCGCTCTGGGGGAAATAATGTTTCTTGCTGGCAAAAAAATTTTGAACCTGCTCGACTTAGCTGAGTCGATGGGTTTAAAAAATTACAGCGGCTATGGGCGCATGCTTCACTATTTAAAAGACACTGACTCTCATAAAAATCAGAGCTATTGGTGCAATCCTCATTATGATCACGGCGTATTTACCGCACTTATGCCAGCTTATTACTATCAAAACAACAGCTTGGTTGCAGAACCCGATGAAGCGGGGCTTTATGTTATGCCCACATCGCAAGCAAGCTATGAAAAAATCTATGCTCACGACAAATCGGTCTGTCTCTTTCAAGTAGGACAATTCGGACAACTTGCGAGCAACGACAAAATAAAAGCCACCAAACATTTTGTGAAAAAATCTTACGAGAATGTAGAGCGTTTTACTTTTGCACTTTTCTTTGAGCCTGATAAAAAAACAAAAATCACATCGCACTCTGTGCTGGCTTTGGATTCTCGTTACCAAGACAAACAGCTCGACGGCGCAATCACGTATCAAGATTGGTCGCGTGCTTCTTTTGAAATGTATCGGGTACCTTAAATTTGCTTCACTACTCTCTTATTTTTTATTTTGATAGAAGAAAGTATAGTCTTTATAATTACCATCTTCATATGAACTTTCAGTATTAGACAAAGTAAATGGACTCAAAAATCTATGAGTTTCCCATTTTTTTTGCATAAAGTTAAAGAGTTCAGCTATTAAGTGGATATTTTTTTCGCTGCCTTTAGTTTTAGCAACCAAAGTAAGATCTAAACTAGCATCAGCCGCACGTTCATACATTATGTGGCCTAAAGGCTTCTTGGTTGCTATATCACGTAGCTTGAATAACGAATTATCATTCCAATTGAAATAATTGCCATTAAAAATGGAGTCCTTAATAAAAAAATAAATATTTTCAGAATCAAGGGTAAGCCGCAAGTTCCCTAGCGAAGGAGCACCATAGGACACCTCTCGTTTGTCTTCTGGTACTGTTTGGTCAGTAATTCGAACTGAGAAATATCGTGCCGTAGCCCCCCAAGGGTCCAGCATAATAAAAAGTGCCACCAAATAATGTGGTTCATAAAAACTTGGCATTGAAGAACACAACTGCTTACCAAGATTAGCAATGACCCATCCATTACCTTGAACTTGTGAGCCAATTCCTTTTTCCATTATTTGTTGTTTCAGATTTTCTATCATATCTTCGGATAATTTAAGATCGCTAATACTATTATACTTATAAGTATAAATAAAATTTAATCTAGCAGATTTAATATCTTTTTCAACATACTCTACTCCTTCTAAATTATAACCAACAAAGAGCTCATGATAAAAAGAAACTGCTACAGCCAAATCTTTCAAAACTTTTAATGACTCTGCATGCCTTTCTCTGGCTTTAACCAAGCGTTCACTCGTTGTGTTAGGGCCAAGTCTTATTTCGTATATTATTTCTCGCAATGAGCGCATTATTTTGTTGGCAATATCAATATTAGCAGCGGGTCGTTTTTTCCAAGTGTCTTTAAGAATAAGGTCGACTTCAAGGAAATCATCAAAAAAATAACTATTGGCTATACTATAAAGTGTAGAATTCATCCAACATCTATTATCATTACTAATATCGACATAATAATTAATTTTTTTAATATCAGGTTTAAACAGATGCCTATTTTCCTTGGTTATTATACCTGCATTAAGTAATGCACCATAATTAAGACTTGCTCTTTGCTTAGGTTCAAGCTGCTCTAAATTATTTTTTAATATTTCTAAGTTCTGTTCCTTTGCATACCTATAAAATCCTTCAAAATCTCCCTTAAGAAGGGTGTCGTCTATACTATTTTTCAGGGTGTCGTCTATACTATTTTTCGCAGAAGAAATTAATTCAGTGTTTTTTTGCTTGTCTTTAGAACAGGAAAACAGGGATAAAATTAAAAATAATATAGTAAATTTATTAAATGCAATACAGATTTTCATTTGCAATACCCAGGAAAAATATCCAAACAAGAATATTTGCTAAACAGAATCCTGTCAACAATATGATCACGGCGTATTTACCGCACTTATGCCAGCTTATTACTATCAAAATAATAGTTTAGTTGTGGAGCCCGAAGAAGCGGGGCTCTATGTCATGCCCACATCGCAAGCAAGTTATGAAAAAATCTATGCTCACGACAAATCGGTCTGTCTCTTTCAAGTAGGACAATTCGGACAACTTGCGAGCAACGACAAAATAAAAGCCACCAAACATTTTGTGAAAAAATCTTACGAGAATGTAGAGCGTTTTACTTTTGCACTTTTCTTTGAGCCTGATAAAAAAACAAAAATCACATCGCACTCTGTGCTGGCTTTGGATTCTCGTTACCAAGACAAACAGCTCGACGGCGCAATCACGTATCAAGATTGGTCATGTGCTTCTTTTGAGCTTTATCGGGCGCCTTAGGGCATCTTGTGCATAGCTCGACTTTTGTTGAGGCGCATGGGAAGAACAGCCAAGGGAAAGGTCTAGCTACAGGATAACGGCAATTTTATAACAGGGTGATTTATTCTTTGTAAACAAAACTAAACCCCCACATTCCCACCCACGAGGTATTCTGTATGCAAATTTAATAGTATATGCTTCAGAAATCCACCCATGATTTCCTCATCTAGGCAAATCTTTTCCATAAGTTCTACTTTAAGTTTATCCTTCTTTCTGTCTGCATTTATGAAGGATTCTATTGATTTAGTCTCCCCGGAACTTAGACCCTTCTCTATCTCAAATAATTTATCAGCAGTTTCACTTACTAATTGTCTTATTTTTTCTTTAGTATTTTCTGACGCAATTAGAGCTCTTCCTAATATGTCTATCACTGATTTCCAGGTCACCGTTTCAGGCGGTTTCCACTTATATTCTGCTGTGAAATACTCCGCCTCCAATTTGGCATTTTCCCCTATTTCCATAAGACGCCATTTTATTGACTTTACTATGGCCTCTTTTCTCTCAAACTTATCTCTGCGTTGTTGCTCTTCAATAATTTGCGCCTGTGCTTGTCTCATCTGCTCTTGCAATTGCTTTAGCTGTTGAGCAGCTTCTTCACGTCTACGTCTCTCTTCTTCCTGAAATATCCGGACCGTTCTCTCCCGGTTGCTCAACTCTTTCCTTGCTGCTGCTTCTTTTTTTTCTTGGTCCTTTATCTGTTGCTGAGCTAAGGCCTTGTCCCGCGCCATTTTTCTTTTTACCAAGTCCAGATTTTGTACTCCAACAGGGAAAACATTTCTATTATCAAGAAAAAAGCAATGACTATCTTGATAAATGAACTGATTTAATTCTTCGCTAATAGTTAGAAACTGAGTTAATTCGTCATCAAGATCCCGATCCCTACCAACAAAAATAATACTTTGCGTTTTATGCCGACCGGAATTTATTTGGTCTATGATAACTTTTCTTGCTGATGCATCTTGCAACAAATGTCTTTCTTTCGTTGTTATTTGATTAACGATTACGTTGAATGATTTTCCTTTTTGATTAATAGCGTTCATGACTTTGTTTATTGTTTTAATGTCTTCATCTCTAACTTTTCCAGCATTTAGAGTTATTACAAAAAAAATGCGATAAGGACCGTTCAATTTCAGAGCTTTTTCAATTTCTCTTGCGGATAAATTACTGATCTTAGTATCGGCCAAGCCGGGAGTATCTATGTAAAGCCGTCCTTCATGGAGGCAGTGCTGAAAAGATTTAGTTAGACCGGTGCCTGCACTAATGCCTGATGCAGTTACCTCTTTACCTACAAGCGAATTAATAAGAGTACTTTTTCCAACTCCTGGGTTTCCAACAAACAATACATATTCTTCGGCCTTCAATTTCTTACAATCGAATATATTAGGGCAACAGGAAAAAATTTCAGAGACGACCCCCATGACTTCAAGCGCGGCTTCACAAGTATGAGCTTGGTTAAAATATAAACTCAGCATCATTGAAACAATTATTAAGAATAAATTCATTGCTCGTCATCCCTACCAGTTATTACCAAGCTCATCAAAACAAATCTCTGATTTTGTCGTTGAATATAAGAGATATATTTATTTTTCAATTACTAACACTTACAAAAACGACCCCATAGATTTTTTAAATAGCGATGTAAAATACTCAAAATTTGAATAACGAAATATAATTTAGAAATTGAAACGACCGTTACAATAATTTGGCTCATGTTTTTCTAATAATTTAAACGCAATCCTGCAAACCCACTAAAATTAGAAGTATTTTCTTTAAAAAGAGCGCTAATATTTCGCTCTCCATAAAGGGAGTACCCATTGTGGAAATACAAAGCGGCAAAATAAGAAAAACGTCGCCAAAAACTAGTATGCCTATCGTTAAAAGGCTCCCAATCTGCGCTAACACTGCCACCAACACCTTTAGCTATAACAATATCGGCACACAACCATAAGCTGTTGAGAGAAGGATTAAGTGAGGCCACATCAAAACGCACCATCGGGGTCAGCTGATGAACAGGCTCACCTTTCCATATAAGCTCATAAGCTACATCAAAAAATAAGCTATCGCTAAAGCGGTAACCAGATACGAATTCTAACGAAAGACCTTTGGCGTTTATATAACTATTTATATCGGGTATGCGTACATTAAAAAGCTCAGGCGAAGATACTCGGGCATCACCATGAGCGATGTAATCATAATAACCTTTTAATAAGGCATAGCTTGTTCCACTTATGAGCGATAACAGCGACTGAAGTTCTATATCTCCGTGCGTGATTGAATAACCTTTGTTTTGATACCCCTTTATAACAGCACTGATATCACTAGATCCCACAGATAATAAAGCATTATGTCGCCTGTCCAACAAAGAATAAACAAAACCTGAAACCTTATTCATGAAATAGTGGAGAGTTTGGCTGATATGGCCTCTCTGACTATATATACCATGTGCAATTTTCTTAGCAAACAGCGACTGATTATTAAGACCTGCTGCCGAAGTGATAATTGTGGTGCTACCGATCCCCCAATACTCACTTAACTTGGAATTAACTCGAGGAGCACCTTGATGAGAAGTCCATGCAGATCCTGTGCCAGGAAAAAAGAAAGGAGGAGTTATAAGTCGAGCCAAACCAAGCAGCCAATAATTCGGAATAGCACTGACTGTTTTACCAAAAGCCTGAGTCCTGTAGCTATAGTTTTGTCCAAAAGCATATGCGGCCCGGGCATGTCCGAACTCGTGGAAAGGAATCGCCAAAGAAAAAGTAAACCAATATGATAACGGCAATTCTAAAGTTGCAATAAGTAGCCTCGCACCCCAACTTTTATTGATAGAACTAGTGGCAACATCAAAAAGTGCGCCATAGGACTCAAGTGCGCTTATAGGAAAATCAACCAATCCCTCGTTGGAGTTAAATATTTTTTCTGCATAGGCTGTTGAAAAAGTAAAACTTCGCTGCGGATTTGAATAATCTTGAGCATTGCCTATCGAAGAACAAAGCAAACCAGAAATTATCAGTATAAGTGAGTACAATGGAATTTCCTTCGATAAAAATGAACAAGAATTAAAATTGCTCAGCGACATCGGTCAATATTTAAAGCTAACTATTAAAATCTACAAAGCACCGCCCACATGATCTGGGCGGCGTCATATCACAGAAAAATTGCTAAGATATCCGGCATACACCTTCATTAGCTCTTCTTTCAGCCTCAGCTCTTCTCACCTGTTCAACCCGAAGCTCACCATCTTTCTTGGCAGCCTCGAGCTTAGCCTTTGTTATTTCGCTCTGAGCTTGCCTGTCTCTCTCAATCATTTCTTCAGTGTATTTTTTAAAGCTTTTTTCAGTTTCTCGCACTTGAGCTGCCGCTACTTCCCGAAATTCTTGATTGCTCTTTCGCAAGCTATCGATTTGGTTATCATGACGCTGCTGCATTGTTTTCATTTCTGCTTTATTATCAGCATCCTGCTTTCTCAGCACCTCCTCAGTCTCATATTTAAACTTCTGTATATCCACTTCAGCCTGCATTTTTGCTTGCGTGGCCTCTGCCTTAGCACGCTCTAGCCCAATTTGTACTTGACTCATCTGCTCAAAAAGATTGCGATATCTCTCATTGCCTTCTTTAATCTGTTTTTGCAAAAGCACCATTTCTTCTTGATGTTTAGCCATCAAAGCTTCGTACTGGTCTATCTCGATCGTGCCCACTTCCTCACTAGCGATTTCAATGGAGTTACTCTTTTCATAAATAAAATCGTACAGAGCTGCATCTATTTCTATAAACTCACTCTCTTCGTCTTCGATGCGTCTATCACTGACAATGTGCGTAACAAAATTAATTTTTGTCTTATGACTTCCAGAGTTTATCTGCTCAAATATAGAACCCATCGCAACAGGATCTTTGGTGTACATTCTTTCTTCTTTCTTTGTGAGCTGATTGATGATCACATTAAAGCCCACAGACTTGGATTTGATGGCTTCCATGACTGTATTTATTGTTGTTACATCTTCAGGCTTTACTCTTCCTTGTTGTAAGGTCATGACAAAAAATATTCGATAGGTGCCATTTTGTTTTAGTGCTTTTTCAATCTCTCTGGCTGCTTGTTCTCGCATCTGTACATCAGCAAGACCAGGGGTATCCATATAATAGTTCCCTTCGTGCTCATAGCCACTGAAGAATTTAGTTAAGCCAACAGCAGCACTCACCCCTGATGCAGCTACATTTTTGCCTACAAGAGAGTTAATCAAAGTGCTCTTGCCTACCCCGGGGTTACCTATAAAGATGAGATTCTCAGATTTACCGAATACTGTTTGGCAAAGTGAAAACAGCATAAAAACTATGCTCAAAAAATATTTCATCTCCAACTCCAAATTATACCTGATTAAGTTTTCAAATCTTTAAAGCTCTTTACGTCGCTAGCTAAAAAATTCTATGGAGCATTTATATAAATTATCCATTCACAATCTTGATGCACTTTCATCTAACTGAGGCTCAAAAAATTGTTATTAATGAAAGATTATTATAAACCCTTTCCTCGACCCACACACTGGGCTTTGCTTTCACTGGTGATGTAGCAGCTGATCTCATTGCCAGCGACAATAGACTTAACCCCTTTTAGATTTGCAGGAATCTGCAGCTGCCCTTTGCTCTTCCATCCCCAACATCTCGCTTCATCATCATCTTGCAAGATGGCACAGCTATGGTTAAACCCCACCGACACACTCTTGACAGGTTTTTTCTCTACATCCTTTGGAATTTTCATTTCACCATTTTTGTAATGCGGTCCCGAACAAACCAAGCTCTGTCTCCCTGCGATAATGTAGCAACGATCAAGACCTGTTAGGTCAAATTTTTGCGATGCTGCGACACGGAACATAGCAAAACCCGCCCCTAACTCCCCTCCTCTTCTCCATCCTGAGCTTTCATACGCATACAAACCTGCCCAATTGTCTTCATAGAGAATTTCGATGAGCCTATCTTGATTGACAGCAAGCTCCAGCGCTCTTAGATTTTTTGGTGCCATACCAGCAATTTCGGTTATTCGCTGATTATCACCATCGCAAAAAACCTTGCCATCTTGGTAGATACCGCAGATGTTTTTACCAAAGGGGTAAAGCTTCAGCAGTTTTTTGCTAAATGTCGGTATTGGATCTTTTTTTCCTTCGGTAAAACATATCCCTTCGCCCCCCTTTAATACCCCGCAAACACGATCTCCTTGAGTTTCAACATGAATAAATTTTCTCGTCTCATGGGGAAGAATTTCATATTTTCCTCCTCGTCTATGCATGCACCAAAGTTCATCTTGTTTATCAATGACGCAAACATAATCGTCCGCCTTTATCTGCTTAACCTTTTTAAGCTTGACCGGCAGATCGGGCAACTCACTCGACCAACGCTCCATGCAGACATCAACATTCCAAGCGCAAGAATAAGACCATAACTCACATTCCTTTTGTTTTACGAAATCACATTTGCTCTTCTTGCTTCGCTGGCGCAGAGGGGTCGATGGCTGAGAAAGTCCTCCTGATTTAAAGCTTTTATCACTAAGAGAGTCTCCCGTGACGCGATGAGGCCTCAGACTGTAATCACACCCGCACACTAAAATGAGCAGCGCGATTAACACAAATGATTTAGAATGAACTGTTAGCTCCATAAAAATTCCTCACAAAACCCTTTCGCGGCTATAACTTAAAAACTGATTAGAGTGGCAGTGCTAATTTTACCAAGCCGATGACTAAAGCCTCTAAAAAGCCAGAATCTCTTCGATTAGCATCCCTTTCAGCCGCCTCTCTTCTCACCTGTTCAACCCGAAGCTCAGCATCTTTCTTTGCAGCCTCAACCTGAGCCTTTGTTATTTCGCCCTGAGCTTGCCTGTCCCTATCAATCATTTTCTCAGTGTATTTTTTAAAGCTTTTTTCAGTTTCTTTTGCTTGATCTGCAGCCTTGTTCATTAATTCCTGGTGACTCTTTTGCAAGCTATCGATTTGGTCATCATGACGCTGCTGCATTGTTTTCATTTCTGCCTTATTATCATCATCCTGCTTTCTGAGCTTCTCCTGCATCTCACATTTAAACTTCTGCCTATCCACTTCAGCCTGCATTTTTGCTTGCGCGGCCTCTGTCTTAGCACGCTCTAGCCCAATTTGTGCTTGACTCATCTGCTCAAAAAGATTGTGATATCTCTCATTGCCTTCTTGAATCTGTTTTTGCAAAAGCACCATTTCTTCTTGATGTTTAGCCATCAAAGCTTCGTACTGGTCTGTCTCGATCGTGCCCACCTCCTCACTAGCGATTTCAATGGAATTACTCTTTTCATAAATAAAATTGTGCAGAGCTGCATCTATTTCTATAAACTCACTCTCTTCGTCTTCGATGCGCCTATCACTGACAATGTGCGTAACAAAGTTAATTTTTGTCTTGTGACTTCCAGAGTTTATTTGCTCAAAAATAGAGCCCATCGCAACAGGATCTTTGGTGTACATTCTTTCTTCTTTCTTTGTGAGCTGATTGATGATCACATTAAAGCCCACAGACTTGGATTTGATGGCTTCCATGACTGTATTTATTGTTGTTACATCTTCAGGCTTTACTCTTCCTTGTTGCAGAGTCATGACAAAAAATATTCGATAGGTGCCATTTTGCTTCAGTGCTTTTTCAATCTCTCTGGCTGCTCGTTTTCGCATCTGCGCATCAGCAAGACCAGGGGTATCCAAATAATACTTACCTTCGTGCTCATAGCGACTGAAGAATTTAGTTAAACCAATAGCTGCATTTACTCCAGATTCAGCTACGTGTTTACCCACAAGAGAGTTGATCAAGCTGCTTTTACCAACGCCTGGATTGCCTACGAACAAAAAATATTCAGACTCAGCAAATACTGTTTGGCAAAGTGAAAACAGCATAAAAATTATGTTCAAAGAATATTTCATCTCTAACTCCAATTATACTTCATTAAGCTCTCACATCTTTTAAAGCTCTTTACGTCGCTAGCTAAAAAATTCTATGGGGCATTTGTATAAATTATCCATTCATAATCTCAATGCATTTTCATCTAACTTAGGCTCAAAAAATAGTTATTAATGAAAGATAATAAAGAAGCTTGTCCTCAATCTATGCCCCCTATAGAATTCAAACACTCTAATCTTGAAAATTATAATTCGAGGCTTCTTTGGTAATGGTTATATCGTGAACATGACCTTCACGAAGTCCTGCTGGTGTTACCCGAATGAACTGGGCATTTTTTTGCAACTCATCTATGGATGATGCTCCAAGATATCCCATACCTGCACGCAAACCGCCCATCAACTGAAATATTGTTTCGGATACACTTCCACGATAAGGTATGCGACCTTCTATGCCTTCGGGAACCAATTTTTTTGCATCTTCAACCTGAGATTGCCCATAGCGATCTTTCGAGCCTTCACGCATAGCTCCGGTGCTTCCCATACCGCGATACACCTTAAATTCTCGTCCACCATAAAAAAGGCGCTCTCCGGGAGCTTCTTTGGTTCCAGCAAGCAATGATCCCGTCATTACCGCATGTGCACCCGCTGCAAGCGCTTTGGTAATATCACCAGAAAATTGCAAACCACCATCTGCAATCACTGAATAGCCTCGTTTTTTGGCATCGAAACCAATGGACATAATAGCGCTCAACTGAGGAATACCCACACCTGCAACCACTCGTGTAGTGCAAATTGAGCCAGGACCAACACCAACTTTTACGGCATCTGCACCCGATTCAGATAAAAATTGTGCACCTTCTTTGGTCACCACATTGCCTGCAATGATCAAGTGCTCCTTAAACCAAGTACGCAGCTGTTGAACTGCTCTTCCAACATTCATAGAATGCCCATGAGCGGCATCGATCACTAAAACATCTGCTCCAGCCTGCACCAATGCATGTGCTCGTTCTTCTAGGTCGGGTGTGCAGCCTAGTGCAGCTCCACAGCACAAACGTCCTCGCTGATCGCGGACTGCATCAGGAAAAGTAAAAGCTTTATGAATATCTTTTATGGTTACCAGGCCTGTGAGTTTGTTTTCCTCATCCACCAAGGGCAGTTTTTCAACTCGCTTTTGTTTCATTAAGCTCAAGCAGTGATTAGTATCAGATTTTTGCCGTGCAATCACTAAATCTCTACTCATAACATCGCGCACTAAATGGCTCGACCTTTCTGCAAAACGAATATCGCGAGCAGTAAGCATACCGAGTAGCTCGCCTTCGCTCGACACTACAGGGAAACCGCTGACACATTGTTCTTTTACTAAAGCTTTAGCCTGAGCGATGGTCGCATCGGGTGTGATGGTAATAGGATTATTGATAACCCAGGCTTCATATTTCTTGACTCGATAAACTTCTTGAGCTTGTTTCCCTATAGACATATTTTTATGAATAATACCCAAACCGCCCACCTGCGCCATGGCAATAGCCATAGAAGCAGTTGTCACTGTATCCATCGCTGCACTCATGATGGGCGCATTGAGCGTTAATTTTTGAGCGAGGTTAATTTTTATATCAACTTCACTTGGCAATATTTCAGAGTAATGGGGAATCAAACTTACATCGCTAAAAGTGAAGGCTTGGGGTATTTCAAATTTCATGGCAATCCTCGATCAAGGTTTTGCCTTTGGCTTTTTAGGGGGCATTAATAAACTTGAACAGTCCCATTAAACAAAACTAAAAAAATATCTGCTTTACGAAAGCCTTCTCATATGACAGCAGGCTTTTGTCACAACAGCTTTGTTAAAGAGAAATGCTATGAAAATTTTATATGCGGCCATATTTCTATTTATTTTTTCTTCATGCACTCACCAATTCGCTCCTCTCAATCCGCAGGCTCGTGAATCTTTATCACTAGAAGAAATTGATATTGCTGGACAAACACTCTTTGCTTTGCAGTTTGATGCAAAAGAATATCCACTCAGCATTGTAAGAGCACAAAATGGTAGAGAAACAGTGGAGTCCATCTGCCAAAGAAGCAAAGCTAAGGCTTGCATTAATGGGGGTTTTTTTCAGGCAGATGGAACACCAGCAGGCGTACTCAAGGTAAATGGCAATCTCATCGCCTATCCAGCAAAAACTCGAGGAGCTTTTGGTTTTAACCGCAATGGCCAGCAAGTATTTTTCGACCAACTCTACAAACAAGAAAAAAATCTTTTAGGAGTGTACCTCCATGACTGGAGTAAAGTAGAAAACATCATAGGTGGCACTCCTCTATTGATCAGAGATTCAAAGGCCATCTTTGACTTTAGTGTTGAACAAACTAATGAAAGATTTCTCACACACCGTTTTGCTCGCACCGGTATTTGTCAGCTCAAAAGTCATAAACTCGCCTTTTTTATCATCAGCGGATCTTCCTCACTACAAACGGCAGAAACATATAAAAGCATGGGGCTCAGTATCGATGAATTTCGCAATGTCATGAAAAACTATGGCTGCATAAACGGGCTCAATCTTGATGGTGGTGGCTCCAGCACAATGGTCATTAACAACGAAATCATAAACCCGCTCCCTCTAGGACAACGAGCGGTGAGTGAGGCATTGGTAATTCATTCACGCTTATAAACTTGTTTCAACAGCATTCATAAACTCTCGCAGATATGCGGGGGTGATTATAAGGATAAATAATTCTGCCATTGAACTTCAATAAAGATGCGATACTGCTTTGGAGTGGAATTTTTCTCATGCATCGGTACACATAAATGTTAGCTCTTTTAGAAGCAAAAAAATCTCATTTATTGGGACGACACCATTGGCTTAACAATCTTGTATCAGGGATAATTGTTGGAATTGTCGCTCTTCCCTTGGCTATGGCTTTTGCCATTGCTTCTGGGGTCAGACCAGAACAAGGGCTTTACACTTCAATCATTGCAGGACTAATTGTTTCTATTTTTGGCGGCAGCCGCTTTCAAATCGCAGGACCAACAGGTGCCTTCGTTGTCATTTTATCCACCATTACAGCTCAATACGGAATAGAAGGTCTGCAAATAGCAACCTTGATGGCTGGTGCTATACTGCTCGTGTTTGGGGCACTCAAACTCGGGTCGGTCATCAAATTCATACCGAGCCCCGTCATTGTAGGTTTCACCACCGGTATCGGCGTTATCATTTGGGTGGGACAATGGAGAGAATTCTTTGGGCTAAAGGAAATTAATGCTTCACATTTCCACATAAAATTGATGTACCTCATTAAAGAGCTCCCGCAGTTTCATCTCAACACCACATTGCTGGCTTTTGCTTCGTTATTTTTAGTAATCTTCACTCAAAGAATAACTTTCCTCAGACGAGTACCGGGTCCATTATTTGCACTGCTGGTGGTAACCTCTTTGCAACTTATTTTTGATTTTGATGGCATCAGAACCATTGGTAGCGCTTTCGGCAGTATCCCCCAAGGGCTTCCCAAATTTACAATCCCTTCTTTAAACCTCAATAAATGTATCGAACTCATAGGACCAGCATTCACCATAGCCATGCTAGGAGCT
Source organism: Myxococcales bacterium (assembly GCA_023898405.1). Taxonomy (NCBI): domain Bacteria; kingdom Pseudomonadati; phylum Myxococcota; class Myxococcia; order Myxococcales; species Myxococcales bacterium. The sequence continues at coordinate 502,859 of CP060221.1, forward strand.
ATAGAATCGCTGTTGTCCGCAGTGGTTGCTGATGGAATGACCCAAACTCGTCACGATTCGAATCAGGAACTTGTGGGACAAGGGCTTGCTAATATTGCTGCCCCTCTACTTGGCGGCTTTGCAGCAACTGGCGCCATAGCCCGAACCGCTACCAATATTCGCAACGGAGCGACCAGCCCGCTCTCTGGTATTGTGCATGCACTCACACTCGCACTTATTTTATTACTCTTGGCGCCTTTGGCCACAAATATTCCTCTTTGTACCCTGGCAGCAATTTTATTTATGGTGGCGTGGAATATGAGCGAGGTCAAACATTTCATCAAGATGCTGCAAAGAGCACCTAAGTCAGATACAGCTATTTTGCTCATAACATTTTTCTTAACCCTTTTTGCTGATCTCACCATCGCTGTATACGTTGGTGTCATTTTAGCCATGCTTCAATTTTTACGCCGCATGGCTGCCAGCTTTGAAATTAAACAAGCGAGTGAATATGAGATAGGACAGGAATTTTCACGTTTGGGTCCTCAGGCCCTTCCTCCTGATGTTTTGGTGTTTTCAATCGAAGGGCCATTATTTTTTGGAGCTGTTGAAAATTTTGAACGCGCACTTCAGGCAAGCTACACCACCCCAAAATACTTAATCATTCGCCTCAAGTGGACTCCATTTATAGACTTCACAGCAATTCAGACGCTCGAATCAGTAATTAAAAATCTACACAAACGAAAAGTGAGAGTGATGCTCTCGGGTGCAAACGAGCGCGTCCTTGAAAAACTAAATAAAGCTCGCATCATTGAACTTATAGACCAAACAAATAATTTTCATTTATTTGAAGATGCACTGATCGCTGTTAAAAAATTATCCCAAGGATCAGAATAATTTTCGTTCAAAACAGTATCTGCCCAGCAAAAAAATTTTATGAGCACTTAAAATGCTCTTGAATAAATCAAAGCTTAATTTATTTTTTTTCCTTTCTAAGTTTTTCGACTAATTTCTCATAAGAGGTAGCGTGAACAAGCGTAGCCATTTGATTTTGATAACGTTCAACCAAATCATGACGAGCTCTCTCCTTGGCGTCTTCTAGCGCTCTGTAGAGTTTTTCATAAGCAAACTCTGCATTGATAAAAAATGCGACTGCTTCTTGCACTACCGATACACTTGAGCGACTAATTGAAGTTGTAGTTGACTGAAAGGAATACTCATGATCAAGAGAGTTTTTTACACGCAATAGGGCTGATATTTTTGAATCAGATTTCCTGAGACTTGCTCTTTCTAAATGCACACTGACAATAAAGTCTTCGATAGAAATGGAATCAAGCGAGCAAAAAGTTTGATTATAACATTTAATCAAAGCATCAAAACAAGCATCTACCAACCCCACTCCCTCTCCTGTAATATTTTTCTCTTTGGGCTGCCCCTGAGATATTTCAAGCAGCTTGGCTTCAAATGTTGCCTTACTGGTTTCAAAATTTTCACTCAATTTTAAAGCAACTACTCCTATTTCTATTAAATTAGATCCCAGCACTTCTTTGCTTAATTTTAGTACTTGTTCTGCTCGTTGATCGCACTTAAAATCACTACTCACTTTCATGTTTTCTCCACCTAATTACTAAGAACCATTTGCAATACGCATCTTGTTTTTGTAGTTGAACAAAAAGACCGCTGGTACCAACAGCACCATCCTCACTATAAAGGAAATTGTCATGACAAGGAAAAAGATCGCATTGATTGGTGCAGGACAGATTGGGGGAACCCTTGCCCTCCTCGCTACCCAAAGAAACTTGGGGGATGTCGTTTTATTTGATGTTTTTTCTGGCACAGCACAAGGCAAAGCTCTAGACATCAGCCAAATGTCAAGCCGCATGATGTGTGAGAACAAACTCACTGGAACAGGTGAATACAAAGATATAGCTAACGCAGATGTATGCATTATTACTGCAGGTTTTCCTCGTAAGCCAGGTATGAGCCGTGAAGATCTACTTCAAAAAAATCTTGATGTGGTAAAACAAGTTGCCGATGGCATTAAGACCTATGCACCCAATGCTTTTGTCATAATGATCACTAATCCAATAGACACCATGGTCTATGCATTTCATAAACTTGCTGGTCTTACACCACAAAAAGTGATCGGTATGGCAGGCATTCTTGATTCTGCTCGCTTTTGTACCTTCATTGCCGAAGAGCTCAAGGTGAGCAAACAAGATGTCAGCGCCATGGTATTGGGTGGTCACGGTGACGATATGGTTCCCTTGCCACGTTTTTCTACTGCAGGAGGCATTCCGCTCACTGAACTGGTTGCTATGGGTATCTTGAGTCAAGAGAGACTCGATGCTTTAATAGAGCGTACACGCAAAGGCGGCGGTGAAATTGTTCAATTGCTCGGTAACGGTTCTGCTTTTTACGCTCCTGCAATCTCGGCCATTGAAATGGCTGAAAGTTATCTTTTAGATCAAAAACGTATACTTCCATGTGCTGCCCTTTTGAGTGGAGCATACGGCGTTGATGGTTTGTTTATGGGGGTTCCCGTCGTTATCGGAGCTGGGGGGATAGAACGGGTTATAGAGCTCAAACTCGACCAAAAAGAGCAAGAAGCTTTTAATAAATCCAAGGCCTCGGTTGAAAAAGTGGTTAAAGAATTAAAGACTTTTTTGTAGGCCCCTGGTGTGTGGATAAGTTTTTAAACAAAAAGCGAGGCCAACCCACATGAAAAGTGCCTCGTTGAGGCGCTCTTTTATGCAGAGTGTTCAGAGGCAAAAGGGATCATATGCAAATAAAACATTACTGTTGCTCCACGATTGGAAAAAAATGGCTTGTGGCTTTGACAGGTCTTTTTATGATATTTTTTGTCGTTGCTCACCTTCTGGGTAATCTTGGCATGTTTTCTGGCCCGGAAGCCACCAATCAATACGCTGCTTTTTTAAAAAGCATCCCCAAAATTTTATGGGGATTTCGCATTGTATTGCTTGCTGCCATTGCTCTGCACATCTGGCTCACCATCGATCTTACTCAGCAAAGTCGGCGCGCAAGACCTCAAAACTATCTTCATAAAAATAATCGCAAGGCAAGCTTTAGCTCGCGATATATGCTCATAAGCGGTCTCACTGTGCTCGTATTTATCGGCTATCATCTTGCACATTATACTTTGGGTATTACCAATCCTGAATTTGCTTTACTCCATGACAGCCTTGGCCGTCATCATGTCTACAACATGGTCGTCATGGGTTTTTCTAACCCCTTAGTTTCCGGTTTTTATATTCTCGCGCAAATATTGCTCGCCTTCCATATCAGTCATGGTATTTCCTCTGCCACCAGAACCCTCGGCCTAGGCAATCATGTCGTTTACGAGCGTGTACAAAAGATTGGCGTTATTTTTTCTGCTCTGATCGCAATTTTATTTATTTCTATCCCCATAGCAGTGCTCTTTGGTTATTTGCCCCTTGATACTTAAACTTAGTGAGGCCACATAATGTTCGAGTCAAAAATACCAAACGGACCCATCGCCGATAAATGGCAAAATTACAAAGATTCAATGAAACCGGTGAGTCCAGCCAATAAACGAAAGTACAAAATTATCGTTGTAGGATCAGGGCTTGCTGGAGCTTCAGCTGCTGCGAGTTTGGGAGAGCTTGGTTACGGCGTTGAAGTATTTACCTTTCACGACAGCCCTCGCAGAGCACACAGCATTGCTGCTCAAGGCGGTATCAATGCGGCCAAGAACTATCAGAACGATGGCGATAGTATCTACCGACTCTTCTACGATACCGTCAAGGGCGGAGATTTCAGAGCGCGTGAAGCCAACGTCTATCGGCTGGCTCAAGTCAGCGTCAATATTATTGATCAATGTGTTGCCCAAGGTGTTCCCTTTGCCAGGGATTATGGCGGTTTGTTAGACAACCGTTCTTTTGGAGGTGCTCTTGTCTCTCGGACTTTTTATGCCAGGGGACAAACTGGACAACAGCTGCTTATAGGTGCTTACAGCGCATTAAGCAGGCAAATAGGTCTTGGTCGCGTAAAACTTCATGCTCGCACAGAAATGCTCGATCTCATACTTGTTGATGGACACGCCAAAGGCATTGTTGTACGCAATCTTGTCACTGGTGAGTTGAGCTGTCACATGGCAGATGCGGTGGTACTGGCTTCGGGTGGATATGGGGCTATTTTTTATCTTTCCACTAATGCCGTCAATTGTAATATCTCGGCTGCCTATCGAGCTTATAAACGCGGTGCTCTTTTTGCTAATCCGTGCTACACGCAGATCCACCCAACATGCATTCCAGTATCTGGAGACCATCAATCAAAACTTACCCTCATGTCCGAATCCTTACGAAATGATGGCAGAGTTTGGGTGCCGAAAAATCTTGGTGACACGCGCGCTCCTCAAGAAATTCCTAACTCTGAGCGTGATTATTATCTAGAAAGAAAATATCCAAGCTATGGCAACCTCGCCCCTCGCGACATTGCATCCCGCGGTGCCAAACAGGTCTGCGATGAAGGCCGCGGTGTTGGAGATTCTGGCTTAGGCGTTTATTTGGATTTTGGTGATGCCATCAACCGTTTGGGTCTAAAAGCGATTTCAGATCGTTACGGCAATCTTTTTCAGATGTACGAAAAAATCACCGGTGAAAATCCCTACCATACTCCTATGCGCATCTACCCTGCGTCACATTACACTATGGGTGGTTTATGGGTTGATTATGAACTTATGAGTACGACTCCAGGGCTCTTTGTTTTGGGTGAAGCCAATTTCAGTGATCACGGTGCCAACCGACTTGGCGCAAGCGCGCTCATGCAGGGTCTTGCTGATGGCTATTTTGTTCTCCCCTACACTATTTGTCGTTATCTCAATGAAGTAAAATCAGGTGCTGCCGATCCTCAAGGCCAACAAGCCAAAGAAGCTTTGCAGTCAACGCATGATCGCATTGATAAACTTTTTTCTATTAAGGGAAAAAGTTCGCCCGACAATTTTCATCGTCGTTTAGGAAAAATTATTTGGGATTACTGTGGAATGGGTCGCAATGAAGCCGGGCTAAAGAAAGCATTGAGTTTGATACCTCCTCTAAGAGAAGAGTTCTATCGCGATCTTGCTTTGCCGGGCACAGCAAAAGAACTCAATCTGGTTTTAGAAAAAGCGCTGCGCGTAGCCGACTTTCTCGAATTTGGCGAAGTGATGTGTCACGATGCTTTAATGAGAAATGAATCTTGCGGAGGGCATTTTAGGGAAGAATATCAAACCCCCGATGGAGAGGCATTGCGAAACGATAAAGATTTCTGCTATGTGGCGGCTTGGTCTTACCAAGGTGTGGGAAAAACTCCCGAGTTATTTAAAGAGCCGCTAAACTTTGAAAATGTTGAGCTTCAACAAAGGAGCTACAAATGAAAAATATTTCTTTGGTACTTAAAATATGGCGCCAGGCATCAAAGGACGCTAAGGGTGAATTTGTTACAATCCAAGCTCAAGATATTTCTCCTGACATGTCATTTTTAGAAATGCTTGACCACGTAAATGAAAAATTGATTCATGACGGCCAAGAACCCTTCGCTTTTGAATCAGATTGCCGGGAAGGAATTTGTGGCGCCTGCTCTTTGGTTATCAACGGCATACCACACGGCCCTAACTCAGGCACCACTACATGCCAACTGCACATGCGTTCATTCAAAAATGGCGATGTAATTCATATCGAGCCTTTCAGGGCTCAGGCTTTTCCCATCATCAAAGATCTGGTTGTTGATCGCAGCGCCTTTGATCGCATCATCCAAGCCGGCGGCTTTGTCAGTGCAAATACGGGTGGTGCTCCCGATGCAAATTCAATTCCCATCAGCAAAAAAATGGCTGAACATGCCTTTGATGCTGCCGCTTGCATAGGATGCGGTGCTTGTGTGGCAGCGTGCAAAAATGCTTCTGCCATGCTGTTCGTTGGCGCTAAAGTCAGTCATTTAAGCCACCTTCCTCAAGGACACCCTGAGCGCAAAGAGCGGGTAAAAAATATGATAATGGCTATGGAGCAAGAACAATTTGGTTCATGTACCAACACGCTTGAGTGCGAAGCTGTGTGCCCCAAAGAAATTAACACTCAAGTCATCGGTCAGCTCAATCATGAGTTCATGAAAGCTCTAGTCTGTGAAAAATAATTTAAAACTTTCGCTTCTGATATCTTTACTGCACATTGATGACGGCTAATCCCAAGATATCGTTGTAACGAAAGCACGACGTGCCTATATAGAACTTTCTTGTCAAATACATAGAGCCTGGCAAGTAATAGAACTCATTTTCTGCCAGGCAAAGCTCGTATTTATAGCTTTATCTGCATAATAAAATATTTTAATTTTTAGCAATTCCCCCATAGACTTTGATGATAATTGATATACATTTTACATTATTCACTATTTTTTTCAGGATAACATATGAATATCAAAAATTTTTTTTTAATTTATTGACTATTATTTTACTAAGCTGTTTGACTAATAACCTGGCTGTGGCATCTGATCTGAGCCAGATAGAAAAATTGAAATTAATGGTAAATGATAGCGAAGTTGATTGTGAAGGTCCTCTTAGTGAGCGCATAAAGGTTTGCAAAGGGAAAATTTATCAAGGAGTGCTTGATTGCAAGCCAAATGATTCTAACCAGCCATTTTTCCCTATGTTTTTTTCTGAAAATGGCCTGGAAACAAATTTAAAGATAAGAATATTGGACGAAAATAATAAAGTTCTTACTCAATTAGAAGAATTTTCAGATCAAGATTATTTTAGCTTTTCTTCTCCAGGTATACTTACTGGTCTTAGTACATCAATGATGAACAACATTGATAAAATCGGTTTTTTTATTAGTGCTGCAAATTTAATTACACATTTTAATAAACTTGTATCCGAACTTAAAAAGAGCGTTGAAAAACTTTCAATAGTACAAAATATTACCTGTGTTAATAATCAGTTAATTTCTAAATTTATTCCTGATTACAATAAATTAAAAGATGAAACAAAAATACCCTGTGATGATAAGTGTTTAACCTTAGAAGAAAAAGATTATTATCAAAAAATGATGATTCAATCAGAAGGTAAAGAGCCTACTTTATATGAAGCCAAGAAATTATTTGATGAGATAAGTGCCCACAAAGATATCCCCTTTGCTTATACCGATGATGGTTGCTACGCACGCGCTCATATAATCGCCAACTGGCTTCATAATGAAGGTTATCGCAGCGGAAAAATTTGGCTCAAGGGACATTTGACACCGCCAAATAACCCCAATAAGACATCTGATAGATGGGAATCATTGGGTAAGACATGGGAATATCATGTAGCAGCCATTATTTTTGTGAAAAACGAAGAAAATAAAAGTGAGATTATGGTGATTGATCCTGCCCCCAATAATAAAAAATTGCTCACTATGGATGAATGGTTTTCATTTAACAATCTTTCTTCGGATATCAATCCAAAAATTATTCAATATCCACTGCCAAAATCTATCGAGCCATTTGAGAAATTCGTTTATGCTTTATCTTCCCATGTACCTTTATGGCCTAGTGAGACAAATCTTAACCTATCTCCTTCAGAGACTCTGAATATAGCTTTGAGCGAAGCTAGTAAATATATGCGTAAACTACTAGAACAGCCGTAGTACAGTATGGAATTGACGCAGGGGGGCGGAAAAGTTAATCCAGTTATTGAGGTATTCGTTTTGCTACGGTCGTTCAGGAATTAAAGGCTCAGTTAATTTCTAGGATTGCTATGATTTCAACATTTTCTTGACAGCACCAAAAATTTTTTATGTAGTCAACAAAATAAAAATAGTGCCGAAAAATTTGCTGTTAAATATCCCAAGCTTAAAGGGAGCCCCATGAACACACCATACCAAGATCTCGTCCCCCCAAAAAAAGGGAAAGCCATCACAATAAATAATGGCATACTCGATGTACCGGATAACCCCATCATTCCATTTATCGAAGGTGACGGCACAGGGGCGGACATTTGGAGTGCCAGCAAAAAAGTATTCGATCACGCAATCAAAAAAGCTTATCAAGGAAAAAAAGAAATTACCTGGTTTGAGGTTTATGCCGGAGAAAAAGCTTTCCGACGTTTTAACAGCTGGCTGCCCGATGATACTCTTTTGGCATTTAAAAATTATTTGGTAGGTATCAAGGGTCCTCTCACCACTCCAGTTGGCGGAGGCATTCGTTCCTTAAATGTGGCTCTCAGACAAATGCTCGACCTCTATGTTTGTCTGCGCCCAGTCCGTTGGTTTGAAGGCGTACCATCACCCGTAAAATCTCCCCAATCGGTCGATATGGTAATCTTCCGCGAGAATAGCGAAGATATTTACGCAGGCATTGAGTTTAAGGCTCAAAGTACAGAGGCCAAAAAAATAATCTCATTTTTGCAAGAAAGTATGGGGGTATCAAAAATTCGTTTTCCCGACACAAGCGGGATCGGAATTAAGCCAGTATCCCAACAAGGCAGTGCCAGACTTATGGAAGCCGCTATAGACTATGCCTTAAGAGAAAAAAGAAAAAGTGTCACCATCGTTCACAAGGGCAACATCATGAAATTCACTGAAGGAGCCTTTCGTGATTGGTGCTATGCTCTTGCCACCGAAAATTATCGAAATGAAATTATTACAGAGCGTGAAAGCTGGATTATTGCCAATAAAGATCACAACCAAAATTTAAACAGCGAAGAAAATGCCAAAGCCATTGAACCTGGCTTTGACCTTATGACAGCAGAGCAACAACAAAAAGTAATTTCTGATGTAGAAAGCACTCTGGAAAAAATTTATCACAGCCATGGTGATGGCCGCTGGAAAAATAAACTGCTCATAAAAGATTCAATTGCTGATATCACTTTGCAACAGGTCCTCACTCGCCCCACAGAATTTGACGTTATCGCTACACTTAATCTTAACGGCGATTACTTGAGCGATGCACTAGCGGCCCAGGTAGGAGGAATAGGAATTGCGCCAGGCGGCAATATTAACTATCAAACAGGCCATGCAATATTTGAAGCCACTCATGGAACAGCTCCCAAATATGCCAATCTTGATAAGGTTAACCCAGGCTCGGTAATTCTATCTGGTGAAATGATGTTACGCTATTTGGGATGGCATGAAGCAGCTGATTTAATCATCAAGAGCATGAATCAAACCATTGCCCAAAAGAAAGTCACCTATGACTTTCACCGCATGATGTCTGAAGCAAGCTTGCTCAAATGCTCTGAGTTTGCCCAAGCTCTTTGTGAAAACATGTAGCACCAATCTCTGGTTCATACCACTATGCGGCTGATATCCCCTGCTCCTTGGCGTTCAACCACAGGGTAGGGCCCGCTTAGATCTATCACGGTCGAATCCTTTGTTTCGATAGTGCCAGAGTCAAGAATAAGATCGAGGCCATAGCCAAAATCACGGTTCACCTCAGTACCACTTCTACATACACGGTTGTTTAGTACTGTTGATGTGGAAACTATTGGCTTTCTGAAAATTCGTGTCATCATCAACACGGCGGGATTGTCGGGCACGCGAATTCCGATAGTTTGCCTCTCAGAACGAAACATCTTTGGTACTTCCGGAGTTGCTCTTAAAATAAAAGTATAAGGTCCCGGCAGGTGGCGCTTCATTATTTGGTATGCGTTATTTTCTAAAATTGCATAACGGGCAATGTCTGATAAATCAGGACATATAATCGAAAGCAAATGACATTTATCTAAATTTTTAAGCTTCAATACACGATCAATAGCTTCAGTTTCATAAATGGCACAGCCAATACCATAGTTAGTATCGGTCGGATAAGCGAGCACTCCACCGCGTTCTAAAACTGCGACAGCATGAGAAATAATTCTAGGTTCAGGAAACTCTGGGTCAATTTTGAGCTGCATACAATTGGAGTGGGTCATCAACGCTCCTGCCTCTAGAGAAAATATTCCATGGCCTAGCTTCAATCATAAACCACTGCTTGTCTAGAGACTTACCCTTCACATATAGGATATTATATCGTGAATAATGTTATCTCATAGTTGAGGATCTCCCGTGTATATAAACCATAAGCTCCAACTTTTGATAAATGCATTTATTTTTATTTTGCTTTTAAGCAGCGGAATCGGGCTTTTTTTTGTGCGCGCTCACCACATTCCCCGATTACCCAATATTGATCTTAAGGTGGGACCATACACAGCATCTGAACAAATTATTAATGGACAATATTTAGTGTTATTCAAAAAGGATGCCAACAATATTGAAGAAGTGCTTAAACCTCTCAATCTTGAGCTTGTTTTTCCCATACTTGATTGGGTATTGGTAGCTCAAAAAAATAAAAAAAATTTTCTGCCCATCAATTTAAACTCGCCTGAGGCACAAGAAGATCTGTTGGTTATAAATTCTCTTTTGAAACATCCAAGTGTGCTCGATGCTCAGCACAATTTTTCCCTTGAAGTTGCGAGCACAGATGAAATTACAAATGCAAAAATAGAGCAACATTTAGCTTCTAGACAGAATAATAACTACGCTCTCAACATGCCTGAGGCATGGGACATAAGCACAGGATCACCCGAAGTAAAAGTAGCAGTGATCGATAATTTTTTACAAAAAGAAATTTTTAGCTTTGCTCAACGCTTCAAAGCCTGCAGCTCCCGCATAGAATTCATCGAACCTTTCGGGCATGAAAAAAAATCTAATCTTCCTTCTACACATGGTGAACTCATGCTCTTAGCCTTAGGAGCATGCAATACTCACTCTCCTTTTTCTATGGGAATAGACTCGCATTCGAGACTCTTAGCAGTTCAAAGAGCTTCCCCTGGTCATGCTCAAACTATGGCCGCTGCTCTTTATTCAGCTGGAATAAATATTTGTGAACAAAGTGCCTACCCTTGCCCAAAAAACTTTGAAAACATCCAAGCTAATAAAAAGGCAGATATTATTCTGCTTCCCTTTGCCAACAGCGCTCCAGATCTTTTGCAATTTTTTTCCGATATGCTGGATGCCATCAGTCAAAAGAATTGTATTGTTGTGAGTGCAGCCGGAAATAACGGTGCTGATGCAACAAATTTTTTTCCAGGAAATTCATCAAGCATCATCAATGTTGGAGCACTCAACCTTAATGGAACTCGCAGTACTTTTAGTAATTGGGGTCCAGCTATAGATATTTTAGCTCCAGGAGAAAACATAGATATAAATTATGCCAATCTAACCAAAACCGCGGCTGGAACCTCAATCAGTGCAGCTTTTGTTGCTGGAACTCTATCGCTCATGAAAGCTCTAGATTCCACTCTTTCTTGGAAAAGTGCCCTGTACTTCTTAACGCATTCCTTGCCATTACTAAGCTGTGAAAACTATTGCCTCTCTGAAGAAAATAAAAATAGTGACGAACAAAGCAATTGTTCCGATCTTTGCTGCCGAGATCAAAATATAAGCTGCGGTGCCACAGCACTTGATGCTGCCCAGGCCTTAAAAAACGTCCAAAACAAATACATTGATACAGGATTATTAGAACTCGATCGTTCATACCTTATTTTTACTCGTGCTCACCCCCAAGCCCAAAGCATACAGATCAATAATGTTGGTTCCGAGTCAACTGAAGTGGAAACCTTGCTCTACGATGATAACCTGGTAGTTACTCCAGCACGCTTTTCCCTCGATAAAAAAGGCTTCGAAAATGATCGTATTTCTCTTGATATCTCGTATAAAGACGAACCATTTAAAAGAAAAACTTCAAAAATAGAATTTATTGTGAGAAAAAACGACTTAATAAGAGATAGATCAAGCGTTTTTATTGAGTACATTCCTAAATAATTTCGGCTTGCTAATTATTTAAATGCCCCAAAGTATTGGGGCACTTACTTTAGCTTTAAAGTCAGCTTACAGTGTCTTAGAGTGTTATGAGCACAGGAGAAGAAAGTACTTTTCCTATAGGTTGATTGGGAGCTATGGAAGAAAATTCTTTTCCTCCCCAGCACCATAGAGATTTTTTATCATTGATGGCACAAGCGACAAACTCACTCTCGCCATCAAAAAGAAATACATCATCCCACTTTTCTTTACCAACTCTAGTAGCTTGGATTACGACTCTGTCTTTCATATTATTGATACCAAGAACTCCTAATCTTAAATTCCCTCTTATATCTCGATAGGTATTGCTACCAAAACAATAGATCTCTTGTGTGGTGGTCAGAGCGCATATGGAACCATTGCCAGCTACTACAACTTTTTTTGCTTGCTTTATACCCATAACTTGTTGAGGACTGGTCACAAAAGAATCATTCGAGCCTGTTGCCAGTACTCCTTGCATACTTTTATTAACGCCATTTTCAATAATATCCAGTGTATTCTGCCCCCAACACCAAAGAGAGTTGTCATTTTTTACTGCACAGGTACTTCGAGCATTGGTTGATATATCTATAAAATCTCCACCACCTTTTATAGGACTAAAATTAGTAACCATAGGACTGCTATCTTGTACAGCCAAAATTTCTTTTTGATTATTTCCCTTACACAGCAATTTATGAGCATCGTTGATACCGCATACACGGTCTGGCATCCAATTAGCCACAATCTTTTGCCATTTTTCGCTTATTAAAGCCTTGCCAGATTCCCAAAGGTGGCCACGTGAGTCCATTGCCATGAGCTTGCTGCCAGTCATGAGAGGTTTTAAAAATGGTCCGTCATTAACCTTGATGGGAGATGGGGATGATTTATCAAAACCAAAAAAGTTATCTCCAAAGCACCACAATGATCCATCGTCTTTTTTGATAGCGCATACAGTAGATCTTCCAATGGCCAATGAATCAAATTGTTCATCACTCATCTTATGAGGCCTTGTCACAATAATTTTTTTGCTTGAGGCACCATCAGCATAAAAGAAAGGTCCTCCCCCTCCAAAAGAAAAAATTCTATTTGCTCCCCAACAAAATAAATAGTCCTGAGTATCAATTCCACAAAGAAAGCCTGCTTCTGACATGGCTACATCCTTCCAAGGATGGGGGTGAATCACTTTTTTAGGAGTAAAAAGATTTATACTTTTATCACCAGTTCCGAGGGCATCGAGTGTTTCGTTTGTATCCATGGCTATGCCAGTTGACCGTTGATTCATCCCCCAGCAATAAAGATCGCCGCTATCCGCCAGAGCGCAGATACTCTCCCCAGTTGATAAGACGACTTTATCCCACCTGACAGCATTATTTGGCATAGGAGGCTTACTATTATTGCTGCGCTGTGATGTTTGTGAAGATGTCTGATTATTTTTTTTATTTGATTGCTCGCTTTTGTTTTCACCACCTGCGCAATTAACGAGCACCAGCAAACAAAAAATTAATGTCATCCATATTTTAATCATTTCACTCTCCAAGATGTTTTTTTGAAAGCTTCAGCATCGAATTACGTCAACATTTCAAGAACCAATAATGCTTAACAAGCCTTCAGCAAGCATCTATTCCCCCTAACAGACTATTGAAAAAATATTTTAAATGTTCACTTGATTCAATTGAGCTCTTAGATCGGTCCCATACTGTAATGGATAAGGCTAACAATAACGGCTCAAATGAGGAATAGCCGGCTGCAAGGCATAGAGGCAATCGGTCGTATCCAGAAAATGTTGAAAGACTTCTTAATAAATTTTTGAACGATTCCGCAGCACACGCGATGACTTAGTGAAAAAATTTATTAAGAAGCCTTTCAACATTTTCTTTACATTACCCCTGTTGTCAAACATGGCGTTATAATCGTGAAATTTATACCAATCTATTTAAGCTTTTTAAAATCTTCTGCAGTTATTTCCTTGAGCCGAAAATAATTATTATCATGTGAATCTCGAACAATATTCTGATCTTTTTGACCGAATCCATGAATAAAAGTTTTCACCAAAGGATAGCCTTTACTAGCCTGAGCATATTTTTTAAATGAGTTTTTCATAACCTCAGGTGGATTATTGAAAGCATTCTGTCCTACCAATGTCAAATGAACCACAACTTCCTTTTTGCTAAGGATACTCCTGATAACAGCCAATTTTGCTATAGCCTCATATTGAGCTGACACCAAAGTATCGCATAATTGGCCTCCATCAGATTCAAATGATGGTGATCCAGCTCCTTGATAAGAAGGGGCTGCAGAAAAAACCTGCAGTTGAGAATTGCCTGATGCTTCACACAAAGCCCACTGGGCTAATATTTCAATTTTTTTAATATTATCTTTACTCAACCTTAACAGTTCTTTTAGATCCTTAGAAGCTAACTTAAATGCTTCGAGATAACCATCTTTGTAGGAGCCATGAAAGTTACCTGAAATAATATTATGGAGCGCATGAGAAAGTTTTCCTGCCATAACAGCAGCTTCTCTGTGAAGAGCAGCACTAAGAGCTTCGATTGAACCCATAGGTCCTTGTGTATTATCAAAGAGATAGGATGCTACAGGTGCTATGTGTGGTCCTATTGCTTCTAAATAGTTAAATTGGCTTGCAAGCTGGACAATAGCGTCTTTTCCCATGGGATAGTCGTGCAAATAATTTACCCCAAAACCCTTAACAAGAGTAATTTGTGGCAACTCCTTTACTGGCGGATGCTCTTTAACAAACTTGTTATAAAGATCATCAATGCTTCCGATAGTCCATGTTTTTGGTGGATCTATTTTTTCTAGTTCGGAAACCAGTTCATTTTCTGACGTGCCCAAGCTTGCTTTAATCCAGTCACCTTGACGCCCCCCACCATTTGAATTACTTTTTCTTGCTTTTTCACGCTGACTTTTGAGAGAGGCTTTTTTATAATTATCAATACCAATTTCAGCTAATTTTTTGACTTCTTCAGGAATAGAAATATTAGTGAGATAAGAAGCTAATTCTTTTTCGTCTTCATTTAATTTTAGCTTTATTTCAGCAGCAGCTTCAGGTGGTGCTGACGGTAGCGGCGCACTGGGCTTAGGCGATACCGGTGATGGCCGCGGCACGCTTGGCTTAGGCGATACCGGTGATGACGGTGGCGGCACGCTTGGCTTAGGCGATACCGGTGATGACGGTGGCGGCACACTGGGCTTAGGCGGTACCGGTGATGACGGCGGCGGCACACTGGGCTTAGGTGGTACCGGTGATGACGGCGGCGGCACACTGGGCTTAGGTGGTACCGGTGATGACGGCAGCGGCACACTGGGCTTAGGCGATACCGGTGATGGCGGCGGCACACTGGGCTTAGGCGATACCGGTGATGGCGGCGGCGGCACACTGGGCTTAGGCGATACCGGTGATGGCGGCGGCGGCACACTGGGCTTAGGCGGTACCGGTGATGGCGGCGGCGGCACACTGGGCTTAGGCGATACCGGTGATGGCGGCGGCGGCACACTGGGCTTAGGCGGTACCGGTGATGGCGGCGGCGGCACACTGGGCTTAGGCGATACCGGTGATGGCGGCTCACTGGGCTTGGCAAAATTATCATTGCATGAAAATAATGCAGTAATTAGCAATACCAAAAAAACTCTAAATAATTTTTTAATCATAATTAATCCTAAACAATAAAAACATAAAATATCTTAAACTATTTTAACCGATAAAATCAATTTAGACATCACATTAACACATTATTCTTTATAAAAAGGAGACTATCTTAATTGTTTTTAAGCAACTTTATTATTCCATCTTCACAATTAACTTTAATACATGTCCCCCGATTCAGCTGTGATTCTACCAAGATTTCAGCCAAAGGTGCTTCGATTAAACGCTGTATTGCTCGTTTTAGAGGGCGTGCACCAAATTTTTGATTGTATCCTTCATTGATAAGAATTTCTTTAGCTTGAGGACTTATACTTAAGCTAAATCCCTGCTCATACACACGATGCTTGAGTTTATCAAGCATCAGATCAGCAATACCTGCTAATCCTTTTTTATCAATAGCCTCAAACATGACGATTTCGTCAATACGATTGATGAGTTCTGGTCTTAGAAGCTGCAACAGTCGATCCATAATTCGATGTTGCAAAATATCTTTTTCCTCGCCAAGTGAATCCAAAATAATATCGGATCCAACATTTGATGTCATAATGATGACAGTGTTATTAAATAAAACCTGCCTGCCTTTACTATCTGTCAGATGTCCTTCATCAAGCACCTGCAACAATACATTTAAAACATCGATATGAGCTTTTTCTATTTCATCAAAGAGCACCACTGAAAATGGCTTTTGCCTTACCAACTCTGTAAGCTGCCCTCCATCATCTGAGCCTTGATACCCCGGCGGCGCCCCAATAAGACGTGCTACACTGTGACGTTCCATGAATTCAGACATATCAAAACGCACCATGGCACGTTCATCATCAAACAAAAAGCTCGTCAAGGTGCGGGCAAGTTCGGTTTTCCCTACTCCTGTTGGCCCTAAAAATAAAAAACTGCCAATAGGTTTTTTAGGATCTTTCAGACCGACCCGGGCCCTTCTAATTGCCGAAGCAACAGCAGTCACCGCACTGTTTTGTCCAATAACCTGAGCGCCTAAAATTTGCTCCATCGATGCTAACTTTGTTCGCTCCGACTGAATCATTTTTTGTACAGGAATACCTGTTTCTTGAGAAACTATAGAAGCTATGTCATCACGCTTTACCCACGGATCAATCAAACGATGGCTTTTTTTGATTTTTCGCCACTCTTTTATTTTTTCTTCGAGCAAATCAGTTAAGGTGGCGATTTGGTATTGCATAAGTTGCGCTGCTTCATGAGCATTTCTTTGCTCTTTATATTCTTGGGCTTGAGATTGAGCATCACTCAGT
The DNA here is from genome assembly GCA_023898405.1 of Myxococcales bacterium. Taxonomy (NCBI): domain Bacteria; kingdom Pseudomonadati; phylum Myxococcota; class Myxococcia; order Myxococcales; species Myxococcales bacterium. The sequence continues at coordinate 519,571 of CP060221.1, forward strand.
TGAGCTTTGAGCGCACGTATTGACTCTATTAGAGAAATTTCATTACTGTAGCATTTTTCCAAGAGCTGTTCTTGAACACGAAGTTTCACCAATCGGGCATTTTTTGCTGCTATTTTTTTGCCACTTTCTTCTTCGGCTACGGCAATCATCATTTCAAGCTCAAGAATATCCGTAGTTATTTTTATTAGAGAAGCCGGCTTTTTATCGATTGCAATACGATGACGCGCACATGCTTCGTCAAGAATATCCAAAGCTACTTCCGGCAACACTCGACCCGTCATATGTTTTGATCCCAGATCGATCGCTGCTTTGAGCGCTTCATTTTCTATAAAAACGCCATGAAAGCGCTCATAGATTGATTTTAGATTTTCTAAAATTAATTGACACTCGCTCACAGTAGGCTGTTCGATCCAAACCGGCTGAAAATGACGTTTCAAAGCTTGATCAGGTTCAACATATTTCTTGTAGAGATCAGGGCTAATGAGACCGATCATCTGAATTTCACCCTTTGTCAAACTTGGTTTTATGAGATTTGCAGCATCCGAGGCTCCCTCTCCTCCCGCTCCAAAGAGTGAACTCATATCTTTAACCAAAAGTATGTATCGTCCTTCGCATTCAGCCAATTCTGCCAAAATTTTACGCAGGCGCTCTTCAAACTGCCCTCTTAGGGTAGTGCCAGCAACCAATGCACTCACATCAAAGTTTAAGATTTCTTTGCAAAATAAATATGAAGGAACATTTTGTTTGAGAACACGTTTTACCAAAGCATAGATGATAGAACTACGTCCGACTCCAGGTTCACCGATAAGCAAAGGATTATTGCGACTTTTACGCGATAAAATTTGCACAATCCGTTCACATTCATTTTCCCGACCAAAAACAGGATCTATTTCATTATTTTTTATTTGCTGATTAATATTTTCAACGTAAGAAAAAAAACTTAATTTATCGTGATCAGTATTTTTGTTTTCAATATCTTTTTCATCTCTTTTTTCATCTAAAAAATACTGCCCTAATAACGCCCCAAGCGCTCCATATTTATTTTTATTTTCAATCAGACTTAAAAGCATATCACTCACAAGTATTGATGTATGATTTTTTCTGATCGACAGCGCCTCTGCAGCACTCAAGGCCTGGATTAATCTGCCTGAAAAGGTAGTTTCATCTACCAAACTGACCTGCAATCTACTAATTAAATCTAGCAAAGCCGATTCGAGCGACTTGTAAGCCGAGTTTTTTTTATTTAGAAGCTCTCTTACTTCGGCGGTCATAATCAAAGCCAAGGCAAGATGCTCTGGCTCTACCAAGTGGTTGTGATTCCGTTTGGCTATAGATTGGCATTGAAGAAGTACTTTTTGTGCTGCTGAGCTAAAATTTTTTAGTTGCATAGGTCTCTATTGTGGTTGAGGTAAAAAAAAAGACAAGGGAGAAAAGCCTGTGCTTACTTTTGTTATTAACATTTTTAGATTAAGAGCAGTGAACAAGTTTTTTTGTATTTGATTGTAAAAAAGTATTTTTTTATTTCTAACTTGAAGTTTCTAACATGCTTTTAGGAACAGATCTAAAAGCTCAGTGTCATTCATACTGGGGTGATATCCCATAGTTTCATTTGATAAGGGAATTTGTACGTGTCTGATCGGGTGCCCATAGATGAGATTTTTTCTCGCAAAAAAGAAAGCGAATCTAGTTTAGGCTTCGCATCTATGGACGAAGTTTTAGGCAAACATCGCCCCCCTCAATCTTTTGATGCCGAAAAGGGAATTTTGTGTAGTATTCTGATTGACCCTGATGCTATGGAGCTTGTTCGCGGTGAGTCATTAACCGCCAAAGATTTTCACCACCCTCATCATCAAAGTATCTATGAAGCCATGCTGGCTTTGTATGAAAAAAATGAGCCTATCGATACAGTGACCGTTGCCAACTATCTCATGGTGCATGGGCAACTTGAAAATATCGGTGCTCATACACTCAGTGTCATTGAAGAATTTTTACCCACTGCTGCTGCAGTACAAAGTTACGTTCGACTTGTAAAAGGAAAATCAGCACTCAGAAGGCTTATCTCAGCGGCTAAAACCATTACAGAAAAGGCCTACGCACAAACTCAAGAAGTTTCAGAAGTACTCGATGAAGCCGAACAAACGATCATGTCGATCAGGGAATCAACAGCAAAAAAGGGTATTATTTCCTTAAAAGATCTTTCAAAGATTGCTGTTGAAAAATATATGGCACTCATAGAAAACAAAAATGCCATCACAGGGGTGCCATCGGGATTTTATGATTTGGATAAGCTCACCGCAGGCTTCCACCCCGGAGAATTAGTTATCATCGCGGCACGTCCCTCTATGGGTAAGACAGCATTTGTTTTAAATGTGGCTTCTCATATCAGCATTGAAGACAAACGTCCTGTCGCTTTTTTTTCTCTTGAAATGGGTGCAGAACAACTTTTTAGCCGTCTGATCGGTGCCTATGCCGAGATCGATCTTTCTCAGCTTCGATCGGGATTTATTAAAGCACAAGATTATAATCGACTTACCCAAGCAGCAGGTCATCTTGCCGAAGCTCCTATGTTTATCGATGAAACCGCATCTTTAAGTATCGGTGACTTACGCAATAAAGCCCGCAGGCTTGTGCATCAACATGGCGTTAGGATGATCATCATTGATTATTTGCAGCTTATGACTGCGCCTAATCGATTTGAAAGCAAAGCGGTAGAGGTGGGTGAAATTTCAAAAGGTCTCAAAAGTATTGCTCGAGAGCTTTCCATTCCTGTTATAGCCCTATCTCAGCTCAACCGCGGAGTGGAAAGCCGCGTAGATAAACGCCCAATGATGAGCGATCTAAGAGAGTCAGGAGCAATTGAGCAAGATGCGGACGTTATCGCATTTTTATACCGCGAGGAATATTATCTGAGGGATAAAACCCCCGAAGATCAAAAAAATGTCGCTCAATTAATTATTGGAAAAAATCGTAACGGACCCACCGGCCAGGTCTCACTACGATTTGACAATAAATACACCAAGTTCAGCAATCTCAGCCAGCAAAGAACAGATAGCTAGAATTCTCGCTCAAAGCTGAGCTTGCTTCAATTATTCGCGACCTGAACGTTTTTCTTCCCGCTCAAGCTCCTCTTTATAAGTCACGCTATAACGTGTCCAAGGACGAAGTTTTAAGCGAGCATAACCGATGGGCTCATCAGTACCCTCACACAGACCATAAGATTGGTCATGTACCTTTTCCAGAGCACGCTCAACCTCTCGTAATAATTTTGCATCTCGATCCATCAGACGAGTTTCCAAAGATACCTCTGCATCATCTGATGCCTGATCTGCTTCATCTCCAGGCATTTGTTCTGATGCCGCACTTGGGCGCCTTGATTTCAACCTCACTACTAACTCTGATCGCTTTGCCTCTAATAATTTGATAAGCTCTTTTTCTTGAGCCGCTGTTAAGGCCTTTTCTGAAGAACGCACTGCCATCTTAAAATTTCTCCCTCATAAAAATCTTCTATAATAATGGACAAACAACTCGTGATCACCATTTGCTGCTTATTCATCAAAAACTTACAAAAATCCTTTAAAAATCTTTTCATTCTTTAAGCGCGGATATCTTTATCAGGAAATCTTTAAAAAATGCAAGCCACACACAATAAAAATTTAGCTTTAATTTCAATAAGCAGCATGATTCATTTCATATTCCCATTTAATAACCGATTTGGAGCGATTTTATCATTTAATCTTTTTCTGCGCATGCTCAGAAGGATCCAGTATTTTGATGGACAGAAAGGGGCTATATTACCTGGTTAAAATAAGGTTGCAAAATTTCCAAGAGTCCTCTTGGGTTATCTGCCTGAACAAAGTGCCCAGAATCTCTCAATAAATGGAAATACCCCTGCATTCCCGCAAGCTCCTTTAACCTGATTTGATCGTGCTCGAAAAGACGATAACCATGCTGGGCAGAAAGCATATGAATATCCATGCGTTGGGACAATTGTGGCACCCTATTCCACAAATCAAGCTCTAAAAAATTTATGAGCATTGCTTTAAGTTCGCTTGGTTCAAAATTGAGCCTAAAACCATCCTCAGCAACAATTAAATTAGTGGTCATCCATAGAGCAATTTGCTCATTAACTCCCCTCGTTAGCAACTCTTCAATCAGCGCACGTCTACTGGTCAATGGCCATTTGATTCGATCAAGCAATTCCAAAAGCCCTAATGCAGTTGTATCATTTGGACTTCCCAAAGGATTCGGTGATGAGATCATTGAAAGAGAACTATCAAGCAACCACAACTGCTCGACACTTGAGCTCATCATATCAGCAGCCAAAGTTGCCACCTTGGCCCCAAAGGAATGCCCTATGATGGCTTTTGGTCGAATTTGAAGTAGATCACACGCCTGAGCTATATCAAAAGCTGTAGCGTGCACTGTAAAAGGTTCTTGATGCTTTGAGCTTTCACCATGATTTCTTAAATCAAAAACCAAGGCATCCCACTTGGGGCATGCTTCAATAAATAACCTTAGAAAACTCTGCCAATTTTTTTTATTGCCCATGATCCCATGCAAAAAAATTGCTGAGTTTTCATGGTGATGCTTACCCACTCTCAGATAAGCAAGCTGAGTTTCTTTTGCAATTTTTACTGTAGTCAATTAACAACCCGTCATTTTATGATTCCCTTATCTTTCGCTCGAGCCATAATCTCTCTTTCCATTTGTTCAAGACGGGCCAAGATTTCAGGATTTTTGCTTTTGCGCTCAAGTACCATATCTATGTTAGCAATTCCCTTATTTAAACGGATCACAGTTTCTTCTTCAAAGCTTAGATCTTTGCTGATTTCTGGTGAGCTTTTATTCGGCAAATTTTTTCTAGATGTAGCCACAACAACCCCATACAAAAGCTCGCTCGCTCCAAATTGAGGATCTACTCTTAAACTATGAATTGCAAAATTATGGGATATCTCCTGAGTTTCATGGACTTAGGTAATTACTTTTGCTCCACCAACCAAAGAGCTTTTACCACAGCAACTAAATCTTCTTTTTCATCAAAGAGTTGCGCTTCCACTGTCTGGCGTCGCTTTTTAAAATTTTTGGGAAGCGTCGTTTGAGACCGAGCGGTAATAGTGCCACGGGCTTTTTTTAAAAAGTCCGTTTCAAGCTTAACCAAAATAGCTCGCGAATTGTCTGAGAGAGCAAAGTGCAAAGCGAGCCCAGTAGTTAGTTCACCCAAATTGGACAAGGCTAAGGCATGAAAAGAGGAAAGATGATTCCTCAACAATTTTTTATCGCGCATACGCACGGTTGCCCGACCAGGAGCAACTTCTAAAACCTGGGGTGAAATACTCCCTGAATAGGGGATCATCTTGCCTATGGCCTTACTAAAAAGCCATTTTCCTAAGGTCCGTTGAGATAAAAGCGACCATGACTGCTTAAGCGTTTTAACCATAGACATAGACATTGTTCCTCATCATTAGAACTGTTTACCTAACTTAGATTGCAGTTCTTTAAATGTTTGTTTTTTTAGAAAATTTCCTGGATTAATACATAAAAATTTCACGATTTCTAGCGCAAACGATATGGAAAAATAAAACTAAATCAAAAATACATAACGCGTTAATAGCAAATCCCAAAACTTAACTAAGCTCTTAAATTTCTTTCTTGTTCTCTAAGTCTGCAATTTCTATCAGACACTTTTTCATGTTTATGTACGTTCAGATGCCAAACCCATAGCCATATGATCTTTTTTTGTTTATTCATTATTTCTTGAGTTTCATCAATCTGAGCGCGTTATGACTAAAATTTTTGCCCATGAATCGGTAATGCCACAAGAAGTAATAAATTATTTTGACGACTTTAAAGGTAAAACTATTGTCGATGCCACTGCTGGTGGCGGAGGACATCTGAGCATGCTTGCTCAAGTAGTCGGTGAAAGAGGTAGAATTATAGCATTCGATCGAGATCCTAGAGCGCACGAAGATGACGCTGCAGGTGGCGTACAAAAACATTTCCCCAACATCATAACTCTCTTTCAGCGTCCTTTCTCTGCTATCAAAAGCACCCTTCGGGAACTAAAAATTTCTTCTATTGATGGCCTCATATGCGACTTGGGTGTCTCTTCCCATCAACTTGATGAACCCAAAAGAGGCTTTTCTTTTCAAAACGATGGCCCAATCGATATGCGCATGGATACAAACAGTGGCATGAGCGCCTATGAATGGCTCGCACACAGCAGCGAGCGTGACATCGCCGATACCATTTTTAAGTTAGGAGATGAACGTAAAAGCCGGCAAATAGCAGCGCGCATCAAAAAAGAATGGCCTATAGAAAATTCTACGGGGGCTTTAGCGCAATTGGTCTTATCAGCCATCAAACAAAAAAAATGGTCAAAAATCCATCCTGCCACGCGCACATTTCAAGCCCTGCGCATGGCGGTAAATGAAGAAGTAAAAGAGCTTGAAACGCTGTTACACGATCTTCCTGAGATTCTTTCGCCTGAAGCGACTGTTGTATTTTTGTCTTTTCACAGCATAGAAGATCGACTTATCAAGCTGCGCTTTAAAGAGCTTGCTTTAAATAAAGAGTTTGTCATTCTCACGAAAAAACCTGCAGTGGCGAGCGAACAAGAAATAGACAGCAATCGCCGTTCTCGCAGTGCTAAACTACGAGCTTTAAAGCGAGTATCGCTATGAAAAACCTTAGAGAAATTCTAAAAGCTATTGATATAAAAGATACGAACGAAAGCTATGCATCGATTGCCATCAAGGGCATCAGCGCTCACTCTTCACGTATTGAACCAGGTTTTTTATTTGTCGCTAAAAAAGGCGCCACACCACAATCAGCCGATGGCCATAATTTTATCGATGATGCTGTTGCTAGAGGCGCTCACGCAATCCTCGTGGAAAACAGTTTTTCTCCTAAAAAAGTTTACTCTATTCCCATCATTAAGGCTCCCAATAGCACTCAAGCTTATGCTTATCTTTGCGAAGCATTTTATGATTTCCCCAGTAAAAAACTGTGCTTAATTGGAATCACAGGCACCAATGGTAAAACTTCAACCTCTTTTATGCTTTATTCAATTTTCAAAGCCGCTGGTTTTGAAGTAAGAATCATGGGAACCCTTGGCATGGGTGAACCACATAAGCTTGCCCCCTTAAGCCATACCACCATGGAAGCGGAATTTATAAGCCAAAGTCTCTCCAACTTTGTACATCAGGGTGTAGACCATGTGGTCATGGAAGTATCATCACACGCCCTAGCGCTTGATCGTGTGGCAGCTCTCCATTTTAGTGCCGTGGGACTGAGTAATATCAGTCAAGATCATTTAGATTTTCATGGCACCATGGAGGAATATACTGCGTCCAAAGCCAAACTATTTTGGCAGCTTGCCAAAAACCAAACTCAAAAAATCTTACCCATAAAGCATCCTTTTTGCACCTCCACCCATGAGCTGCAAAACCTTTCCTTTTACAGCGCTACAGAGCCACTACACTTCAAACTTCCTCTGGCAGGCGACTTTCATCAGCAAAATGCCAATTTAGCTTTCTTTGTGGCAAAAAGTTTGGGACTTGATCGTGACTCGATTAAAAAAGGTCTTGAACAGTGCCCAGCTATACCCGGCCGTTTTGAAGTAGTGGCACGACATCCTTGCAAAATTATTGTGGACTTTGCTCACACTCCTGAAGCTCTAGAAAATATTCTACGCTCACTTAAGAATTTTTCTTATGGACGCCTGATTGTGGTCATGGGTTGCGGCGGCAACCGCGATAAAAGCAAAAGGCCGATGATGGGACATATCGCACATAAGTGGGCCGATTTTGTCATTGTCACCGATGACAATCCCCGTAACGAAAAACCTCAACAAATTAGAGCCGATATTATGACAGGTATGCCAAATAGCAATAAAGCATACAACATTGGCGATCGAGCCCAAGCCATACATGAGGCTATCAAGCTTGCTCAAGCCGATGATATAGTGCTTATAGTTGGAAAAGGGCACGAAAACTACCAGCTCTACGGCAATGATAAACGAGCTTTTTGTGATAAACTTGTGGCTCAAAAAATTGCGGAGTCTCTATGCAAAAAATAAGTGTGGATAAAAAAATTCTTGCTGAAGTTTTGGCTTCTTGCAAAATCGATAGACTTTTTGAGCAAGAACATTGCCTACTCACTATAGACTCGCGCGCAGTGCCCAATGGTTCATTATTTTTTGCATTGTCAGGAGAAACTCACGATGGGCATAACTACGTAAAAGATGCTCTTTTAAGGGGCGCAAAAGGAGCAGTGGTTAAAAAAAATCATCCCTGCTGTATCGACATCGATCCCCAGTTTTTACTTGAGGTTGAAGATCCTCTTAGCACTCTTTCTCAGTTAGCTAAGCGCCACATTGAAATCATGCCGGCTATTCGCATTGCTCTTAGTGGCAGTAACGGTAAAACCACCACCAAAGAAATGCTTAAAGCAGCTCTTAGCTTTGTTGTTGGATCAGAAAAAGTATATGCCAACCCTGGTAATAAAAATAATCATATTGGACTTCCTCTGAGCGCCTTTGAACTGAATAAAGACCATCGCTACGCCATATTTGAGATGGGCATGAATCATAGCGGAGAAATTGCCCATCTATGCCAGATTGTTCACCCTCATTTCGGCCTTATCACTAATATCGGTTGCGCTCATGAAGGAAATTTTCGCGATGGCGTTCTGGGAGTGCAAAAAGCCAAAGCCGAATTATTTGATGCTCTAAAGTGCAAAGGACATGCCATTGTCAATCTTGATGATCCTAAAATCACCAAAGAAGCTCAAGCGAGAATTTTTGCTTGCTCCACTACTTTTGGCACAACTGATGAAGCGCAGGTACAGCTAACAAAGCTTGAAGACTTTGATGAAATTTTGGGAAGACAAAGGCTTTGGGTAAAAATTGATGGCGAAACATTTGCAGTCAACTCCCCCTTGCTCGGTGCTCACCATGCTATGAACGTTCTTTCTACACTGGCTACAGTAAAAGCCTTAGGTCTTGATGTAAAAAGAGCGTCCTTAGGCATCAGCAACATGACTCTCATCAAAGGCCGTATGAGCATCAGCACTAACTCTCGAGGCTGTACCATTGTCAATGATGGCTACAATGCCAACCCTGTCTCCATGAGTGCAGGTTTGCTTTCAGCTAAGACTCTTAAAGCTAAGCGTTTTATTTCAGTCGTTGGCTGCATGGGCGAATTGGGAGAAAAAAGTAGGCAGCATCACTTTGAGTTAGGAATTTTGCTTGCCAAACACAGCGCTCGAATCTTTGTTTGTGGCACCGAAGGAAAAGCCATAGTTGAGGGAGCACTCAGTGCAGGCTTCCTCAAAGAAAAAATTATTTATGAAGAGACTTCATTAAAACTTATAGACCCATTGAAAAATACTCTAGAAAAAGGTGATGTGGTATTTATCAAGGGTTCTTTGTCAGCCAATATGCAAGCAATAGCAGACGCACTTCTCCAATTAGACGAAGGAAATTAAATCGTGCTGTACTCAATAGTTTCTCATTTGGAATTTTTAAGCGAACCAGAACAACTTTATGTTCGTATGCTTTTAAGCGCCTTCACCGCTTTTTTGATCACCTTTCTTGCCTTTCCCAAATTCATCCACAGATTAAAAATAATGAGCTTTGGGCAAGAAATCCGTGATGACGGACCAAAAAGCCACTTTTCTAAAAAAGGCACCCCCACCATGGGCGGACTCTTATTGGTACTAGCATGTGTCGTTTCCTGCTCGCTATGGGGCAGCTTGCAACACCTCGGACTTTTTTTGGTGCTCATGGTGATGGCAGGTTATGCATGTATCGGCTTTATCGACGATTTTTATAAAGTAAAAAAAAGCAACACCAAGGGGCTCTCACCAAGCCAAAAATTAGTCGGACAAATAGTCATTGGCCTTGGTGCATTACTACTCTATGCTGGGAATTTTGAAAGCCTCCCCTATTCATCGACACTAAGCCTACCAGGACTTTTTTCTTTTGAAACACCTTTGTGGCTATATATTCCTTTTGCTCTTTTTATCATTGTTGGCACCTCAAACGGCACTAATCTCACCGATGGACTGGATGGCCTCCTGATCGGACCAGTCATGCTCAGCGCACTTGCTTTTTTGATCATGATCCTATGCGGAGCTGATCCTGCATTGATGGAGATTGGTATTTTTTGCGCTGCTTTAGGCGGAGCTAGTCTCGGTTTTTTATGGTACAATACCTATCCCGCTGCGGTATTCATGGGCGACGTCGGCTCTCTTGCCTTAGGGGGAGCATTGGCTATGGTGGCTATTCTCACCCACAATGAGCTCATTTCTGCTTTGCTTCATGGAGTTTTTTTAATAGAAGTTGTGAGTGTTATCGTTCAGGTATTTTCGTTTAAAGTAGCCAAAAGACGTGTTTTTAAAATGTCTCCTCTTCATCATCATTTCGAACTTTCAGGATGGCCTGAACCAAAAGTGGTTGTTCGTTTTTGGATTCTAGCGGCATTATTCGCAAGCTGCACCGTCATTATTAAGGTATGGCCATGATAAAACATGCGCTCATAATTGGAGCCGGCCTCTCTGGTCTAGCAGCAGCAAGGCTTTTACTCAAACGTGGTATCAAAGTAAGCTTATTTGATGACAAGCCTGAAAGTAAGTTGCGCTTTTTCCAAAACTTTTCTTACAAATGCCATGAAAATCTTAGGTGCCACTTTAATGATTCTCAATTTAGTTTTTCCCCATGCATTGACGCTGTTGTTTTGTCGCCCGGTGTCAGTTTGCATCACCCGCTTATCGCTCAGGCTAAAGAGCGTTCAATTCCCATTTTGAACGAAATCGAAATTGCTTTGCGCTTTAAGGCTGGGACCAAAATTATTGGCATTACTGGCTCTAATGGCAAATCTACCACCACAATGATGCTGGACAGCATTTTGAAAAGCGCTGGATTAAAAAGTGTGGCAGGAGGCAACATAGGAATTCCTCTATGTACTCTCGTCTTAGATAGTAACTTTGACTATTTAATTCTTGAGCTTAGTTCTTTCCAACTCGAAACGCTCAAACAGATTCAACTTGACTGCGCCATCATCCTCAATATCACCCCCAATCATCTCGATCGATACGATTCCTTTGATTGCTATCAAAAAGCAAAGTTTAAGATATTCGACTTGGTAAAAGCTCAGGGCCACATTTATTGTAACAACACGCTGTTATCATCTATTGATAGCAAAGCTTATCCGACTAAACATTTTCATTTCTTTAATGCCCAAAAAATTGATAAAACATGGAATTTTTTAAAAGAACTTTCTCTTAACGGCATGCATAACGTTGAAAATGCACTGGCTGCAGCTTATGCAGCTAAGACATACAATATCAGCAATGAGTCTATCGTTTTAGGCCTTAATTATTTCAAGCCTTTAGAGTTTCGTTTTCAAAATATTGGCACAAAACGGGGTATAAATTTTATCAATGACTCAAAAGCAACCACCGTTGCTGCGGTGGAAAAGGCTTTATCGTGCACTACTTCACCCGTTCATCTCTTAGTTGGAGGACATGATAAAGGTGAAAATTTTGCTCCTCTTACCGCTTACTCTCAAGTTGTTGCTTTTTATGTCTACGGAAGCTCTCAAGAAAAAATTGCTCTTGAACTAGCTGACCTTCGGAGTCAGCAGTTTAAAGATTTAGACCAAGCATTTTGCGCTGCCGTGGCACAAGCCAAACCTGGCACTACAGTGTTATTGAGTCCAGGTTGCGCAAGTTATGATCAATTTGAAGATTATGTGGACAGAGGGAAACACTTTAAGCGTTTGGTTGATAATTTATAAAAAGCTTAGTTAATTATTTTTTACTAGATTTAGGACAGACAATGCACATTATTGTTACAGGTGGCGGTACTGGCGGACACATTTTTCCAGCTTTAGAAATTGCCAAGGAATTTATTAATACAGATGCTCGCACAAAGATCACCTATGTTGGCAATAGCGGTGGTATAGAAGAAAGAATGGCCAAAAACTGCGGTTTTCAATTTTTTGGTATCAAGGCTAAAAAACTGGTCGGCCAAAGTTTTTTTGCTCAGCTAAAAGCTCTTTTTGTACTCACACTGGCAGTTTTAAAATGCGCATGGTTTCTTTTGCTACATCGCCCTCATGCTGTGATTGGAGTTGGTGGTTATGTATCGGCGCCCATGATTATCGCAAGCTTTATTTTACGCATCGACCGGTCCATCTGCGAACAAAATGTTGTGCCAGGACTTGCCAACCGACTTCTCGCTCACATAAGCAACCGAGTTTTTGCAAGCTTTGTAGAAAGTAAAAAACACTTCCCCAAGCATACCATTGTCACGGGCAACCCTATCCGCAAACAATTTTTCAGTATTGAGCACGGCGCGCCTGAAAAGGGCTTAAAGATTCTTGTGACTGGGGGAACTCTCGGGGCACAGTTTTTAAACCGCGAAATTCCTAAGGCTCTTAAACTCTTACAAGAGCACAATCCTGATATTAAAGTGACTCACCAAACCGGTAAAACACAAGTCAATGAAGTTGCTGCACACTATAAAGAAGCTCACATCGAAGCCCAGGTAACGCAGTTTATCGATAACATGCCCGAAAGTTTTAAACGCCATGACCTTCTTATCTCTCGCGCAGGAGCTACCGTGTCTTCCGAAATTATGGCTTCAGGTATGCCATCGATACTGGTACCCTACCGCTTTGCCAATGCTCACCAACGAGAAAACGCTTTAGCTCTCGTTAAAAAAGGTGCTGCACTCTTGCTTGAAGAGGGCGATAATTTTGCCGCTGAACTGAGCCTAAAAATAAAAAATTTATACGATCACCCTGAACAACTTAAAGCAATCAGCGAAAATGCCAAGCATCTTGCAACTCCTCATGCAGCCTCAAGTATCGTAAAAACTATCACGAGCAATCTTTAAGGACTTCCAGTATGGCACTTAATTCAATTTTTACAGGTCGAATAAAACACATTCATTTAGTGGGAATAGGCGGTATCGGGATGAGCGGCATAGCAAGAATATTGCTAGCCTCTGGATTTAATGTGAGCGGTTCAGATGTGAGCGAAAATCGTGAAACTACAAGCCTAAGAAGCTTAGGTGCCCACGTTTTCATTGGCCATCATGCTAAGCATATGGATAACGCCGATGTTTTGGTTTACTCCAGTGCTATACCTTATGAAAATGCTGAACTTTGCGCTGCTCGCTCACGCGGTATTCCTACTATACCAAGAGCAGTCATGCTGGCTGAGCTTATGCGCTTACGTTGTGGTATTGCCGTTGCTGGTGCTCACGGAAAAACTACCACGACTAGCATCATTGGAACATTGATGCACCAATTAGGTTTTGACCCAACCGTCATCATCGGTGGTATCGTAAATCACTTTGGTGCAAATGCAATCTTGGGCCAAAGCCAATTCATGGTAGCCGAAGCCGATGAGTCAGATGGTACTTTCTTACATCTTTCACCTACCATTGCAGTGGTAACCAACATCGATGCTGAGCATCTTGATTATTACCAGGGCGGTATCACTGAAATCAGTGAACATTTCAGTAATTTTCTAGAAACTATTCCCTTCTATGGCCTTGTTGTTGCTTGTATCGATGATCCCCACGTAAGGAATATTCTTGAAAAACTTAACCGGCGCATCTTGAGTTATGGTTTCAGCAAAGGTGCAACATTTCGAGCACAGAATATCCATACCCACGAATTTTCTACCAGCTTTGAAATCGTTGTACGCAATGCATCAGTGTATCCATGCCGGATTAACATGGTCGGCCACCATAATGTATTAAACACTCTTGCGGCAGTTGCCGTTATGGATGAATTGGGCGTAGCTCCAAGCGCTCTTTTTGCTCCTCTTTCTTCATTTAACGGGGTAAAACGGCGCTTTAGTATTGTTCCTAGCCATAAAGATTTTTTTGTGATTGATGACTATGCTCATCATCCCACAGAAATACGCGCAGTGCTCAAGGCAGCTCGTAACACATTTAAGGATCGTCCATTACACGTATTGTTTCAGCCTCACCGTTTCTCTCGCACTAAAGATCTGATGGAAGAATTTGCACAGAGTTTTAAGGACTGTGACGCACTGGTCGTTACCGATATCTATGCAGCTCAAGAACAGCCTTTGCCAGGCATCAGCAGCAAGGTTTTGATCGACAAAATAAAAGCTTCTAGTTCACTTTCACCCTTTCACGTAAAAACTATTGATGAAGGCGCCAAAAAAATCTCTGAACTCATGCCGCAAAAGGGCGTAGCTTTGACTTTGGGTGCAGGCTCAATAACCCTTGCAGGGCCACACATTGTAGACCTGCTCCACCAAAAATACGGACTTTCTCTATGATTTCTTTTGCGCTTAAACACCTCCTCGACAAGCTCAGCGCCAAAAGAGAAGTCGCACTTGCACCTTTTTCAACGCTCAAAGTTGGCGGACCTGCGCGTTTTTTTGTTGAAGCTAGAAATAATGAAGAACTAGCGCTTTTACAAAAAGCTTGCCTTGAGCATAATCTCCCTCTCCATATTTTGAGCGGTGGTTCTAACACACTCTTTAGCGATAATGGCTTTGACGGGCTTGTTATAAAACTTGGCTCCCAATTTGATTTCCTCCATTGCGACAAAAAAAATCAAGCCTTGCTGGTTGGAGCTGCTACCTCCTATGCCAAAGTCACCAAACAAGCGCTTTTGATAGGAATCGATTCTGCCGTTGGATGGAGCGGCATTCCTGGCCTTATTGGAGGTGCTTTACGTATGAATGCAGGTACGTCTATGGGAGAGATTGGTGATGTGGTTGATGAAATTTATGCTGTTCAAAATGGAGAAAAAGTAATTTTCACTGGCAAAGATTTAAAGTTTTCTTATCGCTCCAATAATTTACCAAAAGATATAATTATTACAGGTGCACGTTTAAAATATAAAGAGGAATCATTAAAGTCTTCTGAGGTTTTATTACAAAAAGTACAAGAATACCGACTTAAGAGAAAAAAAACTCAGCCTATAATAAATTCTCTCGGCTCTTTCTTTAAAAATCCATATCCATTATTCGCTGCCCAACTAATTGAAAGTTGTCAACTTAAGGGTCTACAATACCAACAAGCACAGATATCTTCGTTGCATGCTAATTTTATAATTAATAACGGAGGGGCCAAAGCGAATGATATTCTTTACATCGGGTCCACCGCACAACAAAAGGTGTTCGAGCAACATTCGGTGGCTTTGCAACCAGAAATTCTCTTGGTGGGAAATTTTAAAGATTCCCCTTCGATTGATCCAAAACGTTTTTTTAACGCTAAAAGCTAATAAAAATATATCAAAGCCTAAAGCACAACTTAGTTTCCCCTTCGCTAAAATTTCTTTTTTTGCCAACAATAATATTGTTAAGCCTGTTGGATTTTTTGCTTATTTAGATAAGAGGGAAATGTTCGCATTGATAAAAATAGTAGCAGACAATGAAAATATATACCGAACAGCATGGAATCATTAAATGGCACGTGGCAAAAAAGACTCGAGGGTGGTTGGTTTAGATATAGGTACCACTAAGATTTGTGCCCTAGTTGGTGAGCGTAAAGAAAACGGCTCAATTGATATTTGCGGCATTGGTACAAGCCCTTCAAATGGACTAAGAAAAGGGGTTGTGGTTAATATCGAGAGCACAGTCAAATCTATCAAAAAGGCTATTCAAGAAGCACAGCTCATGGCTGATTACAATATTTCCTCTGTGTATGCTGGCATTGCTGGTGGTCATATTCGAGGAATTAACAGCCACGGCATAGTGGCGGTGAAAGAAGGGGAAGTAAAATCCGGAGATATTGACCGTGTTATTGATGCTGCTCGCGCTGTAGCAATTCCTATTGATCGAGAAATTATTCACGTTCTTCCCCAGGAATATATCATCGATGGTCAAGATGGCATTAGAGAACCTCTTGGCATGGCTGGTGTACGCCTTGAATGCAAGGTGCATATTGTAACTGGTGCTGTAACGAGTGCACAAAACATTGTAAAATGTGCGCAACGCTGCGATATTTCTGTAAGTGATATTGTACTTGAACAGCTTGCCTCTAGTTACGCAGTCTTAAGCGAAGATGAAAAAGAACTTGGTGTTGCTCTGGTTGACATAGGCGGTGGCACCACGGACATCGCTATATTTTTTAATGGCAGCATCCAACATACTTCAGTCATCGCAGTGGGAGGTCAGCACTTTACCAATGATATTGCTATAGGCCTTAGAACTCCTCAGGAAAGCGCGGAACTTATTAAAAAACGCTATGGCACTGCCAGTATGAAATCTGAATACTTAGACGAAATGATCGAGGTACCAAGTATTGGTAACCGCCCAGATCGTATGCTTAAACGGCAAATCTTAGCAGAAATTCTTGAGCCACGAGTGAGAGAAACTTTTGAAATTATTGCCCGTGAAATTGAACGCGTTCGGTTAACGGAATTATTAGCCTCAGGAATTGTGATCACCGGAGGTTCCTCATTGCTTCCTGGCATGATTGAAATTGCCGAAGAGGTAATTGGATTGCCGGTACGATTAGGTGTGCCTCGAGGTGTTGGTGGACTAATGGACGTTGTCAAAAGTCCAATTTATGCTACAGGCGTAGGACTGGTGCTTTACGGCGCCAAACATTGCGACCATCGTCATTTTAAAGTAAGAGATGATAATATTTATACAAAAGTGCGTCGTAGGATGAGCGCTTGGCTGAATGACATAATTTAGTTAAGTTGAAAAAGTTTTTTTTATACCACATATTAAAGAATGGGGAGGCTGTTAAAATGATAGAATTTGATGAAATACAAGAACGAGGCCCACGAATCAAAGTAATTGGAGTTGGTGGTGGCGGTGGAAATGCTATCAACAACATGATCGAACGCGGAATTGCAAGCGTAGAATTTATTGTTGCCAATACTGATTGCCAGGCGCTCGACGCAAATATGGCTGAAGTAAAGCTACAGCTCGGTCACGGCTGCACCAAGGGTCTTGGTGCTGGCGCAAAACCAGAAGTGGGAGCGAGTGCGGCAAAAGAAAGTATGGATCGTATCGAAGAACTTCTACTTGGCGCAGATATGGTTTTCATAGCAGCAGGAATGGGCGGAGGCACCGGAACTGGTGCTGCTCCTGTTATTGCTGATGTAGCTCGAAGACTTGGTGCTTTGACAGTGGGAGTCGTCACTAAGCCCTTTTTATTCGAAGGCAATCGCAGGCGTAAGCTCGCTGAAAAGGGAGTTGAGACGCTCAAACAAGCAGTAGATACCTTGATCGTTGTTCCCAACAACCGATTGCTGCAATTGGCTGATGAGCAAACATCTATGCTCGATGCTTTTCGCATGGCAGACCAGGTTTTATTCAATGCTGTTAAAGGTATCAGCGATATCATTACACAACAGGGTATTGTCAATGTTGACTTTGCGGATGCCATCACCGTTATGAGCGATCAAGGAATGGCTTTGATGGGTATTGGTACAGCGAGCGGCGAAGGTCGAGCAGTTAAAGCTGCGCAAAAAGCAATATCCAGTCCCTTACTTGAAGATGTTTCAGTTGATGGAGCGATGGGAATTCTAGTTAATGTTACTGGTGGCCCATCCTTGACGCTTCATGAAGTCAATGCTGCCATAGAACTCATAACCGATGCCGCGCACGAAGATGCCAACATTATTTTTGGTTATGTTGTTGATTCTGAGCGAGATGAAGAAGTTTCCATTACCGTTATAGCAACAGGGTTTGAGCATGCTCGCACCCAGAAAAAAGGTGAGCCCACTTATACTTCAAGTGTGCCCAATCAGCCTATGACACCTTATCCATTGCAAGGTTCACGTGATGTACCAACTTTCATTAGACAAGGACTTTCTTCCAGGGACAGCATTTTGCCAGGAGTATCAAGCTATCCTAATCTTGGAACGAAAATTCCTCCAGCTCCTAACCACGCTGCTCGTGTGCCGGTACTAGCACCTATCGATGAAGATAAACAAGACGCAGGTACAGCATTAAAGGAAAGCTCACCTAAAAAATCAGATGAGTATGATGTTCCTTCTTTTTTAAGAAGAAATAACAATAATGATACGCAAATTGCATAAAGCGTCTTAATAATTTTAATAAAACTCACGCATAAGGGGTATGAGATGTCATCAAATATAAAAACCAAAATAGCACTCCTTATCGCTGAGTTTTTTTATTGTGGACGTTTCCCTATTGCCCCAGGCACATGTGGTACTGCGGGTGCTCTGGTTATTTGGGTGCCTGCACTTTTTTTTTCGTGGTCCTGCTGGTTAATTCTTAGTCTTTTGCTCATGCTTTTTTTCATAGGAATTTGGGCAAGCGATTATGGTATTGAGCATTATAAAAAAGACGATCCCAAACAGGTTGTTATTGATGAAGTTGTTGGTGTTGGTATTCCATTTTTAATCATCGACCCAAGCGTTCAACAGGTTTTTACAGCATTTGTGCTCTTTCGTTTCTTCGATATTCTCAAACCCTGGCCCATAAAATGGGTTGAGCGATCGTTTCCTAAAGCATGGGGAATCATGCTCGATGATGTTGTGGCAGGCATTTTTGCGCTCTTAGCCTTGCTCTTTGCTCGATATTTTTTTGTCTTCTTATATTAATTTCGACAGATATTATCCTCTCCATGAATGGAGAGGTTTTGATGGGCTAGGGAATAAGCAGTAAAAATTAAATTAACCTGAAGTTTGCTCTCATGATTGATCACATCTTTTTGTTGACAAAGTCGTTTAAGCATTTTCAAGTTTAATTTGATGTGATCAAGTTTTTCAATGAATCATATAAGAACAGAATTTATAGAATCAAATCTTGGTGATAAGCGCTTAACTAAGCGCCTTTTATCAATTGTTAGCTCGGTTATTGAAAGTCCAGAGAAATCTTTTCCTGAGGCATTTAGGAGTTCGGCAGAATTAGAGGGGTTCTATCGGTTTGTGGAAAATCCTTACATAGAAATAAAAGACATTTTAGAACCGCACAAGCAAGCTACTTTAAAGCGTATGTGCAATAAGAATAATGATATTATTATTGCGCATGATTCGAGTGAGTTTGTATTTTCAGGAAAGAGACGAGACCTTGGAACAACCTCACTAGGTAAAAGTGCAAGCTTCTTTGGTCATTTCAGTTTAGCTATTTCTGCGTCAGATAGAGAACCATTAGGTACATTGGGGTTGCATTGTTTTAAGCGCGGTGAAAAAATCAGTCCTTATGCACTCAGAAAAAAAGGGATTCTTACACAGACTCAGTCTCGTCGCCTGCCATCGGAAAAACAAAGATGGAATGACGCAATCGATAGCATTTCTAAACTCAGCGAAAGCGCTAAAAATGCAATCCACGTATGCGATAGTGAAACAGATAGTTATGCTTTGCTTGCTGATTTATCGAACAAAGAACATCGATTTATTGTTAGGGGCTGCTATGACCGCGCCCTTGTAAACGGCAAGCATTTACGCGAGGAATTTGCAGAAGAAAGCAGATTGTTTTCTAAAGAAATACATCTTTCTAGAAGAAATAAAAAATCCGGCGGGGCTAATAATAAAAGGCTTGTTAAAAGAGATGCCCGCAATACGATAGTAGATATTAAAGCAAAACAAATTACATTAAAAAGATCAAACTGTGTAGATAAAAAATATGCATTATCTTTAGATATAAATGCTGTTCTTATTCTAGAGCGAAATCCGCCTAAAGATGAAAAGCCTATTGAATGGATTTTACTCACTCAAGAACCAATCGCTTCGCGCCAAGATATCGAAAAGATTATCGAATGCTATTGCTCACGTTGGGTCATAGAAGAATACTTTAAAGTCCTTAAAACTGGATGCTCATATGAAAAAAGACAGTTAGAAAGCTTTCACAGCCTGAAAAATTGTTTGGGAGTCTTTATACCAATAGCCTGGTTTCTCCTGCGGCTACGCAATAAAGCAAATGAAGCAAATAGCTCACCAGAACTTTATATACCGCCTCCATTATTAGCTATGCTGCAAAATTATACCGCGGAATCATTGCTTACTGTCGATGAAGTTTTAAGGCAAATAGCAAGGTTGGGAGGACACATTAAATATAACGGTCCTCCTGGATGGCTCGTCTTATGGCGAGGGCTTAGAGAACTTTATGCTATGTATAAAGGTTACCAAATCGCCGAATCTATCTTGTCAACAAAAAGATGTGATCAATCATGAGAGCAAAACTCAGGTTAAATTACTACAAACCAAATCCTTAATAACCTATAAATGCTCATTCGCTCCATCACATTATCTATTATCACTATAACGACCGACTTGTTGACGAAAGGTTGAGAAATCAGTTATCTGAGTGCCTAATGGTTGAAAATTCTCAGAATCACAAGCCTCTGACTCTTTTCCTACCACGTGTACAACAATTCGGGCTGCGCTTTTAGGGTCTAACATTTCCCTAAAAAGCGAAACCACTTCATCTTGAGTAATAGATTCGATGGCCTTAATTTCTTTTTCTTTCCATTCAAAATCTTTTTCATAATAAAAAACAGCAGAAAAAAACGTTGATGATTTTTCGGAAAAACTCTCATCTGGCTTTCTTTTTTCTTCAAGAATTGAAGAACGAATCTTTTCAAATTCCTCGGAGGATAAGCCTGAAATAAGTTCTGCAGCATTCCCCATCCATTCATCAACAATATCTGAAAGCTGTTCAATATTTTTTTTGCTTTGAATAAGTGAAACAAATCCGCAACTACGCCTTGCCCAATATCCAAAAGCTTGAGCAATATAAGCTAATTTTTGTTTAGTTCTCAGTTCATCAAAAAATTTCTGACCAATTATAATTTTTCCAAAGTGTAAAGCTGCATTTGATAACGGGGTATTTTCACCCAGTTGATAATAGCAACAATAAGCATTTTCATCGTTCGGTACTTCAATTTTATAGTAATAAGTTTTGCCTGGATCCAGCTTAATTTCTTCTTGAGTACTAGAACGATTATTTAATGATACTTCGATCCCATGTTGGCTAAGAAATGAATTTAAAAAATCTGCTGCTTCACTTTCTTTTATATCCCCGTAAGCGGCACACAAAACGTTTGATACTTTTGTTATGTTCGAAAAAAACTCCTTCACATCACTCAATTCCAACTTTTCAATTGGTTCCAAATACATATGGGTTGGAAAACTATTTAGTGAAAGCAATGCTAATGTGTTTTTGTACGCAATGCTATATGGCATTGTTTTCTGCAAATACGCTTCTATATTATTGATAATTGTTTCCTTAATTGCCTTAAACTCATTCTCACTCAAAGAAATATTTTTTATTGCTAAGCTGAATTCTTTTATAAATGGAATAATTTTACAAGCAGGACCACCTGCATAAACTTTAACCCGATCTGAGTTAAAATCTATACTGTCAGAAAAACCAAGCTTACGAGCGTCTTGATTCCATTTTGCGTTAAATTGATTAAAACAATATTTAAATAATACAGCGCAGGTAACAGTTTCTATATTTAGATTTTTTCTATCCGTATAAAATTCAACTTGTATTTTTGCTACAGACTGCTCTTGTACATTTTCAGTTTTAATACACAAACAGCAACCTTTCTGTTCAGTAATGTTGATCTCTGGAGCTCCCTGGTGTCTACAATCATAGGCTTCAGGAATAAAACGATTGGGTTTAGGATATACACTGCCATCATAACTGTTGGCATGCATCCACCCGGTATAAACTAAATCATCAATTTTTGACTCACGATAAAAGGCACCATAAAACTCACCAACCTTTACACCTATACTTTTCTGTGAGAGCTCATCTGAAGTCAAAAATACTTGCATTTTTGAAGGAGAAATTTCATTAAGTAAGGTAAAAAATTCATTCTCATCAGGTTTAGCTAATAAATGCAACCTTCCTTCTAGCTCATCCCAAGTAAATCGATGAAGATAATTTGCCAGAAGCTTGGCTTGTGCTAATGAGCTCGGAAGCGATGTAGCTAAATAATTAGTTTCATATATATTTTTAGCCTCCTGGTAAAACAACTTAGATAAACCTTCTTTCTTTAGCTCATTTATATATGAAAAAAATAACTTACAAATATCCTGCCATTTCTCCTTTCCTTGTGGGGTTAAAATGAAATTCACTAAAAATTGTCGTTGATTGCGATTAAGTTTTCTGCCTGCATTCATCTCTACGATTAGGCCATTTGACTTAAGCTTATCGTTTAGTGAACCTATATCCCTCCTATTAAGCAAATTTGTAATAATATTATAGACGCTAGCTGTATTTGAGAAAAAGGATGTTTGAAATAATAAATTCATTTGCAAATCCTTACCCTCAGGCCTCCATTCGACTATACGAGGTAAGTCTTCATTATTATATAAAGGCGGCAAGGCTATATTAGGTGCATCTTGACCACTTGATATTTTCGAGAACTTTTCTTGTACCATATCAATAATAGATTGTGTTGATAGCGAACTAATTACAACCAATTTCATTCGGTCAGCAGTATAATTTTTTTTATAAAACTTAAACAATGCATCAGCGGTTATTTTACTTAAAGTTTCTTTATTTCCTTGGAAACTTCTTTGCATAGGATGTTTTGGATTTGATAACAACTTTTTAATATGATCCAACTTGAACATATTACTGATACAATTTTTTTGATATTCTGATTCGATAATTTCAAGTTCGTCATCAATTTTATTTATATTGAATGATGGTTCATAAAAAAATCGACTAAATCGATCAAGTGCTCCCTCGAGCGCAGAATCATTTATCGAAAAATAATAATTGGTATTGTCTTCCGTCGTAGAAGCATTTCTTATCCCATTATTTTTGCTAATGTATTCACCATATTCTTTTGCATCAGGATATTTTTTAGTCCCTAAAAAAAGCATATGTTCCAGATAGTGCGCAATGCCTCTCAACTCAGAAGGCTCATCCCAAAATCCAACATTAACACTCATTGATACAGATGATTGTTTAGCCTCAGATGTTTGAATCACCAATACTTCCAACCCATTGGCTAATCGTATGTATTGCTCTTCGCGTGGGAATTTATTTCTTTGTTCAGATTTAAGCTGTTGGGCATAGATTTTAAAATCTTCTGAACTTGAATGCGTAATTATTGAAAATAATAAGCTTATCATCAGCAAGTTACAGGATAAATATCTAAAAATACTTTTTATTGACTTATTCACTATCTGTACCTTTTTTAAAAAATTTTCTTCCAACCTGCTATTTTCATTTTGAATTTCAATAGAGGAAATCTTTTCTTTCGTAGGAGCAAAGCTATTGATAATCATACCAACCCCAGAAATTAACTAAGCCTTTAATTTCTGAACGCCCGCAGCAAAGCGAGGACTAGGAAGAAATTAAAGGCTTAGTTAATTTCTGGGGTTAGTATCAGAGACCCTCTTAGCATTAGAATTCAGGGCCTCAACAAAGCTGAGCCATTTTACTTTCATACCCAGCACAATAAAAAATTTAGTAAATTTTAAATTTTACAGCTAAAATCACTGGCTCCAGCAAGATTTTTATTTGCTTCATCAATTCCATCTGCATCATTAATTGATTTAGATTTACCAAATCCTTTGGGTAAAATTACAATTTCAAACATTTTTAAATAAGGCCCAGTATTTTTAAAAAATACAAACTGATTATTCATTTTGCTGTTTCTTTTAAAATAAATTTCATTATCAAAAGGCTCCCCGGTTTTATCATCTGATAAATGCACCTGTGGAGAATACTTACCTTCGATAAAATCCTTATTTTCCACTCCCATTACCACTATCATTCCTTTGAGATTGGGATTATTTTTAATTCTTTCTTTCAGGCGCATACAAGCATAAGCTTTTGCTTCATTTGGATCTGCTGTAAGATAAAAACCCTGCCCCAAAGCTCTTGTCACTGCCACATCAAAGCGAATTGATTTTTCTCCTGGCTTAAAAATATCTAAAACATCGTCAGTCGTACCATGATAAAGCTTCACGTAACTCTTGCCTGTAAGAGAGTCTTCTATACGATCAGGCACTAAATCAACGAGCTTTTGCAAAGCCTTTGGTCCTTGCGGTTGTGCCACAAAGGTCCATGGCACGTGCATCACCATTGTGCGTGTCAAAATCGGAATATTATCCAGCACTTTTGGTGGATACATCCCCTGCTTTTCTGCAGCAAATTTGTCTGGCCTGAAAATATAGGGGAACCACTTATCGGCCTCCATCGCTTGAGCATAGGTTATCAGTGGAAGTTCTTGCGCCCCAGATGTACCACTGACTACTGCATCACTTGTAATCGTTGGCTGCTCATCACCAAAAAGTCCGGTATTCAGCAGAACCTGAAGCTTACCCTTTAGAACAAACTGTTGTTCTTGAGTTTTTTTATTGGCATCGATGTATCTAATCACCAGAGGCTTGCTGATTAATTTTTCTTGGCTATCCGGATGAACCTTAATAATAAAATTGCATGTTCCATGAGCAGCAAGCAGTTGTTCAATAAAACAAGTACTCATCCGCTCATCCAGCGAAAGAAAATACTCTTTAAGGTTTTCGCTCTGCCCAGGCCGAGAAATATTGGTGATTTGTACAGGAGTGTCGCTGTTATTAACGACATTCACATTCACCTCAATCTTTCCATCAGGCTTAATATTTTGTTGACCGAAGTCAAAGCCCTGCACAGACAACTGATCAGCATACCAAGCAGCCTGTTCTAGCTGCAATTGCTGCTCACCTTGAGCATTTGAGGTAAAAAAATAACAAACTAATGCCACTACCAAACAGTATTTCATATTATTTCCAAAAAATTCTCACGCAATTTTATCTAACAAACTTTAAACTTCAAATCAGCGCAATTATTGCCATGCATTAAAAAACTAAAGTCGGTAAATAAAAACTGTTTTATAGATAAGTAGAGAAATTATATGCGCATTTTTATTAAGTTATCCTTATTGTTTCTTGTTTCTCTGAGTACTAATTTTCTTTTTGCAAAAAATAATTTTGAGCTAACTCTTGATTCAAGCAGTCAATTTTTTGCAGGCGATCCTCTCAATTCCTGGATCGACCCAAAAGATCCAAGATTTCAAGATGCCAATTTAAAAGATTTTTTTGCTAATGATTTTAATACAAAGATGAGAGAAGAGCTCTACAACCTCAGACAATCATACATTGCGCAATTCAAAAAGATTTACAACAAGCCAGGAGCAGACTACCTCTCTTTGCAAAAACAGCTCACCAAAGATTTGATGAGCTGGACTAAAAAACATATCGAAGCTGCTCTGCCCGCAGGCATTAGTGAAAAAGATTATGCCTTTGTGGCTTTTGGTTCAGCTGGGCGACTTGAGTCAGGCATTATCACCGATTTAGAAGGTGGATTAGTTTTATCCGATAATGTAGCAAATCCTGCAGATGTTGGACTTGAATTTGGCAATAATCTCGCTACTACTTTAAATGGACTTATCGGTCACCCTATGTTTGGTAGAAAGGGCTTTCGCCTTGATGAGCAGTCCAATGCTCCCATACACTTCGCTCCCTTTGTTAAAAGTGATCAAAGCATAGGAGAAATTTTATGCCCAATGATTACAAACTACGCTTTCGCAAAAACAAGTGCACAAAAAACCTTTTGGAAAAATTACTTTTATCCTTTTGAGGGCTCCTATGTATTGGTTACAACCCCACAGAATTTAGCTCAGTATGCTCGAGGGGTGAGCTACAATATGCCACAGATATTTCAGTTGCGTGTCAACAGCTCTACTCGCGGGCAACAGTGGTATAAGTGGGCATCACAATTTTTAATCAAAGGTACTTACACCGATGCTGACTACCTCAGAGCAAACATAGAAAATTCATCCTGCGGCGCAAAACTTAGTTCAAGTGAACTCACCAATTGGGTTAACTATTTTCTTGACTCTGATCAAAGCAATGAGCTCAAAGTGGTAAGTGCCTTTGCTGATATCGGTAGAAATCATTATTTTGTAGCTGGCAACAAAGATTTATATGATCAGTTTGTGAGTGAACGAAATAAAATATTGCATGAAAATAATGCACTCATCCGTAAAAAAATTGCCAGTCTCAATTTCAATGAGTTAATCAGTAAATGGAGCCAGAAAAAATATGGTGGAGAAATGTTTATTGAAGGCAAACTTCCATCCAGTGGAGTATTTGATATTAAGCGTCACAATTATCGCCTGATAGAACAATTCTTAACTGCATTTCAAAGCTATCTTAACTTGGGGGTACAAAACCCAAAAGATATCATCAATGAGATGGTAAAAGATGGTATCTTTGGCAAAGATTTTGCTCACTCTCTTTTAGATACAGTCAATCATCTCACTAAACTGCGTTGGCTTTCTCAGATAAAGGTAGACGGACAACTCGAACAAAGCATGGACTTTTTGACCACCAAAGCTTATCAAAGCAAACTCGATAGTTTGAAATCAGCACAAAAAACTGAGCAAACAAATTTGCAAAACGCCAAAGACCCCAATTCTTTTGTAGCACTCATGGCGCAATCAAATCTTGCTGAAATCAACTATAATCTCGCTAAAATGGCAAAACTTGAACCTCTTAAAAATGATTCTGTAATGAATCCTGAAGAAATAAGTTATTTGGAACATGTAATCATTCCTGTAGAGCATTTATTGTTCAAAAGAATTGTCGCTTTTATGGGCAGCTCGAGCAATAAAAACCTCAGCCCCAAACCAAATGCATTTCAAGATGACTTTGATGTGGAATCGATTGATCTTGGCCAATACAACATAAGGGTTAAATAAATTTGGATTTCAACAAGAAGATTTATTGAATATTTTTTAGAAGAAACCACAGGCTAAGCAATTGGTCTTGCGTCACTTGTCATCCTTGCGCAGGTGGGAATAGCAAGTGATATTCGCCAAAAATGATTTTGAAGGATTGCAAAATTATTTTTAAAACACTCTCTCAAGCGTGCTATGACAATTAAGATGACCCACCAATGCTCTCAAAGTCCAAGGCCGTAGAGTCGACACCAAAGTTTTCCAAGAAAAACTTATAGGCAAAATGAGATTGTAGAGTGGATAGTATTGAGCTCCCAGTTTTCTTTTGAACGCATAACTTGTGGGAGAAAGAATTATTTCTTTGCAACCTTGGTTGAGCGCGTGCTCAATGCTTGCGTAGATCAGCCGAAAAAAAATTCCATCTTTGCGATACATCGACTGCGCCGTAGCAACGCGTGCAACATGAAAGCGCTCAGATTCTTTTAATCCTTGCGCCATTCCTAAAAATTCTCCACGAGCACTGTGTGCTGCAACAACAAATGAATCAGGCATGGCATCAGAGAGAGAAGCAAAATACTCTTTGCTGTAGGCTATCCAGGGAACCAAGGCACGTCTACGCATAAAACGATAAGCTTGATAAAAATCTTCATTCAAGGATTTATTTATTTCTTTTTGATAGATCAATCTATGCTGTTCACGCTCAAACTTTTTTATGTTTCTACGCATGCTATTACGATATTTCGATGAAAATAGATTAAGATAATCTTCAAAATTTTGAGCATTGACTTTAAGGCGCATATCAGGAAAGGAAGGAATCAATAAGAATCCTGCGTTCAACAACTTACTTATGTGAGAAGAATTTTTATTGACATTGGTGAGCAAAACAACGTCGGCTCCAAACTCTTTGGCCATTTTCTTTATACTTTGTATCGAGGGCAACATCGATAGAATTGCAGTTTGTTCATAGGGCTCAAATGGCACCCCAAACACCAATGCCCGTGGGTTTAACAACGACGGGGCTACTATTCTCAGGTGATAAGCAATGCTGCGCAAAACTCCTGGCATAAGCGGCTGAAAACTTGCAATCGATACAACAAAATAAGGCGCCCCTTGTGAACACAGCTTAAGACTCAGCTCAGGATGAGAGCTAGACAAAAATTTAAAATAGGCAGGATTACTCAGCAGATCACTCATGGCCCTACTATAACCAATAAATAAATTTAATTAGTCCGTATGCTTTCATCTGTAATGCTTCAAAAATTATTGTTTATTATTTTTTTTGTGATAAAAAATTTCTGTATTTAATTTAATTTTTTAACGATGGAAAAAATAAATGTTTAAATTCTTTATATCTGCTCTTCTTGGAACATGTTTTTTACTAACAGGACTTGGAGTTATTCGCACTATTGGTTTTAAGAAAATCACTCAAAAAAAAACAAATTTTGCGCAGATAACTTCTAGTGAATATGTACCCAGCGAGCCAGTAAATCCTCCTCACCAAAATCCCTACTCTGAACCAATCGTCGAAGTAATTGATGATGATCCACCAGCCGAGCAAATATATCAAAACCCAGTTGAAGTAGAAGAAATAGATGGTGAGAATCAACCTGCTGTTCAGGCTCTAGGTATTGATCAGGTAAAATTTTCTCTTATCGTCAATGACTATGAACAAGATGCCAAAACTGCAGCTGAGACGATCAACGAGCTCAACGATTATATCAATGAGCATGACAGCAGCATCCGCGTTAAAATTATTCTGCCCAAAGAACTTGTTGCTCAGCATAAAGATGAGAAAGTTTTCCGTCGGTGGTTAGCGCGTGTTGGTGACTATATTTTTGTTCGACGACTAGAAATTACTGACGACTGGGCAAATATTTTACGCAACAAAGATGGGCTTTTGCGCTCCGCGCCTTCAAAAATCCATGAACGCGGCTGTGTGTTGCTCAGTGATAATGATAAAGATTGGCACATAATGCTGCGCGGTTTTGAAAATCACGCACTGGAGCTCATCACTGTGATTGAGAATATCCTTGTACCAGCATTTAGCCAAACTAAAAACATGGCAGACTGCCCCCCTTTAAAAACAAAAAAAATGTCTGATGCTCTGAAAGATTTCCATCATAAAATGAGCGGGAATACGATTCAACTTATCGATCACTATATTAATAAATGTGTTGTCAGCAGAGACATGGATATAAAAATTAATCTAACAGCTTTTTTGCCTCTCACTGATTTTGTTGAGCTCAATTCAATAGAAAATAATGAAAAAGAAATTATCGTTGCGGCCAATGAAGTTTTTTTTAATAAGTTTTGGCAACTTATGGAGAACAACAACGTAACAAAACTCAAGGCAACTCCAGCAAATCTAGATAATCTAATTAAAGCATCATATGTTCAGACTATTGATCTTTATAAAATTTGGCTGCAAGAATCTCAGCTTTCTTCCTTTCTTTTGAAGTCTTTGTTTGAAAAGCACGAATAAAATTATTTAAAAGGTCCCAGATAGGGACCTTTAATGTTTCAGATAATTTTTAATCCTCTTCTTCTTCCTCGCTTCCTTCGTATAGCTCACCTAGTTCATTATCGCTGTTTAAGAAATCTTCGTCGTCGTTGCGATGAAAGCTGGGCAGAGTTTGTTGAAATTCTCCTGAATTGCATGGTGATGGAATGTCATAGGTATCAGCAAATTCGCCATTGTCGAACAGTACAGATCGAGTTTCTCGTCCAAATAACAATGGTTGATTGCCAAAATCGCCTGAGTTGCTCGGAGATGGAAGTGTTTGATAAGTAAGCTTAAGATTCTTACTTGGCGAAGGCATTGTCTGGCCATCAACATTCTTGTTTCTAAAGTTAAAGTCTGGTTTTGGAAGCTTAAAACTTTTGTAAGAATCAATAAACTTTTTGGTGAGTTGAGCAAAAAATAGCTGAGGTGTTACTTCAGTAATCTCGATATTTTTTTGCGACAAAAGCTTTGCCAATAATTTTTCATTTTCTATAGACTTTTTGCTCTCAGAAAAAATCCGCTCCCATTGATTATTTTTATCAGCCAACTGTTTAATTTCTTGTGCAGCTTTTTTGTGCTCTTCATCAAATTGTTGGGCTGAGTTTTCCTGATCTTTTATTTTTGCTTCAAGCGCAGCAACTTCTTCTTTTAATCGTGCTCGTTCATGATCATGATTTTTCAGTTCAGTAAGTTCTTTTGATAACCGCTCTTTTTCTTCCTCAATAGCAGCAACTCTTTCTTGCTGTTTTTTCTGTACGTCTTCGTTTTCTTTTTGCAGCTCTACAAACTTTTTATCTTTTTCTTGAAGCTGAGAATCTAATTCAGTGATTTTCTTGTTGAGCTTGCGATTCTCTTCACCGCTCTGTTGTGCTGCTTGTTTAGATGTCTGCAGCTGTGTAGCTAAATTATCTTTCTCTTCGCCAAGATTTGCCAGTTGCTCTGTGAGCTTGCGATTCTCTTCACCGCTCTGTTGTGCTGCTTGTTTAGATGTCTGCAGCTGTGTAGCTAAATTATTTTTCTCTTCGCCAAGATTTGCCAGTTGCTCTGTGAGCTTGCGATTCTCTTCACCGCTCTGTTGTGCTGCTTGTTTAGATGTCTGCAGCTGTGTAGCTAAATTATCTTTCTCTTCGCCAAGATTTGCCAGTTGCTCTGTGAGCTTGCGATTCTCTTCACCACTCTGTTGTGCTGCTTGTTTAGATGTCTGCAGCTGTGTAGCTAAATTATCTTTCTCTTCGCCAAGATTTGCCAGTTGCTCTGTGAGCTTGCGATTCTCTTCACCGCTCTGTTGTGCTGCTTGTTTAGATGTCTGCAGCTGTGTAGCTAAATTATCTTTCTCTTCGCCAAGATTTGCCAGTTGCTCTGTGAGCTTGCGATTCTCTTCACCGCTCTGTTGTGCTGCTTGTTTAGATGTCTGCAGCTGTGTAGCTAAATTATCTTTCTCTTCGCCAAGATTTGCCAGTTGCTCTGTGAGCTTGCGATTCTCTTCACCGCTCTGTTGTGCTGCTTGTTTAGATGTCTGCAGCTGTGTAGCTAAATTATTTTTCTCTTCGCCAAGATTTGCCAGTTGCTCTGTGAGCTTGCGATTCTCTTCACCACTCTGTTGTGCTGCTTGTTTAGATGTCTGCAGCTGTGTAGCTAAATTATCTTTCTCTTCGCCAAGATTTGCCAGTTGCTGAGTTAAATTCTGATTATCCCTTTGAGCTCCCTCATTGGTTCTCAACAGATTTTCATTTTCCTGTTGCATACGATCACGTTCTTCAGCGAGCTCCTGATTTCTCCTCGAAAGCTCTTCACGATTTGTTTTTACTTGTTGGAGCTCAGTCAATAATTTGCCATTGTTCTCGTCCAACTCTTTTTGCTTTAGAGTAAGCTCTTGGTTTATTCTAAGCTGCTCTCTTTGAGCGTCTCCTAAATCATCATTCTTGACCGTGAGCGTTTGCACTTGTTCATTGGCTGTATTCAGTTGCTGAGTTAAATCATTTTTTTCATCTGTGAGCGTTCGATTCTGTTCAGTGAATTCTGCCAGTCGTGTAGTTAAATTATCTTTTTCTTGGTTAAGATTTGCCAGTTGCTCTGTAAGCTTGCGATTCTCTTCACCACTCTGTTGTGCTTCTTGTTTAGATGTCTGCAGCTGTGTAGCTAAATTATTTTTCTCTTCGCCAAGATTTGCCAGTTGCTGAGTTAAATTCTGATTATTCCTTTGAGCTTCCTCATTGATTCTCAACAGGTTTTCATTTTCATTTTGCATACGATCACGCTCTTCAGTAAGAGCTCGATAATTTCCTTGCCACTAATTATTTGCCTCAGCGAGCTCCTGATTTCTCCTCAACAGCTCTTCACGATTCATTTTTACTTGATTGAGCTCTTCCAATAATTGATTGTTATTCCCCCACAATTGATTTCGCTGTTGAATGAGGTCTTGGTTTATTCTTTGATGCTCCATTTGGGCGGCTAATATATCTCTATTTTCCCCTTGTACACGATTTTGCTCTTCAGCGAGAGCTCGATAATTTTCCTGCAGCTGATTATGCTGCTCAGTAAGATGCTGATTATTTTGCTCAAAATTATTCCGTTCATCGCTAAGGTTTTGATTATCAACCAGCAATTGGTCTCTTTGCTTGCTTAACAACACAATATTTTGCAGCGCGGTATTCAATTCCCCACGCATGCTGTTGATAGTTTGATAGTTGGAACTAAATTGTTCAGCCGACCATTTTTCTTGTTGCTGCTTTTGTGCAAGTTCATTTTTATAGGTGAGATTCTGTACTATCAGCGCCTGATTGTCCGCCCCTAGCTCACCTATACGATGTACTTGGGCTCTATTTTCTACTTCATGGGCTGCTTTTAGCTCAGAGATAGTGCGTTTATTTTCGCTTTCTAAATTTTTAATATCGACTAAGGAATTTTTTTCTATTTGTTTTTTACTTTCTCGAAGCTGTAAAACCTCAGCCCAACTCATATTATTTTTTTTGAAATTAATTACATCTTCACAGTGCAAACCAAGGCGATTTTTTTTGTTTTTATTGCAACCAAATTTATCATAACCTTCGCGGTCATAACCATTCTTATCGAAGCCTCTTTTATTGTAGCCTTCTCGATCAAAACCGTCAGTGTTACGCCATGGGATTGCAGGACTTTTTTCTAAGTTGCCGCAACCACTAAGAAAAATAAACATAAGATTTAAAAACAGACAAACACAGAAAAATTGCATTTTTTCCTCGAGAAAAATTAAACTCAAAAAATATTTATTTTAATTTTTATGTCAAGGAATATGACAATATTTAATAACTACATAAACAAAAAATAAATAAAAAAATTTTGTCGGTACAAAAAATATTTCGCACCAACAAATTAGCTAAAGTTAAAAAATAAAAATAATTATTTTGTTCTAGAAAAAGCACCTAAGTTTGGCATCACATAAGCTTGAAGTAATGCAGCAGCGCCGCCTGCAAGGCTAATTATCCATGAAGCATTGTTATAAGCCCAAACCACAGCATGCACTTTTCCAGGATAATAAACTAACCAATAACTCAGGCCTAATTTTGAAGGCACACCACCAAAGAGAACCGAATAAACTATTGGATAGAGCAAATCTACAGCGCCTGCTACATAGGCTGGCCCAAACCACGCAGCCGCCAAAATTGTTGCTACGGTTAAGGTTTGTTTTGCATAGGGCAAACCCGATATTGCCGAACCAGCCTGAGATAATGGATCCAAAACCGTTGTTGCTAGTTTCTTTATCAAACTAGGGTTTTGTTTGATCCATTGCGTGGAGTTATTCGTCAACATTTCTTCTTGTTCAGGTGTTAGGTTGAGCCCTTTTAAAACTTGCGGATCATCCAATGGCAAAACTTTATTGGGTAAACCATCAGCACCAATTGTTACGACATCGTCTTTATAGAGTGCTGTGATAGGATAATAAAATGTGATTGATTCAAATTTATTAGCGTTGGTCGCTTTTAGATTAAAGAGTTGCCCTTTATCTTTGATGAGATTCTGGCATTTATCAAAAAGTGCAAAATATTCCTTTTCATCCAGCGCATAATCTCGAGCACGAGAATAGGCATCAACTTTTACGGATTCATTGCCACTCATTAATTTTTCATTAACCAGCGCCTTGAGCTGTTGCTGTGGCTCAAGTCCTTGCTCAAGCTTTTCTTTTGGCAGATAAGAGCAATAAACTCTGATGAGCCCCTTGGTGTCTTCAGCAAAGAGCGACAGCGAAATAATGCAACCACCCATAAATAAAAGGATAAATTTAAATTTTGACATAAGAGCCTCCAAAATATTTGCAATAAAAATAAATCAATAATTCTATAACTACTTAGTTCTATAACTACTTAGCTCTTGTGATTCATTAAAATTATTTTATTGAGATCTCTTATTCATGAAGGGAGCATGATAATTTTTAGTGATGTAAAGAAAATATTGAAAGGCTTAAATTTTTGAACGATTCCGCAGCGCACGCGAGGACTTAGTAAAAAAATTTTTTATTAAGAAGCCTTTCAATATTTTCTGGACACAACCCAAATAAACTTTTAAATATTTGCAAAAAATTTATTTATTAAACGATTGCGTGAATCAATGGTGTCATAGGCAGGACGTTCGTCAATAATAACCTGATTTTTTATTGGGTAACTCATGAATGCAATGCTATCCATGCGCATAACTACATCTTCCCGAGCATGAAGAAATTTCTCCAAACAATCATCCAAAGAAATTTTCCCAAAACAACTATTGATAAACAAAGCATGTGCTTTTGTGTGACGCAATTCTTTATCACTCAGCCACGCATAATGCGCAGGTGTATGAAACGAAATCACATCACATTGAGAAAATATTTCTTCTTTGCCGGCAGAACGTGCTCCCATTTTTATTAACTCGTCGTGAGAGTGGCGCGCGTTGAAATAAACTTTCATCCCCAAAGCAGTAGCAACCTTAAGCACTTGCCCACCAATATTTCCCACGCCTATCACACCCAATTTTTTATCAAAAACACTTTTTGCTGGATGGCAATTGCGAAAATGGGAAATAATCTGCCCAATCACCCACTCAGCTGTTTCATAATCGCAATAATCATTAACAGCCTTCACTTTTATATTTTTGCTTTGGCAATAGTTTAAAGGAATTTTTGCAGTGGAACTGCCCAATATACCAATGTATCTTAACAACGGCAAAGCTCTTAAATGCTCTTCGCTCACCTCAGTATAGATGGAAATCAGCAGTGCATCGGCATTCTTGCGATCGCTTGATTCAAGGCGAAAAATTTCATCACTATTGTTTATCTCGATCGGCTTTGGCAAAGCCGCAGTTTTAATCTGCTGGGAAAAATTATCTATACGATGAGCAACATCCAGTGCGATGAGCTGTTTAAATTTTTCCATCGCTCTTATTTCCTTGTTTGATCGATCTTAGCTGCCAAAATAAAATCAGCACGACTAAGGCCTCCGATGGTGGTGCTCCAAATTTCTACTCTCAACTTAGCGTAAGAAACCAACAAATTTGGATAATACCCCACGCTCTCGGCAATTTTCCCAAGCGTGTTAGCCAAATCCAAACTTGCTTTGAAATTTTTCACCAAAAAAACTTTTTCTAAATGACCAGCTTGATTTACCGACCAGCCTTCTTCCAAATGCGGCAATAATTTTACCGCTTCACTCACTGTCATGGGTAAATCATCAGCTTGAGGAACAAGCACGTTCTCACTCGCAAAATCTATTTTTTCATTTTCCACAGGTGCTACCTATAATCGTTCTGCTACTAACTCAGCTATATCTTTTACCACAATATCTTCTTCGCAACCTTTATCTTTAATACCATCGCTCATCATGGTCATACAAAATGGGCAACCCGTAGCAATAATTTTTGCGCCAGTAGCAATAGCCTGCTCGGTACGCTCATGATTAATACGTACACCTTGATGTTCTTCCATGAACATGCGACCACCGCCTGCACCACAACAAAAGCTGTTTCTTTTATTCATAGACATTTCTTTGGTATTTTTGGCCACAGAATTTATCACCGAGCGGGGAGCATCATAGCTTTCGTTGTAACGCCCAAGATAACATGGATCATGAAATGTCACTTCTTTATCAAATTTTTCCTTAGTCACGAGCGGAATGCGTCCATCTTTAAGCAATTCGTTGATCAATTCAGAATGATGTTGCACAGAATAATTCGTACCAAAATCTTTGTACTCATTTTTTAAAGAATTAAAGCAGTGAGGACAGCTGGTAAAAATTTTCTTGAATTTATACTTAGACAAAGTGGCTATATTTTCTTTGGCCAACATATCAAACAGATATTCGTTACCCATTCTACGTGCAGGATCCCCGGTGCATTTTTCTTCACAACCGAGAATAGCGAAATCCACTTTGGCGCTTTTTAAAATTCTGACCAATGCTTGCTGAATTTTTTTAGCCCTATCGTCGGTAGAGCCTGCACAACCAACCCAAAATAAATATTCCACTTCTGCATCTGGTCTATCAGCCATGACCGGCACATCTAAAGACATGGCCCAATCTGTTCTTTTATCTTGCCCTACGCCCCACGGGTTAGATTGCATCTCCATCCCTTTCATTGCGGCATTTAGCTCTTTGGGATAATCATTTGCTTCCATCATCACCAAATGCCTGCGTAGATTGATCAAAGAGGTGGGTACAGAATCAATCAACACAGGACAGGCATCAACACAAGCAGCACAGGTAGTGCACCCCCAAATATCATCAAGGTGAATCTGGCCGTGAATATCGTAGGATCCATCATTGAGTCGCAAAGGATTTTCGCCATCAATTTTTTCACGAGCGATCAAGGGAGTTTTCAATTCTATAGCAGCAAACTCTTGCTCTTTGCCCTTTATTGTGTCGCCTTTGAAATTTTTAAATTTCTTAAACTGATCCCAGTTTTCATAACGAAGATTCATTTTGATATCGTGAAGCACTTTTTTAGGATGTAAAGATTTTTTAGTGAGTGCAGCAGGACATACAGCATCGCATCGCCCGCATTCAGTACAGGCAAAGGTATCAAGCAAAGATTTCCAAGAAAGTTTATCCACGCGATCTACGCCAAATTCTTCGGCTGTATCAAAATCGATAGGCAAAGGTTTTGCCACCGAATCAAAATGACGAAAATAAATATTGGGTCCAGCAGCGATCAAATGCAAATGTTTTGAATTGGGAATGTAGACAGCAAATCCCAAAAAAATACTGATATGTGTCCAAAAACCAAACTGATGCAAAACCGAAAGTGCACCGCCTGGTAAAAGCTCGTAGGCTTGCGCTATCAATGAACTTAGGGGCATATACCATAAAAAGCCCGAAGTAAGCTCTCCGCTTTGAATCCTGTATACAACTTCGCTAGGGATAAAAATAAAAAAGCTGACATAGAGCGATCCTATCAGCCATAAAATTAACTCAGCATCACGCGAACGCGGCAGTAAACGTTTTTTTGGAAAAAATATCCGACGAGGCAAAGCGATGGAAACTGCTATAAGCACAAAAAATGCCATAAGATCTTGGCTGAGTTCAAAAGGTTTTATAATCCATGCGGGTAAAAAATTGCGATACAAAAAAGGCTGCACATCAAACTGCAGCAAAAATTTTGTAAGCCCATAAAAAACCAGTTCAAGGTGGCCAACGGCTAGAATAATGAAACCGTAGAAATAGATCATGTGAAAAAAGCCATAGCTTTTATCATCGAGAACTTTTTTATGAAAAAAAACGTAATCGATTACAGCATCGATACGTTTTTTTATGTCACCAAAAAGATTTTCCTCTGCCCCCGATCTCACCATTGCCGTAATACCAAGCAATGCAGTCGAAGAAAAATAGCCACACACGGCTACCAAAATCAAAACGATCAACGATTGGAGAACATACATGATCAAAACTCTTTGCTTAAAGTTTCAATGTCTCATCCTCTCTTAAGGTCAAAACTTCAACCCCGCTTTGGGTAACTCTCACAGTATGTTCGCACTGAGCAGATAATTTTCTATCTTTGGTGACCGCAGTCCAATCATCGTCGAGAACTTCCACTTGCCATACACCTTCATTGATCATGGGCTCGATGGTAAAAATCATTCCCTCAACCAAACGCCTTCCTGTTCCGCGTCGACCATAGTGAGGAATTTGCAAACTTGGATGATGAAAAACTTTTCCTATGCCGTGACCAACAAAATCTCGCACAACAGAAAAACCGGCTGATTCGGCAACATCTTGAATAGCAGCACCAATATCGCCAACACGCTTATTAGGAGCTACCTCTCTAATACCTGCCCACATACATTCTTCGGTAATCTGCACTAATTCTTGAGCCAAAGCAGAAGGCTTACCCACAAAAAACATCTTTGATGTATCGCCAAAAAAACCATTAAGAACCGGCGAAACATCAACGTTGATAATATCTCCATTTTTTAAAATACGTTTTTTATCTGGTATTCCGTGACATACAACTTCATTGATGCTGGTACACACCGATTTTGGAAAACCGTGATAACCTAAGGGGCCATTAGTCGCCCCATGTTCTTTAGCATACTTTACTACTTCATCATCAATATCTTGAGTGCTAATACCACTCGTTACCATTTTACCCACATGAGACAGCATATCGGCAGCAAGTTTGCATGCTGCACGCATTCCCTCTAACTCTTGCGCACTGAGAATTTCAATTGCTTCGGCCATATTTCACCTATAGTTATAGCAATCCAGAAATTAGCCAGGCCTTTAATTGCTTCCTAGTCCTCGCTTTTGCTACGAGCGTTCAGAAATTAAAGGCTTGGCTAATTTCTAAGATTGTTATTATTCCGACTTTTTCAAGCTAGCAAAATACCGCGAAATATAAAGGCGGTAAAAAATTATCAAAAGTTACAAGCGCTTATCTTGTAAACAATCTGTTCATCAAGCTAAGCACTACAAATATGACTACTGCTTTCATCCCCTATTTTGACTCATGCATTTTTGTGCTTTAATTCGTGCTTTATGTAGAACGCAGCAGGTTATTTGAATGTCCACAGCAACACTTGCAAAAGACTTACGAAGTCTTCTTCCCAGTGAACTCGAACCACTATTTTTTGAAATTCAAGAGCCCAAATACAAAAGCAAACAGCTTTTTCAGGCTCTTCATCGCCAGGGAATTAATTCGCTCGATGATGCACTGCAAATAAAAAAATCTACTAGAGATTATCTAGCGCAACATTGCAAACTCGCAGCCTTAGAGCAAACTTTAGTCAAAGTAAGCAGTGATGGTACTCGCAAATATCAATTTAAAACTCATGATGGGCATACTATAGAAAGCGTGTTTATTCCTCATGCGGCAAAACAAGGCAGACACTCCCTATGCATCTCGAGCCAAGTGGGTTGTGCTATGGGTTGCACGTTTTGTGCTACCGCTGCTTTGAAATTGGTACGCAACCTTGACGCATCTGAAATTGTTGCCCAAGTATACAATGTTGCCCAAGATGTTATGAAAAATGGCAATCACCATGAACTAATGCTAAGCAAAAATGAACGTCCTATTCACAATATTGTGTTCATGGGCATGGGTGAACCTCTCCATAATTTCAACAACCTTGTGCGAGCCATTGAGCTGCTTACCCATCAAGACGGTATGGCTTTTTCACCTCGCCGCATTACGGTATCAACATCGGGAATTGTTCCTAAAATCAAAGAACTTGGCGAAAAAACTGGAGTTTACTTAGCAGTAAGCCTAAACGCTACCACTAATGAAATTCGCAACATTATCATGCCGGTAAATAACAAATGGCATATTGAAGAACTGCTTAAAGCATGCAGAGATTTTCCACTTAAAATCAGAGAGCGTATTACTTTTGAATATGTTCTTCTCAAGGGCATAAATGATAACCAGGAAGACGCTCATCGCTTGGCCCATCTTCTCAAAGATATGCAGTGCAAAATAAATTTAATTCCCTTTAATGAGCATCCTCTTTCGCCTTATAAAAAACCCGACAACGAAGTGACGCTTATGTTTCATAAAATTTTGTACAGAGCCCATTTGTCAGTGTTTACCCGCAAAACTCGCGGTGATGATATTGATGCTGCCTGCGGCATGCTTGGTGCAAAAAAATTAGAGTCAAAGCGGAGTGATATATCTGGTTCTGTCTTAAAAACTGATAGAGAACTCCAATAAATTACTTATTTAAATTCAATATGTTCTATCAATAATGGACATTTTATAGAGCATAAAAAAATAATATTTTAGGATTACACTTGCATTTCAAATCAACTAAAGCACAATAACAAAATAATTTAATAACTTTTTTATTTAACTTTAGTTGGTCACATACATGAAATTTAATCACTTATTTTTGACTTTTTTCTTTGCCATACTTTCACAAGCTTCAAGTTTTGACGAAGCAAGTTTTTCAGATTCGGACATGGATACCAGTGAAGATGAAGAAAATGAACCATTTCCCCCTCATTTGCTAGAAAATCTTGAACACGGTAATTCTAACGGGCTTTCAGGGCTACTTGAGGCAGACGTTAACGATGCCAATCAAATGCCGCAAAAATTTTTTTTAACGTGGTTAATCTTTTAATTTATAAACTTTCAGCTCATGAGCAGGGTGTGACACATTGGGGAAATAAAGACGAAACTCCGTATAATCGCCCAATTGAGATAAGCACTTAATACTTCCACCACATGCCTGCATGACTTTCCTGCAATATGCTAAACCCAAGCCTGCCCCGT
Organism: Myxococcales bacterium; assembly: GCA_023898405.1. Classification (NCBI taxonomy): domain Bacteria; kingdom Pseudomonadati; phylum Myxococcota; class Myxococcia; order Myxococcales; species Myxococcales bacterium. The sequence continues at coordinate 559,449 of CP060221.1, forward strand.
GGAATGTTTTGGTATAAAAGTCATCAAATATTTTAGGGATTTCTGAACTTTTAATTCCGCTTGCCGTATCAAGAAAGTGAACTACATTGTAGTGTTCTTCTTGCGAATAAAAAATTTTTATCTCTCCTTTTTTTGATATTTGAATCTGACTTAAGGAGTTTTTCATTAAATTATAAAAGACGTGAACAAGTAAACTTTCATTTACCAGGCAACAAAAATCATTGGCATCAGAAATTGCTACAAGAGCTCGCTCTTTTTCTGAAAAAAAAGGATATTCTGCTACCGCCTTGTGAATTATTTGGCTAATGGAAATATTTTCTACGTCCACTGTTTTTTCATCTACATTGCTAAAATTCGCCAAAAAGACGTCGATAATAGAAATCGTACGACGAGAAATATAGCTCAGATGCTCAGGAAATTTTTCCAATAATTTTATTTTTTGTTCTTCTATTTTTGGAACTTGAATATTATTTTTTTTTGCTTCTCTATAAGCATCTAAAAGTTTTATCAAATAGTGCCCCATATTCTGAGAAGAAATATACATCGACGATAAAGGAGTGCGCATTTCATGGGCAATCGATGCACTCACTGTTTTATAGGCATTGAGTCTCTCTTGAGCGATTTTCTCATTGCGTCGAGAAAAAAGCACTCCTACCAAACTAGAGAAAAAACACATGTATATGACCCAATAAAGAGTATCTTTTGACAATGTGAAAGTTTCTGCCTCACCAACAAGGGAGTAAAAAAAATAAGCTCCCAGCATCCCCAAAAAAAGCAATGCAAGGAAACTTTTCCAATCAACTAAAACTGTCAACAGAAATATTGCCAATATCATATTAAGCAGCCAAAATGTGTCACCCTGGCTGTCAAACAACATATAGGACGTAATAAATGGCAAACAATAAAATAAAGTAGCATACCAATAAAGAGGCAGATACTTTTGTAAAAAATCGCTCCAGTAATCTTTTATTATCAGCAAAAAACTCATTATACCGGCAACAAGCCTCAATACTATCAAAAGCTCAAAGTTACTTGTTTTTGCCGGAGACCACATGAAGTAGGGAACTATATAATTAACAACCGCAAAAACTCCAAACAATTCATAAGGCGCCCCATGTTCCTGGACACCTTTGTTAATAATGCGATTTATTTTTCTAAACGGCGATAATACCATAACTATGCGATTTCAAGTCTTGTTGATTTATATTTTTGTAGAAAGTGAATAAAACAAAATCCGATAAAATTTCCTATCATACTTGGAATGAGGCTTCCAATATTTAATCGAGGCTCCACCAAGAAATGCCAAATACAAAAAGCCAAAATGCCACCTACTACACCTCCCAAAAAACTTCCTTTGTTCACTTTGACCCCAAGTAAGCCTGCATAAAGTGGAACAACGATTATTGGTCCCCAAAAGTTAAGGGAAAAAAGAATAATACTCATGATACTTGAAAAACTTAAAGCAATAACAGTAGCAAGGCTCCCAATCATAAAAGTTGCCCACTTAGCAAGTTTAAGTTCTCCTTTATCGCTTATTTTCCCCTGACGTAACGGTCCAATTACATCGTGAACAAAAGCAATACCAGCTGCATTGAGGTAACTATCGGCTGTAGACATTACAACAGAGAGAAGCCCTGCAATAGCTATGCCTTTGAGCCCTACAGGCAAAATCGTACTTACCAGATGGGTGAAAGCCATATTGGGATCATAATCAGCATTATTTGCTACCGCGATAAGGGCTATGATGCCTATCACAATGAAAAAACAAACTTGAATCAAAGCTGACCAACGCAAAGTATTTTGGATCTGCTCTCTATCCTTTGCCATAAGCAAACGTTGGGTCGTAGGAGGATCCAAAAATGGCACACAAAAGCCCAGGAAAATAAAAAAGTAGTTAATAATTTCACCCGCCGTATGAGGCAAAGTCAAAACTCTGGAAGGAACTCTTTCAAATAATTCTGAATAACCACCCATCAAGTGCAGACCTACATTACAAATCATTGGAACAGCTATAATCAAAACAGCAAACTGAATCACATCGGTCGCAGTGACTGCTTTGACTCCACCAAAAGATGAATAGACAATTAAAATTCCACACCCAATTGCTACTCCCAACGCAAAGGGAATGTGAAGAAAATAATTAATAATGAAACCAATAGCGCTTACCTGTCCACCTACCGCAGCTGCACAGTAAAGTGTTCCACATATTCCAGCGATAATTCGTGCATGGCGACCATAAAATTTATGCATAATATCGCCGACAGAAATACAATCTGAAATTTCATTAATGCGATTGACAAAAAACTGAGAGACTAAAAAGCTGTTGAGAGGATTGCCAAAAGAAATAAGAATAAAAACAATTCCAAAGCTAAAAATGCTTGCAACCATACCGATACTTGAACCGCCACCAATAGTCGTGGCAGTAACAGTAGCAACCATAATAGGCAAAGAATATTTTCGCTCAGCTATCGAATACTCGCGCATATTACGAATTTTTCTGCTCTTTAAAAATCCTACAACTAATACGAAAATTAAAAACCCAAATACAAAACCACTGTCGAACATAGTACTCACGCTTTCCCAACCCAAAAGACACCCAAAAAAATTTAAATTTATTTTCAGCTCTTCTTACTCTAAAAAAGTGCTCACGCTACTCCTACCATTGTAATTTTCAAGGACATGGCACAACTTAAAAATAGGGATATAAATTTATCATCACTATCTAGTAATTAAAAACGTAGATTTCTAAAAAATTAAGAGGTGTTAAAGTCAGCTAGTCCTAGCACAATCTAGAAAGAACTACCAAAGTTTCACCAAGATAAATCACCAAGTACAAAAGCATCCCCTTCATCAATAATCTGTAACTGCAAACGCTTTTGACCAGCAAAGTAATTAGCAATAAAAAATTTCTCCCCTAAACGTGAGTTCAGCCTTAGAACATGGGATTCCTGCAATACAAAATGATAACCATGGTAGATTTGGTCATCCACGCGATCTTGGGCTAAGCCAAGAAATATACTTCTCGATTTTGGAACTTTAATCTCTACATAAGCCGTCTTTTTAGGAATGTATGATGCCATCTTTGCTCGATCTAAATAATGATAATCGACTCCATCTTTACTTGAGGTAAAAAACTGTATTTGCGAATTTTTTTCATCTTTTTGAAATTCTAAGATAAATTTATCAAGTATGTGATGAGGAAAAATCTTCTTTAGAAGATGAAATTCTCTTTCATTAAGATCACTGCTTAGACTTAGCAAAATTCTCTGTTCGTTATTTCTCGCTAAAGGATTTTCGATTCGCTTAAGGCGTCTAAAAATATTTTCCTGAGAAAGCTGCTCTTCGCCTAAGTTGAACATCTCATCAGGAAAATCTTCTTTCATCACTTCGATGCCACTCTCATGCCTGAAGCCAAAAATATGACCAAGTTCATGGACAAATGTCATTTCAAGTGCATGCCCATCAGCCAAAGACCATTGATGAGGGCCTACACTCGATTCATTATCCCCTGTCACAAAAATAAAACCCTTGCCATGCATAATCGGCTCTTCATAATCAGTAATTTGCGCTAGAGCTACAAATTGATGGTTTTGTGGCAAAAACACAGCCTGCTCACGTAACAAATTTCCCATCTGCAAACTGATATCAGGATTGGTGTGAGCCCCACAGCTCACTCTCACTAATTTCTGTGTGGCAATTTTTAACAGTTCGTTTTCATCATCGAGAGCAAAGGCCAAATGATTTTTCCAATAGCGAAAAGCTGCACGGAAATTTTTATCTACTTGCTCGGCACTAGCACTAAAATTTTCCAGTTCCACATCAATGCAATAAGTAATTTCTTTGGTGTTTTGTAAAAACCAAGGATTGAGTTGATATCTAATGGAAACTCCTCCTGCAGCTGAAGAGCCTCCGCATGCCGAACTAAGTTTTGCAAATAAGAACACAATAATTAATAAAGAAAAACTGCTTTGTCGTCGGCATGAGCGCATAATGATTCCTAAATATTCTTGTTTATCTATGACATCACTGTAAAACACAGTCCCACTCTCACGCCATTAATTTTTTATTACGAATAAATATTTTTATTAATATTTTCTTAAATAGGAAAAAAATCTATTTGCAAATTGTAAGCTTCTTCCTCTTTAGATGGAGCAATTATTTTTCTAAAAGACTCAATAAACTTTTGTATTTCACTTTTTATAAAAAGGTAATCTTTTTCACTGATAGAAACCACGTCGATATAATGCAGACCAACATATCCTTTCATTTGCAGCAGATGCTGAAGATGGCAAGACCAGTTGCTATGATGGCGTAGAAAATCATTTTGACTTCGCCCGTAGAGTATTGAGTTAGAAACCTTAAAAAAATGTTCGCTCGACTCTAAGATTCCCATCTTACAAAGTTCATCAATGCATTGCTTTATCATCATTGGATCGAGAGAGAGTTTTTTACAAAGAGCATCCATGCTTTGATATTTTTCGATGGTCAACAAAATATGAATAGCTGAGAAAATAAATTTTGAATAATACACTTCGCTATTAAATAATTTATTTTCTTTGGTTTCTATTTTTAATTTTTCTTTTATAGGACAATTTTTTTCGATCAGTTTTTGATTTTTCTTTTTAAGAAATCTGATCAGATTTTTACATGCACTTTTTTCTATCAACAATAAATTAATTAAATATTCTTTTTCATCGTCGCTGCATAGAATATGATCACACAAGCGAGAAATATTATCAGTGCTAAGGTGAGGACTCCCTTTTAAAACCTGTGAAACATAGGATGATTGACATCGCATTATCTGGGCTATTTTATTTTGATTCCCCCAGGTCTGATTTTTTTCACACAGCAAATAACGCACAAAATTTTTGTAGTTATCAAAACTAAAAATATCCATCATGCCCCCAAATTTTATTTTTTATTAACATAAAGTTTAAGAATTTATAAAAAAAATATAGATCGCAAATAAAAATTCTGCCATCTTTACCCACAGGCACGACAGCATTTGTTGTTATTAGCTTTTAATCTCAAATGCTTTGCCAAAAAAACCACATACCTTTGGGGGAAGGAATGTTTCAAAAAACACTTAAATTTACAATTTTTCTTTTATCCATGCTGAGCTTTCATACAGCAGCCGATGAGATTTTTGAGCTCAACAAGCGCTTAGAAATTAAAATTAACCCAAGCATATTAGAAGATTTAAATGAAAAAATCGCCGAGTTTTGGACGATTGAAGCATATCCAATTGATGATTATGGGCAAATCAATGGGCGAAAATTTTACGGACGTAGCGATAAAAACGGTATTGCTCATATCAACATTGACAGTGAATATCTAGCATCTCCTTTTGTGATAAAAGCCATCAACGAAATTTATTTTGATGATCAAAAACATGAACAAGCTCAATATGAAATTTTTCTGCCAGCACATAGTCAAGAAAAATTTATCACCATTGATGCGACCGCCGATGCTCTTTGGCAGTACTATAAAGAAGCCGCCAATCTCATGGGTCAATCATTCTCTCCTAGCCTGGTTGATCAATATAAATTCGGATCCAATGATGATACGTGGTTTAATAATTTGAAAAAAATCCGTGAACACAAAATTATGAGAGAAGCACTGCAAAGCATAAAAGCTTCGGCAAAGTTTCATCTCGATCGATCTACTATAGAACAACTTTTCCAAAAAAATCCCTCCTTGCTGCAACCTACTCGCTTTCCTCATGCCTTTACTGATGAAATGGGATACCAAGCCTATGAATTTACTAAAGGAGACGAGCTTTTTGATTATTCATTTCTTCTTGATGATTACCAATACAATAAAAACAAGGATAGCGATCCCATCGTCATCGATCGGAACGGAATGCCTAACGAAATCTGCGGGCATCAATTTTATACAAACTTAGAGGTCAATGGGCGAAATGTTTTTATAGATAATCACTATAACTTAGACAGCAAAGACTTCATTGGCACCATTCACGAATCAAGGAAAGAAAATCATTCTTTGCAAACAGATATTATCAATGTCAGACATAGCAACGGTATTTCTCCCATAGACAATCCAGCTTTTGATGATGCTTGTTCATTGACAACCATCGCTCATTTCCAAAATCAACAAGAATCAGATTATAAGTTAGATCAGGGCAGTGGTTTTCTTTTTCACAACTTTCTTATTCACAAAGGCAGCATTCTCTCTATCTATCAGACATCAAACGGAGACAAAATTCTCAATGATAAAGACAGCTGGGCTATATTTACCATTGCTAAGGATGGTATCACCCAATACGCGGTCATCGTTGAACTCTTAGGCATACGTCAAGGAGATTTCAGAGATGCTCTACATATGAAAATCACCGGTGATCAAAAGACCGATCTTTTTATTGGTCTAAGAAAATCTTTTAAACTTAATGAGGCCGAAATTGACGGAGAAAGCGCATATCTAAAATTTGATATCAGCGTTTTGGATTATTCTGATTTAGAAAAAAAATTACGATCAAAAAAAGATGTGACAAGCTGCTTACTTTCTTTGGATGAGCTTGAACGCCAAATGGTCAGCAAAAATATATTTTTGCCCGAAGCCGATCTTGCTCAATCTGCCTTGATGATTGCACGCTCGCAATGCTTCTCGGCAACTCAAAAACAACAGTCATTTAATACCACTGATGCCAGATATTGGAGTATATCCAACAATCATGGAGTCTACCCCAATGTGCTAATCAATACGGGATGGCTTCCACCAAAAACAGAAGTTGAAATCTTTGTAGAAAAATGGCATGATTCTATATTTAAAGGCCCTCGAATGGTGGGCTACACCGATGAATACGGTCAACTTTTCCTCTCGATACCAACTATCGTTGAAGGCGATCGCCTACTGCTTAAGCCTCTACCAAACAAAGGCTACGACTTAGTGATTCCTGTTGTAGCTTGGAACAAAGACTAATAGCAAATTCCAGAAATTAACTGACCCTTTAATTTCTGAACGCTCACAGCAAAGCGATGACTAGGAAGAAATTAAAGGGTCAGTTAATTTCTAGACTTGGTATATATATTTCATCTCATGGTCTTAAACACTGTTATGAATAGTTTTTTTGACCATGAGATATTTTTACTTGATAGATTAATCATATGAATAGCAAGCTAATGATTACTTATTCTGCGCACATCTATTTTATCGCCTTCCCGCCATTCAGTCTGAAAGGTCATTGTTTCTTCTTCGCCAGCTGCATTCACGATAGTCACATCAAAATCATAGCAGCCCAAACAGCGATACACGTGAAACTGATCATGCTTTATCGAGAGGATATCCTTGGCATAGCCACGTGCTAGCAACTCTTTCAGATAAGAGCTTTGTATAACTGCGTTGAAATATTCTGCATCCGCTGCCAACAATGTGCTTGAAGCAGCTAACACCAGTCCCATAGATCTTAAAATTGATTTCATCACTTAATTCCTTATCTTTTTACTAAATATTAAAGTGATGAAAACTTTGGCTTTAAAATTTTAAAAAATATTTTTAACAAGCAGTGGGGGCACTGCTTGCCCACCAAAGGCTATAATTTTTATGCTTTCTTCTACCCTTCTATAATTTTATAAGTGAGCAACTTAGTGCGCGCTTCTTTTCGCCATTGCGCATGAATCCCAAGTATATAAAAAGCACCACTCATGAGACTGAGGTCACGCAAAAATTCAAAGAGCACTATAGATTGGTGTTCGCCTTCCGTAAGTGCCGGTACATAGATCATCATAATATAAGCGCTGATGAGAAATATAATGCCCCAGGCAGCATAGCGCGTGTAAAAGCCCAATGCTATCATCGAGCCCAACACCAACCATACTGTCCCAAAAAAGTATATTAAATTTAATCCACCTGGAATAAAGCTCGTTAAACTTTCTACCGTTCCCTGAGGATTAATAATATAGATCAACCCAGTAATAGCTAATGGAATTCCATAAATAATTCTCGCATATTTAAACAACGATTCAGACATTGTATCACCTCACTATTTAACATGATTTAAATTCAACAATATATATTATCTATACACGTCACTAATTTTGCATTAAATTTAACCAAGAATTCAAAAAAGCATTTACGCAATAGTTAGTTGTGATAAATCTTGCTGGCAGAATAAAAAACAATTTAAGGATGTGTGCGTGAAGCATCACTTTAATAAAAGCAGTTCTAAAAGCTTAGACACAACATCTTCACCTCAAAAAAGCCATGGAAAGAAATTTTTTGTCGTTGTTATTTTGCTATCACTGACAATCCACTTAGCCTTTTTCTTTTTGCTTATGATTTCTTTTGAATCTTCTCCAGCGCACAATCCGCTAAAAGCTCAGATTGTTTGGAAAGAGAAAGAGAAGGGTAAGCCCGATCTAAAAAATAAAAAACTGGTAGAAGATTTTTATAACGCAAATGAAAAAAGACCAAAAAATCCAAACTACTTAGCCGAAAAAAATCATAGCGCTAGCAAAGAGACTCAAACCTCGCACCAAAAATCACCTCCTTTAGCAAACACTACAGCAATCCTGCCAAACAACATTGAAGCACAAGAAAAAACAGCACATAATCAATCATATGACTCTTCATCATCTACTAAAAGATTTTTAGCTCAGGCAAAGAAAAATAAAGGCAAAAACAACAATGATCCTCTGGGGTTGCGACACAATCTTCCAACACTTCCTTTGGCGAGCGAAAAAAAAAGTTTTAGTAAACACATAAAAGGAGTTAAGGAAGGTGATCACAGCGAGCTTAACACCTGGCAATGGCGACACGCACCTTTTTTTAATCGCGTAAAAAATTCTGTGGGCAGAGTGTGGGCACCCAACACACAAATCTCACGCCATGATCCAAAAGGACTTTTGCTCGGTCAAAAAGATCGTACCACCGTCATGCTGGTAAGCATTGATACCAACGGACAACTTAAAAGTTTAAAAATTGCCGAAAGCAGCGGTGTAGCTTATTTGGATGAAGAAGCTGAGCGCAGCTTTAAAGCCGCCGCCCCCTTCTCCTATCCACCCAGAGATTTATTTGAACAAAATCAATACTTTACTTTTCATTTTGCCTTTCACGTAGAAGTAAAACGTGGCCTATCCTTTGATATGAACTGGGGATCCTCCCAATTTAACTAGTATCGCAAACACATCTAGGCTATTACTGGGTTAAAACAATACATGCTATCTTTTCAATATATTTAAACATGATACAGGAAACTTTTAACATAAAAAATATTATTAAAATAAAACAGGTAAACATGAAGTATTTTTTTTATATATATATTTTTTCAATAATAATGCCATGCCTTTGCAGCTGCTCAAAGGACAGCAACATGACAACAAGGAACTACGAAGCCATCCCTGAAGACAACGCTAGAAAAATTATTGATCTTAATCATAAACAATCATCTCACAAACCTAAAATTGCTATTGTTTCTCATTATACAACCGACAAAGATAATTTAGGATTTATAGATCTCGTCACCAAGAATCATATTAAATATGCTCGTATGCATGGTTACGATTATTATTTTCGCAATGGCACGATCAGCGATAAATATTTTTGGCCTGATGGAAAAAATCGAACCTTTAAACTTGGTCTTTACTGGCAAAAAATACAAGCCAGCAAAGAATTACTGGAGATGAAAAAGGATGGAAAGCCTCTTTATGACTATGTGATGTGGCTAGACACCGATGCGATATTTACTAACCTTTCCTTAACGTTAGAAAAAATAATTAACCAAGCCCCAAAAGACACTTATTTTTTTATAGGCCAGGACATGAGTTCTTGCGTCAATGCTGGCGTCTTTATAACGAAAAATTCAGATAAGGGGCGAGCTTTTATAAACGCCGTTGATTCTTCATTTGAAATATATAAAATGACTAAATATCCAGAACAATTGGCAATGAGTGATTTGGTCTATGGCTACATTGATCAAAAACAAATTGATGAACTTCATAATAAGCCTCTAGAAATTCATGAATTTGTTAAAAAAGTAGAAAAGCATAAATGCACAAAAACTATTTCAGGCATCCAAGTATTGTCTATGAAATTACTCAATGGCGCCTATCCTTGGCCAGACGCTCAATGGGTCAGCTGGGATAAAAACTCCTTAATTGCCCATTTTCTCAGTATTTCTGGCCCAAGACTTGAAAGATACCTCAAGACACTTTTAGGCTGTTTGGAGCAAAATAATTACGAAAATAGGAATCGGTGCAATCCTTACAATTTAAACATTGTACTACGATAGGAAAAACATGAAAACACGCAACATAATGACTTTATTGATATTTTTATTAGCTTTTTCTTTTCAAACTTGGACTGAGGACTTTAGTTTAGAAAATGCAAGATGGTCATTAGGAGGAGATGCTTCTTTTATCTTTCGAACTAATTTCGACGCGATAGCTAATCTTGAGCTGAGCCTTAAACCTGCATTCAGCACAATTTTCCATAACAAATGGGAATTGGGCATTAGACCATTAATAAACTGGACCATTCTTAAGAATATTCCTGTAGCCAATCGTGTGGAGTGGGGACTGCATACATATATCCGCAGATACTTTCTTATTCATAACAACATATACTACTATATTGGAGGCAATTTGGGGGCAAGGATATTTGATCAAGACGAACAAACTTTTAAAATAAGCTTCGGGCTTGAAAACGGCATTTTGATCGGTCTAGCCAAGTCCATTGCATTGGATGTTGGTATTCCCATAAATGCCCTGTTCAATAATGCTTACGGGTTTTCTTATCTAGAGATGCCTATGGGTTACTTGGGTATTAAGGCATTTTTCTAAAACATTTTTAAGCTCAGCCTGTTTCAACAGAAACTGAATTATCATTGCTCGAGACGTGCGATTCCTTCCAATTTAACTAGTGCGGCATTGCCCTAGAGCAATAAGTTCTTATTATCGAGCCGTGTTGTAATAAAAATTATTGGTGCAGCCATGAACAGTGAAGTAAAAACTACTATCGATGCCCTCATAAAAAATAATTCCATCATGCTTTTTATGAAGGGAAGTAAAGAACGTCCACAGTGTGGGTTTTCCAAACAGGTTGTCGAGGTCTTAAGTCATCTCGTAAGTGATTTTGCAAGCTTCGATGTGCTGAGCGATTCTACAATTCGTGAAGCTATCAAAGAATATTCGGACTGGCCCACCATTCCTCAACTTTATGTGAACGGTGAATTCATCGGCGGCTGCGATATCGTTTTGGATTTGCTTGATAAAGGCGAGCTCCCTGAAATTTTAGGTTTAAAAAAAGCCCAAACAGTTCCCCATATTGAAGTCAGTCCCGCTGCTATCCAGGCTTTTATTAATGCTCAGCAAGAAAAAAACGATGATGAGGCGATCAGAATAAGTATTTCAACAGATTTTGCCCATGGCCTAAGCTTTGATCAATCCAACAGCAATGATTTCAAAATTGAAGTAAATGGTGTGACCCTGATCATAGATCCCTACAGCGCCACCAGAGCCGATAAACTTAAAATAGATTTCATCACCGAAAAACTTGATTCAGGATTTTCATTCGAAAATCCAAATGAGCCTCCTCATGTAAAAGAAATGAGTGTCGAAGAACTTAAGCAAGTACAGCTGGAAAATAAAACGTTTCATCTCATAGACGTGCGCCCTCAAGCTGAGCGAGATCTCGCGCATATTACTTTTGCCCGGCCTTTAGAAAACATAAGCGAAGAAGAAATAAAAACTCTCGATAAAAATTCCATGATCGTTTTTCATTGTCACCATGGCGGACGCAGTCGCGCTCAAGCAGAAAAATGGCGTAATTTGGGATTTAAAAATCTCTACAATCTCACCGGTGGTATTGATGCGTGGGCACGAAAAATTGATGCAAAAGTGCCAACCTATGCCTAGTACTTAAGCGATCAGTCTCGCCCAAAAAAAAAGAGCTTTAAAAAAAGCTCTTTTTTTGCCTAAAACTTGGCGGAGCGACCGGGATTCGAACCCGGGATAGGATTGCTCCTATACACGCTTAGCAGGCGTGCGCCTTCAGCCACTCGGCCACCGCTCCATTTTGTAACTAGAGTGCTTAGTGACAAGTAAATGAATAGCAGTCAACCAGGGACATAAAAAAACAACTTCCCCATATTAAAATTAGGCTTTTAATTTTAGGTCAATAGGAGCCTTGTTTTATAAGGGAGCACGAAAAATGCCCAGACGAACTGATATTCACAACATCTGTATTATTGGCTCAGGACCAGTTGTAATCGGACAAGCAGCTGAATTTGATTATTCTGGCACTCAGGCCATAAAGGCTTTGAAAGAAGAAGGCTTTCGCGTAATTCTGATCAATTCTAACCCTGCATCAATAATGACCAACAGCAACATAGCTGATCGAACCTACATTGAACCTCTCACCTTAGAGTATGTAACAAAAATTTTAGAGAAGGAACGTCCCTGCGCTCTTCTTCCAACAGTAGGCGGACAAACAGCTTTAAATCTTGCTGTAGAACTGCATAATGCCGGTGTATTAAAGCGTCTTAATATTGAACTGATCGGGGCAGATATCAATGCCATTGAAAAGGCTGAGAACCGAGATCTTTTTAAAAAAGTCATGGCTGATGCTGGACTACCAACACTGCGTTCCACTGTCTGTCACAGTGAGCAGGAAGCCAAACACTTTTTGGCTGAGTTTGGCCTGCCAATCATAATTCGCCCAAGCTTTACCTTGGGAGGTACAGGCGGCGGTATCGCCTATACCGAAAATCAATTTAGTGATCTGGTTAAAAATGGTCTAGAGCTCAGCCCTAACCATCAAGTCTTGATTGAAGAAAGTGTGATCGGATTTAAAGAGTATGAGTTTGAAGTCATTCGCGATGAAGCAGACAACGCAGTGATCGTTTGTTCTATAGAAAATTTCGACCCTATGGGAGTGCATACGGGAGACTCTATCACTGTGGCTCCCGCTCAAACTTTGAGCGATCCTGAATACCAAATTTTAAGAAATGCGAGCCTGAAAGTTTTACGAGCTATCGGTGTAAAAACCGGTGGTAGCAACGTGCAATTCGCGGTCAACCCAAAAAATGGCCGTTTTGCTGTTATTGAAATGAACCCTCGGGTATCGCGCAGTTCAGCACTTGCCTCTAAAGCGACAGGCTATCCCATAGCCAAGGTTGCAGCTAAACTTGCAGTCGGGTTTCACCTTGATGAAATTATTAATGACATCACGCAAAAAACAACAGCTGCATTTGAGCCAGCACTGGATTACGTTGTCACAAAAATTCCCAAATTTGCTTTTGAAAAATTTCAAGCGCAGGAGCCCCATCTTACTACCCAAATGCGTTCGGTGGGAGAAGTTATGGCTATTGGGCGTACTTTTAAAGAAAGTTTGCACAAAGCGATGGCTTCTTTAGAAGAAAGTTTCAACGGCTTTGATCTCTCCACTATTAAAAATGAAGTTATCGATACCAACTGCTTTAAAAAATTTGTCGGAACAGCGACCCCTCGACGTTTATGGCGAGTCGCAGCAGCTTTTCATAATGGCTATCAAGTCGATGAGGTTGCTCAAGCGAGCGGTATTGATCCATGGTTTTTGCAGCAAATCTATGAAATAGTTCTGCAAGAACAAAAGCTCATAAATGCCTCGCTCAGTGTGCTGAGCGCTAAAGATTTTTACGAACTGAAAAGTACAGGCTTTCTTGATGCACGAATAGCTCAACTGCTAGGAGAAAATGAGCATGATGTTCGTAGAGCTCGACTTAAGCTGGGAGTTGCTCCTATCTACAAACGAGTTGATACCTGTGCAGGTGAATTTCAGGCTCACACTCCCTATCTCTACTCGACCTACGAAGATGATTATTTCTCTTTAAGTAATGGAAAACTCGTTAAAAAATCTGCGTGCGAAGCCAATGTCACTAATCTTCGAAAAGTCGTCGTCATTGGCTCTGGACCTATACGCATTGGCCAAGGTATTGAGTTTGATTGTTGTTCTACCGAAAGCATCCTTGCATTAAAGAAACTTGGCATCGAAGCTATCATGATCAATTCCAACCCAGAAACTTTGAGCACCGATTTTGACATCGCCGATCGCTTATATTTTGAACCTATTACTTTTGAACACATCGCTAATGTTTTAAATATTGAAAAGCCATTGGGGGTTATTGTACAGCTTGGTGGTCAAACTCCTCTTTCTTTGGCACGTTCGTTAAGCGATGCTGGCTTTCCCATCTTAGGAACTTCACCTAACAATATCGATCGAGCTGAAGATCGTGAACGTTCAAGCCAACTTTTTAGCGACCTGGGCTTTAATCAGCCTGCATCTGTCACAGCTATGGACTTAGAAAAGGCTCTGATAGGCGGAAACAATCTTGGCTATCCATTGATGGTGCGCCCGAGTTATGTCTTGGGTGGGCGCGCCATGGAGAGAGTTTATAGCGAAGAAGAGCTTAGCACTTATATTGAAAAAGCTTTTAAGGCAGCTCCCAATAGACCTGTGCTTATCGACCGATTTTTAGACGGTGCAATCGAGCTTGACGTTGATGCCTTAAGTGATGGTGATTCAGTCTATATCGCTGGAATTTTACAGCACATTGAAGAGGCTGGTATACATTCAGGTGATTCGGCAGCGGTACTTCCCCCTTACGATCTAGGACCCAATCTGGTTGATGAAATCAGCACCATTACGCGCCGTTTATGTAGAGAGTTACAGATAAAAGGCCTTATTAATATTCAATTTGCTATTAAAAACAACGCTTGCTTCATTATAGAGGCTAACCCCCGTGCCTCACGTACGGTTCCTTTCATCAGCAAGGCCACCAATATTCCTCTCGCAGCCTTAGCAACGAGAATTATGTGCGGCGAAAGCATGCCAACACACCTTAAAAATCAGGATTTCCGAAATTTTATGCCTTCGGGTATAACTGCTATCAAAGCACCTGTAATGCCCTTTTCAAAATTCCCAGCAGCTGACCCCCTATTAGGCCCAGAAATGCGTTCCACAGGTGAAGTCATGTCCATGGCCCAATGTTTTTCCTGGGCTTTTATCAAAGGATTGCTTTCTGCAGGTACCAGACTCCCCTCCAAGGGAGTTCTCTTTGTATCGGTGGCAGATCGAGATAAGGAAGCTCTTTTGCCTGCTTTTAAACAGATGTACACCGCCGGATTTTCATTTGTCGCTACTGCTGGAACTCATTGGTTTTTAAAAGCTCATGATATTGAATCACGAAGGATAAACAAAGTGCGTGAAGGCAGTCCTCATGTCTTAGATTTGCTTGAAAGCAATGAAATTGATCTTATGTTCAATACTATTTTGGGCTCCACCAGTGTTCACGATAGCCATCTTTTTAGAAAGGCTGCGTTGAAAAAAAACATACCCTATTTCACTTCTGTTTCTGCAGCAAAAGCACTTGCGCATGCACTGGTTACTCCTTCTGATGATACAATTTACAAGGTTGTTTCTATGCAAGATCATCATGGGAGTCGTTATGAATGAAGCACTCAGCCCTTATGTTCGTTTGATCGGAAAGATCGCCAACACCAGACATCCTGGCGGTCTTAAAGCGAGTGAATCATTACTCAATAAAACGGATATCAATAAAAAATGGCGTATTTTAGATTTGGGTTGTGGAGCGGGTCATACAAGCGCTCATATTGCCAAAAAATATGGCTGTTATGTCAATGGAGTTGATATTTCAACTGACGCGCTCCATCATGCATCACAGCTTTATAAAAATGAACCCTATTTCAAGCAGATGCAATTTGAACAAGGAGATATCAAACATTTATCTTTTTCCGATGGATATTTTAATGCCGTGGTGTGCGAATCAGTGTTGTTATTCCTAGAGGAAAAAGAGGCTGCTATAGCCGAAATGATACGCGTTCTAAAACCTGGCGGCTTTTTACTACTCAATGAACTTTGCCTAGGTGACAGTTCTCAAGATGAGTTGCGCAGCTACTTAGCACGCCCAGAGTTTGCTGGCCATCTGTGCTCAACACATTTTCTCGAAGAAATAATTTTGAAACATGGGCTTTGCATTAAAATCAACGAACAAAATCCACTCAATATTTTAGAGCAACTGAAGGCTGATATTTTACAATTTGGCAACATGAAAGGCGTCTATCAACTATTAGAATTAGCGCATCAAATATTTACCAATAGGGAAAGCAGAATCGATATATTAAGGCTCATTAAATTTTTTCTCGATATGCCCTCTGGAATCAGCAAGCTTATCAACTTGAGAATATTGGCTCAAAAATCGCATTTGTAAGCAGAAAAAAGCCGCACATTATGCGCGGCTAATTTTTTTTTATCTTTTATGTCTTTAGAAATTTTCTTCTGTACTTACACAATTTTCGGTACAGACCTCAACACCACTTTCATTAATCTGCCCACAAGGGAAAAATGGCTGAGTATTACTGCATTGAACATCATAAGGTGACATAGGAGTTCCCAAACCAGTCATCGTGCAAACTCCGATCGAGCATATGTCATTTTCAGGCTGACACACCGATCCGGCCAATGATTCATATATGCAAATAGCTTCTTTATTCTGATAAGGATGAGTCATAACCGTAAACTCATCAGTAGGAACATAGCTGCTAGAATTTTCTATACAAGAATCAGCGGTACAAGGGTTGGAATCTTTACATCCTCCCTCATTTACCGGAATCAAGGCACTGTTTTGCTCAAAACAGTATATTCCTTCATCATCAACACATTTACCAAGCGTACAGAGATTTTCATCTACTTCACAATCACCAAAGTTTGGTTTCTCTTCAAGTTGACTATAGTCACACAGCCCACTTGGCTCGAGACAAATTCCATCTATGGTACATGGATTCTCATCAATACATGGGTTTTGCTGACCGAGACAAACAGATGAGCTGCATGTATCGTTGAGTGTACACGCCGCACCATCGTCACAGCTTTGGTTTTCACAGTCTGAGTCTTCACAGTCGATGGCCCCATCGCCATCGTTGTCAATGCCGTCAGCGCAATCAGACTCCACAAATAAACATCCCTCTGTACAGCTCGTGCCTAAGGGTAACATCGGAACATCATTTAACTTATCCGGATCTTCATCTAGAGCTTTCTCACTTATACTTTTAGCATAGAGAACATCACATTCCTCATAACGCTGATTAACTGCAATACCTACGAGACCAGATGGCGCAGGCTGAGGGCCGAGTGCTAAAAATGAAACCTCTCCAGATGTACGATCAATAACTCCTACATAATTTTCATCCAATGCAGCTGAGCTATTGTTAGCACTGCTATTTAGAGGCGGTGATGCGTTTCTTATCGCAACATAGGTTATATCGGAGAAGTTATCGTTATCCATTGCATCAATTTGTGGATATTCATCGAGAAAAGGCGGAAAGCTTAAAGCGCTTATCATACTCGCTGCCCCTGTTCCCTTGTTGAGTGACGACAAGTTGGTGTTGCCAGCAAGAAAGAGCGTATCATTAGGAAATGGGGCACTTGCAATACCATTACCTGACTCTGACGTACCCGTTGCTCCAACTGCAAAAAATTCGCCGGTTTCAGGATTGATAATACCCAGAGTGTCTGCCCCCGAATAATTATCAAACATGGCATAAAGACGACCCTGAGAATCAAAGTCAATATCTGTAATAGCACCTGTACCTATCATTTCGACACCGGTTTCACCAACGATAGAAGCGAGCCCTGTACGACAATCTATGGTCATTAATGCGCTTTTGCTATTGGAAGATTGAATTCCTACACCATATAAAACACCATTTGGACTAAAATCTATTGCCATTACATCGTGCACCCCGGAACCACCATCACTGATTGTAGCAATATAAAAACCTACTCCAGTATTTTTATCAAAAAAGTAAAGTCCAGTATTACCTAAAGGAGGTGTTGCTCCAACATCGTAGTAAGTGATCGCAGTTCCATAAAGATCATAAATGCATTCGCGGGTACTACGCTCATATACTTCTTGCTCGCCATTACCGCATTGCCCATTGGGTTGTGCAAAAGCTGCCTTAAAATTGGATGTACTTCTACTACTTGATTTAGAACTACTTCCATTTCCGCTCGAGCCTGTACCTGTACCAGGTTCAGAATTAGAATCATTGTTAGCGCCGTCACCATCATCAGGAGAGTTTGGTTCATTGATATCTTTATTATCGATAACATCCGCCGAGTCGTTTTTTTGGGCTTTCTGCACAGAAGATTTGGAGTCTTTACAAGACTGAGTTAAGCAAAGAAAAAGGGTAAAGATACAAAATAAAGTTGGCCTAAACACTAGCATTATTCCCCCATAAGCAGCCATTAAAATAAAGCACTCTATACACACTATCAAAAAGCTCTTAATTAACTAAATTTTAAACACTAAAACACATAGCAATAAGAGACTGTAAAAAAAGTCTTTTAGGAGAATAGGTACCCAAAATAACGTTGAGAATTGAAAGTATGACATAAGATTTTTTCGAGAGGAAATACCATGTCACACTTGTATGAAACCTGTTTATCAGATGCAGCCTGGATGACAGAAAGAAGATAAGAGCCTGGTCTCAGGCCGTTAAATCAATTTGCAGAAAATCTAAATTCCTTAGCGTACGTTTTCGTACCATTGGACTTCAGCCCCCTAAACTGATTACCAATTTTTTGAGCTCGAAGAAAAAAAGCAGGCAACACAATGTAAAAAAATAAATAAAACAATCGAATAACAATACAACAATAATCACCACAGTAAAACTTATTTATTTATACGTACGCCTCCCGTCCGCATTAATAATTGACAATCTATCTAAACTGTGATACAAGAAACCACTATTAATAACACAAGGTAATAAATATGAAATTTTTTATAGTATACATCTTATTGCAAACATCTTTATTTGCCACAAACACTGAAAGCAAGCAAGGAAACAATGGACACCAAAGACCTTCTGAAGAAGAGAATGACAGTGAACCGGCAACAAAAAAAAGAAAAATTAACAAAGATTTAGATGAAGAAAATAAGTTATTATCTGATAATGAAAAATGTTTAATGATTAAAAATTTTATTGATAATATTTTAAAACCAGAAGTACAAATTAATGATTTTATGATAAATGTTAACAATACAATAAACAGCGTTTTAGATGTTAAAAACTATTTAGAAGATGAAAAAAATTCTAATGAAATAATCACTTCAATACTAACAAAGTATCCTGAAATAATAGAAATAATCAATAAAAAAGATGAAAATCTGTGTAATAACTTCAAAAAAGGAGTTATCAATTTTATTGATTACAACATTGAAAGCATTAATGATTTTATTTTAAACCTTAGAGAAAGAAAAACAGATATAAATTTAAATTTATTTATAGAAGATTTAAAAACATATAAAGATTCATTAGATGAAACAATATATTTTATTGAAGATTTTATAGATGAGGATCAAGGTATAAACTCCGTTGATTACTTAATGATTGAAGAATTAAACACTTTTGATCTTGAAAGTTATTTCCAAGAAAAAAATAAAATTTCATCGCAAGGTATAAAATTTTTAGAGTTAATTTTAGGATCCAAATATCCAATAAATAATTTTTGCGCCAATAAGGTAGTAAATTTTATAGTAAAAAATTATAATTCAATAATAAAACATTTAAATGAAAAAGATATTAACATATCTTTTATGAATTTTATTTATAAAAATATTGAAAATATTAAATACTGCATATCATCTATAAAAAACACAAATAATGATTTATATTTAAAACTTATTAATCTTGATCAAAACATTATGATTCCTATTGAATTTTATAATCTTTCTCAAATAGATGACTTTAATAAGTCATCAAAAAAATTAAATTCCTATCAAGAAGGTAAAGATCGTTATGAAGATATTCTTACATTTATGAATAATTTTAAATACAAGTTAGATAATAATAGATATATAAATGCAAGCGTTATTAATTTTGATGATTTTTCTCATAAATTTATTCAGTCTCAAGCACCTCTTTTGGGTACAATTGATGATCAATGGCAAATGATTTGGGAGTCTGATTCAAAAACTACGATTATGCTTACAAATTTTATGGAGAGCAGAAGAGTTAAAGCCATTTGTTATTGGCCTAAAGATTGTGATGATTATTTAGCTGGAGATATTACTGTTTCTTTTATGAAAAAAGAAGATCTTATGAATGGTTCCTTGATAAAGTATACAATAATTATGAAGAAAAACAATAAAGAAAAAGAACATATTATATTGCACTATATTAAATGGCCTGATCACGGAGTAGTGGATGCACTTGAATTTTTAGAAATCATAAAAACTGTAAAAAGTATTAATGAAGATAATGATAATTTAATAGTTCATTGCAGCGCTGGAGTGGGTAGAGCTGGAACATTCATTTCAGCTTATAGTATAATATATGGTTCTGATAATGAAACAAATGTTTATGAGCGAGTAAAACAATTAAAAAATCAAAGAATATTTTCAGTTCAAACTGAAGAACAGTATAAATTAGTTAATGATGTAGTTAAATTAAATAACAATAATTAATTTAACCTGAATATCGCTTAAGGAACCCTGATCGAAAAAGCCGTTCATTCCATATGGTTAGCTTTCCGAGCAAAGGAAGGCAGCCATGGAAGAACAGCTGGTAACGCCACTGAAACAGGCTAAAAAAATATGTGTTTTCTTTTTTCTAATCCATTTTTAATCATCTGCTGAACGGTATCTTTTACACTTTTTACCATCACAGCAATATCATCGTCATCTTCAGTACCATCCCCATTAAAATATATTGGCTCACCAATGTAGATACGGTATTTAACCGGTAATGGCAGCGGTACAAGTTGAGGAAATATGATAGGCAGCGCAGGTATACCCAAAGTTTTAGCCAATGGTGCTAAGTTTGCGACAGCAGGAGCTTGCTCTTCTGCTCCTATCAAAGCTACTGGAACCACTGGTGCCTTAGCAGCTAAAGCAATACGCATAAAACCTGTACCAAAACTTGTGAGCTGATAACGCTCCGAAAATAATTTAGAGATTCCTTTGACACCTTCAGGAAAAACAATAACCCCTTCTTCGTTTTCTAGGAGGGTTTTGCAGGTAGAAGGACTTCCCACCACCTGTCCTAAACGAGGAAGCAAAGTAGAAACAAAAGGAATCTCGGATGTCCACCTTTCAACCATTCCCCGTAAAAGTCTCGGCTCTTTTGCTTCTAATAAAAAAGCTGCAGCAATCATCGCACCATCGAAAGGTAGTTGACCCGAGTGGTTAGCGATCACCATCATGCGACCTTTGGGAATATGTTGGGCTCCAAAAGTTTCTACACGAAAATAATGGTGATAAAACCAGCATAAAATTGGCACAACCGCACGTAAAGTTCGCGCATCGAGTCCAAACTGATCGACTCCAAACTCATTTGTCTGTCGTGCAGCAATCTGTTCTACACGCTTCTTGGTATCGTCATCAATAAAATTATTAGCGTATTCCTCAATGAGGTCGATAAAAGAAGTTGCCATAAGATCACCACTCTTTCGGATAATGGGCCATCCTAGCTGTTAGTATTTTAAAAAAGAACCAAAGCAAAGAACGGCTTGTTAAATTTTAATTCACCGTCTTGATTAAGGTAGAATACTTTGGTCTTTAACTATTTTGGGTGAAAAAATTGTCACGATTAAAGAGAATTACCTGGCTCAACGTTCCGCATCTGGTAATAGCTCATGCCAATGAAGGTAGGAGTTTATTTACAGAGCAAAGTGACTATTGTTTTTACTTGGATGTACTCCGACAGATGACACGAGATCGTCTGCTTAAAGTTTATGCTTTCGCCTTGCTCGAAAAAGAGTTGAGATTGGTAATTGAACCTAACCGCCTCATACTGCCTCGCATTATGCAGCGGCTTCATGCTCGTTACAGTGCCTATATGAATCGCAAATTTCAAAGCATAGGCCACTTATTCCGAGGAAGGTTTCAATCGCTCATATTTGATCCTCATGACCTTTCAGATGTAGTGAGGGGAGTTCACCTATGGCCCGTCCGCCAAGGCATTCTTCGTAGAGCTGAACTTTATCCTTACAGTTCCCATGCTGCTTACATGGGAATGCTCCAACACAACATCGATTTTGTCTCAACTAAGTTGGTGCTTGAAAGTTTTGGCAATGACATTGAATCGAGCCGCAGGGCCTTTAGTCGCTTCGTAGAGCAAAAAGCTTTGGAGGCAGATAGTTATGGCGTAAAGATAATCAGTCCAGGAGTTGGCTCAAGCCAAAAAAACCCGAGCCATTTTTTACATAAAGCCACAGGCTCTGCCCATCCGGCCAAAAAATCTTCGGTAAAAACTTTGGCTCAACGTACAAGTTTGCTTCTGAGCATCTCTTTGGAAAACCTACAAAGCCCCTCCAGACGACAGGATCTGGTGATGGCACGAAGGCTTCTTGCTACAGCCGCAGTGATTGGAGCCCAAAGAAGCGTGAGTGAAGTCGCACAATTTTTACAGCGCGATAAAGCTCAAATAAGCCGTCTCGTAAGCCAGGGCATGGATTTACTAGAAAATAATGAACCTTTTTCGCTTATGTTTGAGGCCCTGAAAGCCAGGGGGGCTATTCAAGACTTTTATTCTCAATAGACTTGAGTTTATTTTCTATGGGAATGATTATGTATCGCTCGATAGCCCTAATCAACCGACAGGCTTTGCTTAAGAATTTGGCATTTATTGAAGAGTTAACAATGCTTCAACCAATGATCGTCATGGTCAAAGCCAATGCTTATGGTCATGGACTTTTGCAGATAGCCTCGATTCTTAATGATCGGCCAGGTATAGCTTTTGGTGTAGCAGCACTCAAAGAGGCACGAAGCTTACGCGCACATGGAATCAAGAATCAAATTTTTTTGTTCGATGGGGGCGCATTTGTTGGAAAAAGCAAAGATATTTTTCGATATAAAATCACCCCAGTAATTTCATCGATACGAGCCTTGAGGGATATCACAGAATTTGCCACCCATAGAAAACAAAAAATTTCTGTGCACCTCAAATTTGATACTGGCTTCATAAGAAATGGTTTCGATTACCAAAAACTCCTAATGCACGGTTATGACGAAGAGTTTAAAAAACTAAAAAATCATGCTCATATTGAAATAGAAGGAGTTGCGACACATTTTTGCATGGCCGATGATCTTAACTCAGATTTTACCGACGTACAGATAAAGAGATTTGAGCAATGCTTGGATTATCTTTTGGACAACAATATTTCTTTCAACTATGTTCATTTTGCTAACAGTGCAACATTGCTCAGAAAAATTAATTTGTCCGAACGATTTGCTCATCTTCAGCTCCTTAATCGCCCTGGCTTACTGCTTTATGGCTACAGCCCTTTTGACAATAAAAGTGAACTTATTCCAGTAATGAGCATCAAATCGCAGATTATCGCCATAAAAGAAATTCCACCTCAGACGTGCATTGGTTATGGACATACTTATCATGCACCGACAAAACGAAGAGTGGCTATTCTTGCTATTGGTTATGGTGATGGCATTTCGCGTCGTCTGAGTAATCAGGCAAAAGTGCTCATCAAAGGACAAGAGGCCCCAATCATTGGCACAATATCCATGGACTCGTGCGCCGTCGATATAAGTGACATTCCTGAAGCTCAGGAAGGAGAGATGGCAACACTGATTGGAAACGAAGACAATAAATGCATCAAAGCCTCTGATTGGGCCCTCATCTGCAACACAATTGTATGGGAAATACTCACTTCCATAACAGCGCGCCTAGATAGGATAGTGATTTAGATCGAATTTTCAGGCTATCAAAGTCTATAACTGATGCCGCACACATTTGTCGGCTCCTCGCAGATAAATATCGGAATATATTACCCTTGAGGCGCCTTTTTCAGTCTAAATTTCTAGCGAAAATCAAACTAAGAGCTCGTATCTAAAAATTTCCATTTAAGAGTATTTTTCGTTGATTTGGTGTTCGGCTACTCATATATACCTAAACACAGCGTTCATACGCACGACATTTCATAGAAATATACTCGGATTTCTTAAATACTTTCTAAGGAACTAGATAACGTTTACATTCAGCATTTTGACTTGCAATACCATCTTGTTTTGCAATACTTAGCTTTCTATTGCATATTCTTAGTGCCCTTTGACATGCAATATTCATTGTTGCGCCCTGACCTACACCTTCTACCCCTGGAACTGTAGTGCCGTCTGGCTCTTTACCGATATAGGCACAATATTTGGTTGCGGACGCACTTAGCGAGCTGAAAGTTATTACCAACACACCCATAACTGCAAGAATTTTTTGAGAGTTTTTAATCATATCTCCCCCCTTTTAGCCAATTTGTTTGCTTAGGAGGGAAATCTGTTCACTCAAAAAATTGTGATTTTTTTTAGATATGAATGCTGCTATTTAAAGAGAAATATTATCTACATCGATGAGCCAACGATGCTTGTCGGCCTGATACAAAAAAATTATTTTGTTGCTATCAAAAGGTTTATGTTCAGAAAGCTCGATGCCAGTAAGGTGGATTTTTACACGTGCTCGTTTCTTGGTCGAGTCAAGCTCAATATTTTCTACTTTCATTGACTGCAGATCTACATTCTCTGGAACAAAACCAATCGTTTTAACAATAAAATTATTAACAGTTGCTAAGTCAGTATTTTCATCGACAAAATCTTTTAGTCCACTCATATTTTTAAATTTAATATCTTCAAAAAATCGCAATGCTTGTTTCCTAATAAGTACCTGTTCACCTCCGATAGGAAGACCAAAGGTCGGCACAGCACCTCCACTTAAGTGGGCATAGCTGACGTAGCCTATTACAGCTAAAAGAATTAGAAAAATCAAAGCGAGAAACTTTTTCATAAGTTCACCATCACCATAAGATCAAAACTATTTCTACCAATAAAAACCTTTTATGACTATGTGCACAAGAGTAAATATTTGGCTTGTTTACTCACTCTGTTCTCAATAAGAGTGTTGCTTGGATCCAAAAAACAAAATATGTCCTTTAATTTTCACTGACGAGTCTATCAAGCATTATCGCATTGGGTTTGGCTTTTTTACTCAGGCAAAATACCATGGCATATATTTTAATAAGCTTTATTTATCTAATGAAACCAATTTCTAAGGATTTCAGATGGCAATAAACATACGAAGACATAGTTTAAGTGAAAACAAAAGAGAGAGAAATTTAGCTATCGGTCGCATTGCAGTACGAGCCATAATTTCTGCTTTTACACTTTCGCTCATCATTGGAATGATAATATTTTTTCGAGCGCACCATGGCTGATAAACAAGCATTTTTTGAATTTCTAAAAACAAAAATCAGCAAAAATCGAATCCTGCTTGGCAAAGATGAAAAGTTTTACGCGCAGTGTGATCAATCAACTAACGTTTCCCCATCTCTTCCTTTAGCTGTTATCAAAGCAATCACTATCGATGAACTTATATGGGTCACCAAAGCATGCATTAATCATTGCATTCCCTTGGTGATACGCGGCGCTGGTACGGGCAAGTCGGGCGGAGCTATTGCTACACCACAAAGTGTCATTATTGATATTACAAAACTCAATCGCATCATTGAAATTGATAGAAAAAATCTTACTGCTGAAGTGGAGCCAGGTGTGATATTGGGAGATTTTCAAACAGCAGTTAAAGCTCATGGCTTATTTTACCCTCCTGATCCAGCATCGTGGACTATGTGCACTATTGGCGGCAATGTGGCAGAAAATGCATCAGGCCCTTCTACGCTTAAATACGGCAGCACCAGAGATTATCTTTTGGGAGGACAAGCCATTTTAGGAACTGGAGAAGTCATCAATTTCGGTAAACGTTGTCCTAAGGGTGTAAGTGGCTATGACATCGCATCACTTTTATGCGGTAGCGAGGGAACTTTAGCTGTGTTCACCAAATTTACTCTGCGCCTTTTGCCCCTTCCCAAAGATGAAAGCGCCGCACTTTTTTTATTTGAAAAAGACAGCACAGCCCTCAAGGCAGTGACGCGCGTACTGCACTGTGGACACTTACCAAAAACACTCGAATATATCGATAAGAATTGCATATCTGCCCTTAAGCACCAAGGACACTTCAAACATCTTGGTGATAATTGCGCAGCCCTCTTGATCGAGTGCGATGCATCTTACCTGGGTGGCGCTCAAAAACAGCTTGAAATGATTCAAAACGATCTGGAAGATCTAACGCTTCGCTCTGAATATGCGCACAGCAAAGAAGAACACGAACACCTGAGAAAAATTCGCTCAAGCCTAAGCCAAGCGTGTTCTTCATGGTTGGGCAAAAAATTATCAGAGGATATGGCTATACCCTTATGCTCGATGGAGGAATTTAGCTATTGGTTTAAAGCTCAAGAGCAAAAACCTCATCTTCTGTGTGCTTTGTTTGGTCATGCCGGAGATGGCAATCTCCATGTGCAAATTATGTATAATAATGAAAAATACAGCCATACTGCGCAAGATTTACGTCACAGAGTGTTACTAAAAGTACTTTCTTTAGGTGGTACATTGAGCGCAGAACACGGCATTGGTCTGCAAAAAAAATCTTATCTTCACCTTGAGCACTCCCAAGCTCTCATCGATATCCAAAAAGGCATAAAAAAAACTTTTGATCCTCATAATGTATTAAATCCTGGAAAAATCTTTGATATGTGAGGAAAATTTTTGTTCGCGAATCGGGCTGGTATTATAAAAATACGGCCATCTTGATGTTGCTTCACACCTTTTGTGTATTAACTTCAAATAAAATTTATGTGGCTGCTAACTTAGGTAAATTATGGCAAAAGTATTCACTATTTATTCAAACAAAATAAACTCACTATGGCGACTCATGAAAAAATTTTTAAAGGGCGAGCAAGAAACAAACGCCGCACAGAAAAAAATAATCATAAAGGAGCTTTGTGGAATCATAAGTTTTGCTCTTTCGTTTATGCTCTTTCTATCAATCGCTACTTATAGTTCAGCGGACAATCTACCAGGTTTAAATGAACATCAGCTTAACAATTGGCTTGGCCCAGTGGGGGCTAAAATATCTGCTGTATTAGTAAACTATGTGGGAATACTCTCAGTTATTCTTCCACTTACTCTCCTGCTTTTTTCCATTAAATTCATTTTTGATAACCCAAGCATACTAAATGCTTACCGCGCTACCGGCATTACTTTTATTTTGTTAGGAATAGCCCCTATTCTTTCATTTTTTTCTCCAGCTTTGGGTGGGCGTTTAGGAATTAGAATTAGTGCTTTTTTTATGAGTCATCTCTTTAAAGGTGGGCTCTTTGTCGTAGCTCTAAGTACTATTTTTGCAGGTGTTGTTTTAATTGTTGATAGGCCCCTCATTGCTAAAGGCTTCTATCGCATCAGTGCGTATATTCGTCTATTGTTTCAAAGGTTCAAAGAAAAACGAAAGGAGAAAGCCACTCACGTTGTGGTTAAATATGAATCATTATCCAATATTGAACGTGCGCAGCCAAGGCTTGAGCAAAGTCACCAAGATAAAGAATCTTTTATTTCTGAGCCTGAACAAGCAGCAACAGAAAGCTCAACAGAAATAGCACCTATTATGGTGAAAAGCCCTACCTTTGATAGCGATATCCACATTATTGAACGAGATCGAAAAAAAGATATCTCAGCCATTAAGCGAGCAGAGAAAGATAATAAAAAAAAAGATGTTGTCTTTAGTCTCCCTCCATTAAAGCTCTTGAATTACGATGCACCGACACCTCATACTGTCGCACCCGATCATTTTAAAAAAGAGGCCGAACGCTTACAACGCGCTTTTTTACAATTTGGCATTGAAGGAAAAATACGAGAAATAAGACCAGGCCCTGTAGTCACTAACTATGAATTTGTTCCTGCGCCGGGCATAAAATTGTCGCGCATTGCTGCTCTTTCTGACGACATTGCTATGGCTATGTCAGCTGTACATGTTCGTATTGTCACCCCTATTCCAGGAAAGGGCGCCGTTGGGATTGAAGTACCCAATGACAATAGAGAGACGGTATTTTTAAAAGAAATTGTCGCCAATGATATTTATCGCTCGCAGCCTGGCAAACTTTGCATGGCCATCGGAAAAAATGTTGAGGGCGATCCATATTTCATGAATCTTGCTGACATGCCCCATGTTTTGATAGCGGGTACAACTGGCTCTGGTAAATCCGTAAGCGTCAACGCTATGATTTGCTCCATTCTTTACCGAGCAACTCCTGCCGAAGTACGCTTTTTGATGATCGATCCTAAAATGCTTGAGCTCTCAATCTACAACGGCATTCCTCATCTTTTACTGCCACCTATCATCGAAGCAAAAAAAGCTGCCAACGCGCTGAAATGGGCCGTAAAGGAAATGGATCAACGCTATGAGTTAATGAAAGAAGCAGCAGTGCGTGATATCAGCACCTACAACGAAAAAATAAAAACTATTGGTTCTGACCACTTAAAAGAACCCAATGGAAGAAAGCACGAGCAGATTCCCTATCTTGTTATAGTAGTTGACGAATATGCTGACCTACTTGCTGTAGCAGGTAAGGAAGTAGAAGGCTACATCATGCGCCTTGCACAAAAAGCGCGTGCAGCAGGAATCCACGTTATGTTAGCCACCCAGCGGCCGAGTGTTGATGTGATCACAGGGGTCATCAAAGCCAACTTTCCAGTCAGAATGGGGTTTCGCTTGGCATCGAGCCATGATTCAAAAACTATTATCAATAAAACTGGTGCAGAAAAATTATTGGGCAAAGGTGATGTTTTAATTATTCCTCCAGGAACCAGCGATGTTACCCGTGTTCACGGCGCTTTTATTTCAGAAAAAGAACTGGTGCGAGTTGTAGATTTCCTCAAATCTCAACATCCTTGCGAATACAACGAAGAAATCGCCAACTTTGAAGAAAACTCTTCAGAAAATATGGGAGATAGCATTGACAACAGCGAGGCTGATGAAAAATTAAATGACGCTATCGCAATCGTACGAGAATACCAAAAATGCTCCACAAGCTTTTTGCAAAGACATCTTTGCGTAGGCTACAACCGGGCAGCTCGCATCGTTGAGCACATGGAAAAAGCCGGTCTGGTGGGACCGGTTCTTAATGCGAAAGGCGAACGAGAAATTTTTTTGGATCAATAAAAAACACAACCGAGCTTTCATGAGCGCCCTTCTATCAGTTTTTCAGTATGATCCAACTGCTCCACAAAAGTACGGAGGGCGTATTAAAAAGACTTATTTATTGATCAAATTGCACCAAAAACCCGTAAATTCCTCGGCTTTGAAAAATGCCCTTTGCAGGAACTTTCGATTCTACATAGTTGGTCCCCACCTTGAGTCCCTCATCTCCCCAGCGGACAGTCAAGGAATGCAAGTTATCTGAAATAAATGCCTTGCCTTTTTTATCTGAGAATCTCAGTCCAAAATCTTCTAAGGGAATACTGAGCTGCAAAACTACATCGCCTTTTTTAGGGTTTAGGTAGCCGCTATCATAAAAAGTAAACTCGACAAAATAATCTTTATCAACGTATTCAC
This sequence comes from Myxococcales bacterium, assembly GCA_023898405.1. Taxonomy (NCBI): domain Bacteria; kingdom Pseudomonadati; phylum Myxococcota; class Myxococcia; order Myxococcales; species Myxococcales bacterium. The sequence goes on from CP060221.1 coordinate 588,902, forward strand.
CAGTTGCTTCATCATAGTATTTTTTAGATCTCGGTTTTTCTGTAATGAGCCACGATAGCTTGCGTTTGCCATCACTAATGCTCTCTTCTGCTTCAACTTGGGTTTCGACTGGCAATTTTTTATTGCTCAACAATTCCTCTGACCACCGTTGAAAAGTTCCTATCTGCTCAGAATAGGTCCGATAGATTTCATAATAGCTACCTGCTGAGGAACCTAGATGATGGCTTAAATGAAAGCGAATTTTTGTTTCCGGAAGCCTTTCACTTTGATAGAGCCTACCCGACCAAGATGTAGATTTCAAAGCATCAGTGATGGGAGATAAGGCGCTTCCTGCAGAAGTTGGCACGGACACTATTAAAATCAAAGCAAATTTAACCAACAAATTAAACATTTAAAATCTCTTGCAATTCAAATATAAATAATAAAAATAAAAATACCGTAAATTACATAACAGATAAAATAAAAATATCACGAAATTAAAAACACCAAATAACCAAATTTAAGCAAAAAGAATTTTCTCACCAATCGATTACTACTAAATCTCTTTGCTGATTCCTGATCAGGGCGTGCTTTGCCTGCTTCATCTGGTTAAAACTACTCGCGTAGTTACACATCATGTTGGCTAGACGAATGAGGTTGGTTCATATTATTAAGTTAGCCAAAGTATTAACATTGTGTTTATGCGCGGTTGGATTGTTGGTGAGCAGCTCCAACCGCTGATCCTGAGGAAGGTGAGACAACAAGCGAAGCCGAAATGTAAGAGGGAGTTAATTTATTTTTCTTTCGGAGTCGGAAAGAGTGTTTCTCAATTATAGGATAAAAGCACCCCAGTGATGTTGGGGTGTGTTTTTTTGTGGATTATAATGGTCTCATAAACCAATAGTTAAAAGTATTGAACTTCTACCTGTTTTTCTCATAATTCTAAGTCAGTAATTCAAAAACATAATTTCTTTAATTTTTAAATTCTCGTCAAAACATCACTTACATTATTGCTAAATTAGATTTAAAAAATAAAAGTCGTTATCAAAGAGGCATTTTCATAAAATGAATAATAACAATACATTAGAGACAGCCCCTGTACTTTTTTCTTTAAACCGAGGGGTTTCGCACCATCACCACCCCATCATGGAATGCAGTCACAGAGGATTGATTTCTGTTCAAGATGCAGATGGCACATCGCTTCTTCAGGTGGGTGAGACTGAAGCGAGAACGCACATGCGCTCGTGCGCCAAACCTTTTCAACTCATTCCAGTTATTGAGGAGGGCATTTTAGAAAAATTAAGTTTAAGAGATATCGCTCTTTTTATCAGCTCTCACAGTGGTGAGACCTATCACACTCAACGGCTCGCAGAAATTTTGCGCCTCAACGGACTTAATGAAAGTGATTTGCGCTGTGGCATTCATGCTCCCTATCACCTTTCTACTCAGCTTGATCTTTTGCTTCATCATCAAAAACCAACTGCTTTGCATAATAATTGTTCTGGAAAACACACCGCTATGCTTTTATTGTGCAAAAAACTCAAAGCCGACCCTGCATATGAAAGGCTCGACCATGAAATTCAAAAAAGAATTCTAGATGTTGTCAGCACTATTGCAGACTATGATCAAGATAAGATTGAAAGCGGCATTGACGGCTGCTCTTTGCCTTCGTTTTGTTTGCCGCTTTCTCGCATCGCTTTAATGTATGCTCGCTTAGGACACTGCGATGCAGATATGAAACATGCGCAGTCTTTAGTACAAATTTGGAGTGGTGCCGTCAGCTACCCTGAATATGTGGCAGGACACGAGCGCTTTGATACTGTTCTAATGAAAGCAGCCCAAGGAACAATTTTTTCAAAGACAGGCGCTGACGGTATGCAAGCAATCTCTATCCAGACGAGCAAACGCTTTCCCAAAGGCGCAGGCATCGCTATAAAAATTATTGACGGGGATCACAAGCAAAATATCCGCCCGCTCGTCGTAAAAGAAATTCTCTCCCGATTGGGAATATGGCCTCACGATCCAAAGCTAGAAACTTTCATGCCTGAGCTACATAATTTTCGTGGCATTCGAACAGGCTCTGTCCTATGTCATTTTTAACCACAACCACGATAAACCGCATGAAAATATAATAAAGAGTACAAAAAATAAATAATCGAGCCCCTTCAAAACAGTGGACCTACGAGCATAATATTCTTCCTTGGTAGCACTATCCTCTGGCTCTATTATTTGTGTAGCCTTCTCATCCTGTTTTGTTTCCTGCGTAGAATGCTTTAAAAGAAGCTCCTTGACACGCTTTTGATCTTCGCGTTCAAAAAAACATAGTTGGGTTTCACCAATAGAAATTAGATCGCCATGATAAAGAAGAGTTGAATCTTTTATAAGCTCATCATTCACAATCAGCTGAGCATTATTGATCACAATGACTCTGGTGCCATTAATATCTCTGGCAAATGAAAGATGCTCTTTTTTAATTGCTTCATCATCTACAACAAAATCCAAATGCGAAGCTCTTCCTAAAATAAATGAGGATGATTCGCTGTTGAAAAAATATTTTTTTTGATGTGTGATATCAAATAAAAAAGAAACTTCCTCTTTCATGGAAAAGTCTTCAAAAAGCTCTCCCATTAATTTGCGCGCAACCAAAGTAGTTTTATCTGTCCTTGGGGGTTTATGATCGTTGAAAAGCTCGATAGTTACACCAGGTATTTTGACAATTTGCGAAGTTGACAAAACATAATTTTTACCAGGCTCAAGCTTTTCATCATCTAGCCAGGTACCATGTGTAGATCCTTCGTCCACAATGAAATATGTGCCATTTTCAAATTTCACAACAAAATGGCGACGGCTTACCTCTCGCTGCAACAACACCACTGTACAGCTTTGGCTTCTCCCTACACTAATAACCAAATCATCGAGCACATATTCTTCACGAGAATTATTTTTTTTGTCAGATTTTACTATGAGTTTGATTGCCATAAGGGAAGTTCCACTAGCGCCGAGTAAGCGTCACTATTTCTTGGCACACCCGCTGCTGTTTGACATTTATTGGAGTTTTTTCACACAACAAATATTCCTGACAATGTTGAAGGGCTTTGTCTGCATCCAAAAGTGCGGCATAATAATTACCCAGCCTAAAGTGAGCTCCACATAATTTTGGATTTTTAGCCAATGCTCTTTCACACTCCGCTTTGGCCTCACTTTTTAATCCTCTTTCGAATAAGGCTGCACAAAATGCTTCGTGCGCATCAGCGCTCCCCTGTTCGTCTTTTAGATTTTCACGAAATTTTTGATAGCCTCTTTCTGCCAGCGCATTCTTTTCAAAAGCTGCAGCAATACCATGACGACAAGCTGAATTATTTGGAGCATGGGAAAGGCACAAAAAATAATGCGAAAATGCTTGATCAAAATAGCCTTGCTCGGTTTTTACCTGCGCCATACCTTCGTGACACCCATCGTTTTCCTGGTTAAGCACAAGGCACTCGGCAAATGCCTTTTGAGCTTTGTTTAAAAGTATTTTGGCTTTATCAGAAAATTCACTAAGGTCATAACGATTCAATTCAATAAGCCCCAAATCTCGGTAGGCATGCTCATATTCTGGCTCAATCACCAATAATTTTTTTATCTGGTCTTCAGCTTGCACTAAGTGTTTGAGACTTTCTTTTATTTTTCCCTGAGCACGCATTCGCTCAGCTAAACGAAAGTGGCTTAAGCCACAGTTGTAGCGAGCATCGGTATTGGATGGATCAACTTCAAGAGCTCTATCGAAATATTTGAGACCCTCATTAAATTCTCCATGAGAAAAATAAATGGTTCCAATGTTATTTCGTGCTTCTGAGTAATCATTATCTTGCCTAAGAGCCTGGGTAAAAAATTTTATCGCTTTGCTTTCATCAGCTTTGCTCAAAGCTATTAAACCAATAGCATTTAAACACTCTGGCATTGATGAATCGTATTCTAAACACAGTTCACAGTGCACCTGAGCGCGTTCATAGTCTTGAATGTTGATACTTTCTATACAAGCCCTTTGTTGTAATAAAGCATTTTCATTGGGCCTATGGCGCCTAAAACACGAAAAAGCTAGAAAACAAAAAAGCACCATAATGCATAAAGCTTTTTTGTTCATATGCTGACCTCTACATTCAGGGTTTAATAAAAATAAAAGATCGATGGCGCCATAACACAACAACGCCCATGACTAAAACACCTATAAAGACCAAGTTGTTCACTGACCAAATAGAAAAAGCGCATACTGTTGCTAAAACTGCATAAAAACTTGCTCTTTCAACTCGCGCACCAAGGAGCACTGACATTAAAAAAACTATTAACCCCAAAACAACAATGGGCCAACTTACAAACACCATTGCTCCAGCGCTGGTTGAAGCTCCTCTTCCACCACTCATCATGAGCCAAACTGAAAAACAGTGACCAAGCACCGCAAATAGACCAATAATAGCAATAATTTCTACAGGTACCATCAGCGAAAAAGCTATGGCACAAGGTATAAAACCCTTTAAAAAATCCAACACAAAAACTGCAATTCCTGTTTTTTTCGACCACGTGCGCCATATTGTCGATGCGCTATGAACAAAATCTTTTTTTAAACGCGCATCGCTCTTATGAATAAATCGGGCAACTAAATATGAAGTAGGCGTAGCTGCTAAAGCGTATGCAAAAAAATAAAACAAAAGATGTTCTGCCCGAATTATTTCGTAGAAAAATGCGCTCATAAAATCTCCTTTTTTTAAAGAAGATAGCGCATTTTAAAAGCTGCAATAATTTTTTAGCGAGCTTCAAAATTATTTTTGGATCATTTAAATAAATGCACCATGTTTTGAGCCAATACCTGCAAGGTTGCGGCTGGAATAAAAAAGCACAGGTAAAGCGCAGAAAAAATACTCATCCCCTTCATAAATCCTGTCATCTTATATTGTTTAAAAAGTGCACGGGATAGATTTAAGACCACCAAAGTCACAGCCAGCAAAGGCCCAATAAAAGGAATCGCGTAAAATATCATGGAGCACAAAGCAACAGAAGCACACTCCATCGTATGAAAAAAATCGATTTTTATCTCGGGAAGACGAACCAAAAGCCTAAGAAAAATGAAAAGAGCCCCCCCAAAAATATGAGGTGCCATATAAGCGATAACGGGAGACAAAACCGCCAGCAAAAATGAGTAAGAACGCTGCAATTTTAACATTTCTATAAAGGAATCTTTATCAAGACCTAAGGCAGCCAGTGCTGAATGATACATCTCTACCCGGTCTAGAAAGTCGTGTTCTACAGCAAGAGAAATGGCGTAGTTAATGAGACCTCCCAGCCCTAGACCCAAAAAAACTCCTAAAAATGCTAAAGCAAAAATTCTTTTAGCCGGAAGCAATAAGAATCGCTCCTCCAAAAAACGTCGAGAAGAAAAAAATACTAAACGCGCATCACTTAAAAAACTTTTTTTTTCTGGCACAAGCTCACCTGTAATCTCATGGTGCGGACTTAGCATAAAAATAAAAAACTGGCCAATAACACCAGAGTTTTTGCCTAAAGCTGCTTTAAAAATAGTTAAAAAGCCATTTGGTGGGTTTTTGCACTTAAAAATTAGTTATTTCATTTGACATGCTTTCCCAGACCAAGCAAAAAGCATTGCTTAATTATTTTCATTAAAGTCCTAAAGCAAAGACTTCTGATCACTCGTCTATTTTTTGCTCAGATGCTCGACTGATATCAATTTTCACTACACGTTTTTCTTCAACTTCAATAACCCTAAAAATCCATTCTTGTTCTCTAACAAGCGAATTTTTTTTAGGAATTTTCCCAAAATAATCAATTATAAATCCACCCAAAGTTTCATATGCATCGTGTGTGGGCAAGTGAATGCCGCTTAGTTTTGCCAAATCAGAAATACTTACTCTGCCATCGGCAACATAATGATCTTTATTTATTTTAATGACTGCGGCTTTTTCTTCTTGATCATATTCATCACGAATCTCGCCAACAATTTCCTCTAATATATCTTCTAGGCTCACAATCCCTGCAGTGCCGCCATATTCATCAACCACAATAGCCAAATGCACTTTGAGCTTTTGAAATTCTCTCAATACTGCATTGAGCTTCATTGTTTCAGGAACAAAAAGTGGTTTTCTCAGGTAATTTTTTAAATTAAAATCAGCCCCGTGACTTAGCTGAAATCTAATGAGATCCTTGACGTAAAAAATACCAACAACGTGATCGATGTCGTCTGCGTATACTGGCCATCTTGTGTAGCCATGCTCTGCTACTTCGCGCAGAATATCTACTAATTCGGAATCGACTTTGAGCGAACAAAGCTCAATGCGCGGCACCATTATTTCCCGTGCCGTTGTATCGCGAAAAGAAATCACACTTTGCAAAAGCTTTCCTTGTTCTTGCTTGAACACACCTTCTTGATGGGAAAGCTTTATGAGATACTCAATATCTTCCTCTGTGGCCAAGGGACCATTTCTTTTGGTGTTTCCCCCTAAAGCCTGCACTAACAAAACAGCAAAGTGAGTCAGTAACCACACGGCGGGAAAAAGCAAGAAATATACCGGATACATGAAATAAACAATCCATTTGACGATGCTACGGGCATTGTGCCGAGCAAAGGTTTTAGGAGTTATTTCACCAAAAATTACTAAGGCAAGCGTAACAAAGGTTGTGGCGATGGTAATGACATGATCTTGAAATAATTCTTGAGCATAAAGTGTTGCTACTACTGCGATCAAAGTATTTACAATGTTACTGCCAACCAAAATTGTAGTGAGAATTCTATTGCTTCGCTCCATCCACAGTACGAATGGCTTGATAAATATCTGCTTCTCATCAATTAATTTCTTAATATAGGTCTCTGGCACCGATGTCAGTGCGGTTTCTGCCGCAGAAAATATAGCCGCTAAAACCAGACACAACAACAGTATTATCCAGTAGGACAGATCTCCTTCCATATAAAATATGGCCCCCTATAAAATTCTCAATTATAATATTATTAAACAACAATAAATTAAATAAATTTTTATATTTTTTTAAATTTATTATTTATTATCAGTCTGATAGCTTGCATACCACAAGGCCATAACTCTTTCACCCACACAAAAATTCAAGCTCGTTGCAGTTTATGTTTTTCACTGCTATAGCAAGCTCATAACACACACACTCAGGCCTCTTTGGGTGCCCCTGTAGAGGGGGTCTAAGAGATTTCAATGCCGTAAATGAGTGTGAAGGAATAACCCTAAACAAGCTTACGAGCTTAAATGAGGAATTAATGTCTAATAAAATTGGTATGAGAGAAATGCTTGAGGCCGGAGCACACTTTGGTCACTCCACACAAAGATGGAACCCAAAAATGGCACCATATATTTTTGGCCCAAGAAATGGCATTCATATCATCGATCTGCAAAAAACTGTTGGCCTTTTTAGAAATGCTTACGAATTTATGCGAGGGACCGTTTCAAAGGGCGGAAAGATTCTCTTTGTCGGTACCAAGAAGCAAGCTCAGGAAGTTATTAAAGACGCAGCCCTCGCTTCCAACCAGTACTACGTTAATTATCGCTGGTTGGGTGGCATGTTGACAAACTTTAAAACCATCAAACAATCGATCGAACGTCTTAGAAAACTAAGTGAGATGTCCACTGACGGAACTTTTGAAAAGTTACCCAAAAAAGAAGTGGTCAAACTTTCTCGCGAACTAGAAAAATTAGAAAGAAACCTTGATGGGATTAAGGATATGACAAAGGCTCCACGAGCAATCGTTATTATTGATCCTAAAAAAGAACACATTGCAGTAAGTGAAGCTCGCCTTCTTAAAATTCCAGTCATTGCAATGCTCGATACCAACTGTGATCCTGATGTCGTAGACTATCCAGTTCCAGCCAATGACGATTCCATTCGTTCTGTTGGTCTTTTTGTGTCTAAACTTGCGGATGCTTGCAAAGAGGGCGATATCGCTCACCAAGCTGACCTTGCTGAAAGACGACAAAAAACTGCTGACAAAGAAGGTGGAGCAGCTCAACATGATAAAAAAGAACCACGCAAGAAATCTGGTCCTAAAGTTCATGTTGTCGCTAAAAAAGCTGAATCCGAGACATCAGCCCAAGAAGCCACTGAGCCAGCAGCAGCTGTAGAAGAATCCCAAAGCGAAGAAGCTGGTGAAGATCAAGCATCTTAAGTTTGTTAACAACTTTGTTTTCACATTTTTAAAAAGCTGCCTAAAAATTCTAAAGATTATCAGACTTGGATTTTTGGGCAGCTTTACGACTACATAAGGAAAAAAAATGACACAAATCAGTGCATCAATGGTGAAAGAATTACGAGAAAAAACTGGCGCAGGTATGATGGATTGCAAAAATGCCCTCTCAGATGCTGGTGATATGGAAGGAGCCATCAAGATTCTCAGAGAAAAAGGACTTGCACGAGCTGCTAAAAAAACTTCCCGCATCGCAGCAGAAGGACTCATTGGCATACTCGTTTCTGGGCATAAAGCCTCTATAGCAGAACTCAATTGCGAAACTGATTTCGTTGCTCGAAACGACGATTTTAAAAACGTGCTTGATACTATAAGTAAAACTGCTCAAGATTTTGATATACAATCGTGTGCAGATTGCACAGAGATCGATGGAAGCCTCTTGGCATCTTACAAGACTGCAAACGGGGCAACAGTGGAAGAACTTATCACCGATAAGGTCGCCACCATTGGTGAAAAAATTGCCCTACGACGTTTTGCTGTTTTGTCGGGTGGAGATCTCTATGGATCTTACATTCATGGAGCAGGTTCTATCGGGGTATTAGTGGAGTGCAAGCTTGATGATCCTCAAGGAGCACAGAAAGAAGAAGTCCAAACAGCCGCTCGTGATATCGCTATGCATATTGCTGCATCTAACCCAGCTTTTATAAGCGAAAAAGACATTCCAGACTCCTGGATAGCGAGCGAAAAAGAAATTTTTAAAGCACAAGTTCTTGCTTCTGGAAAACCAGAGAACATGGTGGATAAGATCGTTGATGGAAAAATGGCCAAGCACAAAAAGGATTTCTGCCTGCTTGACCAAGCTTTCGTCAAAAATCCTGATTTAAGCATTCAAGGAATGCTTGATGCATTGGCTAAATCGAGCGGTACTCGTTTAAGTGTTTCGTGCATGGTGCGTTTCAAGGTTGGCGAAGGAATTGAGAAAAAAGAAGATAATCTTGCAGAAGAAGTAAAAAAGATGACCGCTTAATTATTAAATATTCTTGATAGTTCGCGTGTTAAAAAGGGTGCCAGCTTTATGCTGGCATTTTTTAAAGGCTCTTTAATATTTGCGTTGAACAGTGGTCGCAAAAAATCAAAAGGAAATAAATTTTGATGAGCGTGCGAATGAAAAAATATCTTCTTCCCCTGACTTTGCTTTTCCTCATGGCATGTGAACATCGTGAAAGCATTGTCGATGGACTAAGCCAAAATGATGCAAATGAAATTATTGTTTTGCTCAAGGACCACAATATTTCAGCTCAAAAAGTACGAGTTCCAGATAGAAAACAATCGAGCTTTCAAGTAACGGTAAAAAATAAACATCTCGATCAAGCTTTAAGAATTTTAGTAAATAATCAACTTCCTAAAAGTTACCGTGCAGGATTTAAGGAGGTCTACCCTCCAGGTTCGTCGGGATTTATTCCTACCAAAAGCGATGAAAATGCCCGATTTATCATGGCAAGCCAGGGAGAAATCGAAAGTCTTATCCGTATTCTTCCCGGAGTAGTTGATACCCGCGTGATGCTTTCTTTGGGGGCAGATCAATTTCCCAAAAGCGCCTCGGTCAGCATTGTTAACAAAACTCAGTCAGGCGCTACCCCTCCGAGCATCGATGATATTAAAAACCTTGTTGCCTCATCACTCGGTTCCATTTCATTAGAAAATATTCATGTTGTAGAAAAAGAAATTAGCGTGAAAAGTCCAGAAGCCGGTGTGGAGAAAAATTCTAGAAAAAATTCATCTCTGATTATTTGGGGGCTTATTTTCTTAACGATTCTTGCTTTGTTAATTGCCGGATACCTATTTTTTAGGCCCTACTTAAAATTGAAATTCTCATCAAATGTAAAAGAGCTGTCATGAAAGAAAGCAAGAAATTACTGCATCACTATGAACAAAGCTTGCTGCTCGTTGCCATGCTTTTTTCACGAAATAACCTCGATGATATTTTAAATCTCTTTCCTGAAGAGCAAATCTGGCGCATAGAGGGAGCTAAGGCGCGTTTTTTAAAACTCGAAAAAAATGAACGCATGACACAAATTATTCTTGAGCTTAGAAAATTGCTCCTTGTGCCGGAACACACCATTGCTTGGGTACACCCAAGCTGGATAAAAGATGAGCTTAAAAAAGAACCTCTCTACTTAAGAAGCTCTCTTGAGGCAAGTCTAAAAAATATAACGCTCGAGCAAAAAAGTATCATTTCACCAAAAATTCTACTGCAAAATTTTCTGCCTAATTTTATTAAGACAAAACCTAAAGCTGCACTCTTTGATCCTGCTCTCATGAGACTTCAGGCCCTCAATGAAAATAATTTTCTTCAGGTAATGAAAGCTGCAGGTTCTTATGGCATAGCTAACCTTGCCCAAGTTTTAAAAAAGCAGAGGTTTGAAAAATTCATATCCCAAAAAATTAAAACTGTTGACTTTCTCGATGCATCTAAACTCGAAAATCCTAACCCTTTTGAATATAAATCACTCCGAAGTGTCCTTATAAAAATAATATGTGTCACCCATAAATTAACACTTGAGAAAATTGGGCTTAGTATTGCAGCAGCTTATTTATCTTTTCATAAGAGCCGCTGGCATAGCGCAATCGAGTACGCGTTGCCCAAAACTGTTGGTCTTGAGCTTAGAGAAAAAATAACACTTTTTAGTAACAAAAAGCTTGAGCAAGAGCTCAAACCTCTGCTTGCCGCCATGCTTGTCAACGGCATGGATGATGCTTTTATTTAAAAAACTATTTTTCAAAAGTATCTTCGTAATCTTCCATAGCCGCTTCAATTACTTTAAAAGCATGATCCGCGTCATATACTTTCTCAATTGAAATGGTGTTGGGACGTCCTGGAATTAATTTATAAGTACTGAAATAATGACACAGACGCTCAATCAAAACTTTGGGCAGATCATTAATAGAGCTTGCCTCTCCCCATACATTATCATTAGCAAGCACGGCAATAATTTTATCGTCCGCTTCTTGATCATCGATCATCTGAATGCCGCCCACCACACGCGCATTTAATAGTACTTCATTACGAGCAATCATACGCTCGCTGATAACACAGATATCTAAAGGATCCCCATCGCCACGTAAAGATCGAGGAGACAACTTTTGCACCCTTGTTCCACAATAGGTACGCGGCACAAAACCGTAGAGTGATGGAGGGTGAGAGCTTGTACGTTGAGGACGATCTACACGTAAATATCCTGTTTCTTTGTCAATTTCATATTTGATTAGATCAAAGGGCGTTATCTCTACGTAAACATTGACATCTTGTGGTGGATTCTTCCCTGGCAGTAATCCATGCCAAGGATGTGGACGCCAATGGGCAAAGGATGATTTTTTTGAATTCATAAGCCTGCCTTCATAAAGTATTCTCATGCGCAGCTATTTTTGCTTTCAACTGCACTTTTCTAAGATTTAAAAATCTAAAACACAAACAATATATTTCAACAAGGTTTTTATTATTACTATTTAATAACACTTAAAAACTAATCAAAATGCACACAGCGCTTAAAAAAATTTAGCACATGAAACAGAGTAATCACCCGTTTTATCACTGTAAAACACTCTCCCCTTCCTGATAATTTCCCTATCACAAGCAAAGGCCTCTTCAAGTGAAACTTCCCTCACATCCATTGAGATGGGCGATGCCTCAATCACAGTATTTTCACCGGTCCACATTGCAACGTGCACCGCTTTTTCGTGCTTGTTCACACTAAAGAGAACATCTCCAGGCAAAAGATCATCGAATGAAATTTTTGTGCTCATTTGTCGCTGGTATCCAACCGGGCGAGCTAATTCTTTGGCACAGCTCATATAAGCGGTTTTAACCAATCCTGCACAATCATAGCCATGCCCTTCAAAAGCACAGCGACCTCCCCATTTGTAGGGCTGTCCAATCAATTTTCGCGCTTGGGCGACTATTTGGGCTCGCAGCCGCACCTCATCCATATTTTTAAGTTCATCTATCTTGCTCAAACTCTCTTTACTGACCCAATTACCATTATCACCATGGATCTGTACAAAATATTTTTCTCCAAGCTCTCCCAAAATCTTCACATGAGTCCCCATGGAGAGCTGCATATCTTTTTGCTCAGAGAGGTCAACTTTGAGCACAGGATCAATCACTATATGAGTAAAAGCAGAGTCTAGATGTTCTGAGAGTGAGCTTTGCTCCATAAGGCCACCAAAGCTGTACTCACCCTTAATTTTTTGAGAGCAAAATCCCCAATTTTTGCTCTTGAGACTCGGTTCATAACAAACTGACTCATTAAATAGGTACTCTTCACAAAGACAGAAATCACGATCCAAAAAACCCGGGGAAGGAATTTTCTTGAGGGCTGACTGCTTATAATGAGGGTAATTATTTCCATTAATAGGTCCCAAATAGCAACAAGCGACCCCTTTGTTTACGATCTTTTTTTCTTTGCCTGCAAGCAAGGAAAAAGAACTTATTAAACAAATAAAACAATAAATTATTTCTACATTTTTCATAAATTTAAATTCTCAAAAAACACAACATTTGGCTATCACATAGATCGCACAACAGCAATATAATGAGACAAGCTTCCTAAAATAACAAATACATGCCAAATGGCATGATGATAAGATATTTTTTTCATTAGATACGTAACACTTCCACCGGTATAAAAAAGCCCACCAATCAACAGCCATTGCATAGCTGCCGGCTCAAGCGCCTGAGCCAGAGGTTTATAGGCAACCACGATCAGCCATCCCATGGCCACATACAAAATAGTTGAGAGTAAACGAAAGCGCCCAGTAAAAAATAGTTTAAAAATCAAACCCATACCTGCCAATGTCCATATGACAGCCATCATGATCAGGGCAAAAGTTCCCTTCATATTGATCAGTAGGAATGGCGTATAGGTACCAGCGATCAACAAATAGATTCCGATATGGTCAAAAATTTTGAATATTTTTTTGGCAGTTAAAAAAGGAAGCGCATGGTACAGGGTTGATGCAGTATATAAAAATATAAGAGAAGATCCGTAGATTGTATAACTTATCAAGTGCAGTGCAGAATGTTTTTGTATCGCCAAGGTGAGGAGAACAGTCGTACCGACAACACTAAACAGGGCGCCAATCCCATGAATAATGCTGTTTGCGATTTCTTCTCCTCGGGAATATTGCTTCACGTTAATGTTCATAAAATTCTCTTTTTTATTTTTGGCGTCTTTTAGCATGTTCTAATTTTAATAAAAGCCTTAGATGTTTTGTGCTTGAGCTCTTAACACTGCTACAGTAAAAAAATTCGAGCAGAGCGACAAAAGTTAAATTTGGCACCACCGCATGCCAATCAAGAATAGATCATTTTTGATAGCCAAAGCAGCTCAAACGACCTTCTAAGTATCTCCAAAAACAGTTTCTGCAACTAAAGAACATTTTAACGTGTTTTGCTCAGCTCCAATATTCTACCTACATGAAATATCTGCTCTTGGCTGTTTTCATCGCACCATGCACGTAAAGCGGGAAATAATTTACCGCGATAGCTTTCTTTGCCCACTTTTAATGGTTTGATCACGCGCTTTAATTTGGTGTCATTGACTTTTAGATAGATCATCTCCACTGATACATTTTCGGCAATAGCCTCATTAAGCAATGCTATTTTTTCTTCATTTGAGCAGTGTTCAGCTGATTTTTGATACTGAAAGGAAGTCAAAAACTTGATGATACGAGAATCGGTATGAATATGATGCCGATGAATGGGAGTGCTTAAAACTATACCTTCAAATGAAGTGCATCGAGAAAGCCCTACGTAAATCTGCCCCGGAGCAAATGCTCCATTGCCCACATCCAAAATTACATTTTCAAAAGTTTTTCCTTGGCTTTTATGAATAGTTACCGCCCAAGCAAGTCGCACGGGAAATTGTGTAAAGGTGCCAACTGACTCAGATTTTATTTCATCGCCTTCAACCTTAAAACGCACCACTTCCCAGGTAAAGCGCGTCACATAGACCAGGCGATCATTATCTTTTAGTCGCACTCCCAGATTATCTTCGCCATCAATTGTTTTTATTGACTCAACGATACCCATGCTGCCATTGACATAGCGTCTACGAGCGTCATTGTTGAGCAACATCACCTGCGATCCCAACTTGATATCCAAATAAGGTGCTGAAGGATAATATTCCTTGCCAAAATCGCCGGTAATTTCAGCCTTAAAACAATGCATACGAGATGTGAGACTTTTGGTATGTCGATCGTTTATTTCATCTGCCTTTTTGTTGGTAGTGGTAAGATGTATAAAAAAATCATTGGTATTGGGCTTAAACTCAGGGTCAAAGCGACTATTAAGTTTTACAATATCTTCTCTTTCCATAGAATTATTGCGAATTCTGTTAAGCAAAGTGACAAATTCCTGATCTTTTTGCCGATAAACTTTTTCAAGCTCCAAAAGCTCAATAGAAATTGACTCAAAAACTCTGGCACTAAAAAAATATGGGCTTTTATAAAAAGTTTGAAACACCTGGCTTTCTTCTCTGCTGAGAACCGGCGGCAATTGGTAAAGATCACCAACAAAGACCATCTGCACACCGCCAAATGCCTGCTCTTTATCCGGTCCATACATACGCAAAAAAACATCAATACAATCCAAAAGATCGGCTCGAACCATTGAGATTTCATCGATAATAATCGTCTTTAAAGCCTTATAAATTTTACTGCTGCGCGGCTTAATCTTTTTTTCACGAATCTTCTCTGGTGTCACATCGACATAGAAATTAAAAAAACGGTGTATAGTCTGCCCTCTCACGTTAAGAGCAGCTACTCCAGTAGGAGCCAAAATTACTGGCTCAGTAGAGGATTGTTTACAAAAATATTCCAAAAGTGTCGATTTACCTGTGCCTGCCTTGCCGGTAATAAAAAGACTTTTGTGCTGATTCTTAAGCAAGCTCAACGCACGTTCAAACTGAGGATTCATTTCTATATCTGTCATGACAGGCCAACAATTTTTAATAATTTCTTAGATGAATAAATAAGATTTAAAATGACCAAGCGGAAGCCATCAACCTTCATTAAAATTGGAATTCTTCTTGCTTCACTACCTTCTCATACAAGAAATTCCAGTAAAAATTCTTAAAAAAATCCAAACTACGAATTTATTTTTAAGGCGACCTCTCTTAGCTCGACCTTGGCCGAAATTTGATGATTTGATTTTTCACATTTCTTTACACTTTACCTGAATTAGCTTTTTTTCTTCTAAATTCCATGCGGAGAGCTTTGCCCCCCAGACACAGCCTGAATCTAAACAATAATAATTTTTATATTTATAAAATCCTAAAGCGGCCCAGTGACCAAAAAAAATCTCATAATTTTCGGACTCCCGCAATTTAAACCATGGTGTCATGCTCCTAGGAGCATTTTTAAGGCTGCCGTTATATTCTAGGTTCAAATTTGATTTGGAAGTACACATACGCATGAGCGTAAGGTAGCTCAAGCTATAGCGCAAAAGTTTTTTTCTTGAATCGCAATGCTTGAGCTTAGCAGTTTTCTTTTGATAAAATTTAGCCAAGAATTTTTTGGCTTTTGGGCCTTGAATTTTTTGACCCAATAAGTGGGCATATCCAATGGCTTCTTCAACACTCACCGCCGGAGCAATTCCTGCGTGTACAAAAATATTCTGCCCGTCTTTAATTATAAAAGGCTGTTTTTGCAGCCATGCCATAAGCTGTGCCACATCAGGCGCACAGAATAAATCTGAAAGAGTGTGAGAGCTATTATTTTTTATTGCCTTTAAATAAAGTGCTAGAGCAAAAATTTCGTGATTGCCTAAAACCATTTCCATAGAAGAGCGATTCTCATAGACAAAACGTAGAGTTTCTAAAGAGTTAGGTCCTCTATTTATAAGATCTCCCAAAAAAATTGTGCGATCTTTTGATGGATCGAATTGAATTTTTTTCAACAAGCACTGCAAGGACCTTAAACAGCCCTGAACATCACCGATTACATATGTTGCCATCAGATTTTTCCACTTAAAGACAAATTGCTTGATCTAACTTACTGATTTTTACTGCCATTAGCATTCGTTATCGTTAGGTTGACCACGAAATCAATCAAGGTGGGGGCACACACATGTTACGCACAATTTTTTGGACCATGATGTTTTTCCTTGTGGCATCTATGATTGCCATCCAACCTGCCTGCCATGATTTTAGCGAAAAACCCTTGAGCCGCTCAGCGCTAAATTTACAAAAAAAATAAAATTTTCCGTTCATTAACCATGATTTGAACGCTCTATCACATTCGCAATTCCCTACTCAAGCAATAAAAAAATAGTAAAAACTATTTTTTTGGATTTACAGCGCTTAGCATAAATTTCTGTATACCTTTGCATAGAAATTATGCTCTGTGTACTTCTAGAGCGGAGCAGAAATATCACTTGTGATGAGAGGTGTTGCTATGAAAAAAATTCTCTTTTTTGATGGTGTGTGCGTTATGTGCAACGGACTTATTAATTTTGCTCTCAAACATGACCACAAACATATTTTTTATTTTGCTCCTCTCCAGGGAGAAACCGCTCAAGAAAAAATTCCTCAATACACCAAAGATCTTAAAAGTGTTGTTTTGCTGGATGAAAAGGGTATCCATACCGAATCAGACGCCATCATTGGTCTACTCATCGCTTTGGGCGGGATATTCTCTCTTGCTGGAGCGCTTAAAATTTTCCCAAAAATTATCAGAGATTCAGTGTATCGATGGATCGCAAGAAATCGCTACCGGTGGTTTGGTAAATACGAAAGTTGCCGCCTCCCAACTGCCAAAGAGCGAGCTCACTTACTCGATTAACCTCTCTTGATAGAAAAATAAACTTGCCCATAAGAAATTTTTTGCTGTTTTTTCAAATGATCCCGCTTTCATCGCGATATCTTCTCGAGAAAAAGTGCATGCAACACATCTTCTAGTTGAAACAATCTAAAAATAAAATATTTTTTAAAATCAGTACAATTTTTGCTTTACCTTCACTCATAAAAAAGTTTTACTCTTAGTTCATCAATTCAATTAAAACTGAGAATAAAATGCAAAAACGCCCATTGATATTTTTATGCTTAGCAACTTTCATTGGATCATTTTTAGGAATTCAATTTAATTTTTCACTTCTACATTTATTGATAGCTTTATTACTTTTATTCAGCTTTATTTGTTTTTTTAAAAATCATGGCAGAATTGTATCGCTACTGTTTTTTATTGTAGCAATCACTACCTTTAACGCTACTGCCCAAAAAAACACCTATAAACTTAAGGTACAAACACTGCTTAAAACAAAAGAATACAGTGGCAGCATTAGTGATATCCGCTCAATGTCGGGCACTCAAAAAAAATTATTAGTTCAATCAGGCAATACCACAATCGAACTCAAACTTTACGATGCTGCTTCTGCGCTTCCATTGCAGGCAGGACAATACATTAAATTTAATGGGCAACTTAAAAGTTTTGATCCACCTTTATCTGAAATACTTTTTGATTCTTACTCTTACGGACTCAGCCATAACATTCATGCGCGAGCTTCAATCAAAGATCCACACCATATTTTATGGCAACAGGGACCAAAAAATTTTATAAGCTCTATTCGAAATCGACTTCGTCATAGCATCAACGCTCACCTTGTCCCCCACCAATCATCTTTATTGTTGGCATTGATTTTAGGTGAGACTGATCTTTTTTCACCTGAGCAGAAAGAAATTTATCAAAAAATTGGCGCTCAGCACTTGCTTGCTGTGAGTGGCTTACAAGTAAGCATGCTAGCTGGAATTATTTTTTTCACACTCAGTCCTTTTTTCTCCCTAATTCTTCGCCCACAAAAATCCTTGATAGCTCTTAAACTAAGCGCCCTATTGAGCGTTTTTTTGCTGTGGTTTTTTGTTGCACTCTGTCACTTTCCGCCTTCAGCTATCAGAGCTGGCCTAATGGCAAGCATAGCGTTATTTCCGGCGCTCATTGGTTTCAAAGTTGATCTTTTGGATTCACTGCTGGCAAGTTGTTTCCTTTGCTTGCTTTTCGATCCTTTAAGTCTTAAGGATTTAGGATTTTTGCTCTCTTATGCAGCTACATTGGGGTTAATATGCACGCATCACTTTGGCAAAGATTGGATTCATTTTCTTAAATCTCGCTCATATATTCTCACGATTTTATTTGGATGGGCCATCAGTTCCATGGGAGCTTTTTTGGCTACCCTGCCGATCACGTGCTTATTTTTTGCAAGCTGGGCGCCATCTGGCGCCTTAGCCAATTTATTTTTAGTGCCCATAGCTTCCATTTTACAGATCCCAGCAATTATTTTTGGGCTTATCGGGGCCTTAACAGATTGGACCTGGCTTTTATCCTTGGCAGGATTTTGTGCAAACCTAATCGAGATTTTTACCGATTTTTTAAGTTCACAGATAGGTAACGTTTTTTTTCTTCCACATTTTTCTTTCGGGGCTTTGATATGCTGCACTATCGGTTCATTTATTTTATTTTTAAGCCTACTAAAAAAACATTCTCTATTAATCACGCTCAGCAGCAGCAGCATTATTCTTGCTTTCATCAGTCTGATTTTCTCAAAGGAACAAGGACTCAAAGTTACGATAATTCCAGTAGGGCAAGGTGATGCAAGCCTTATACAAACACCAAGTGGCAAAAATATTTTAGTAGATGCGGGGGGCAATCCATTTAGTAACTACGATCCAGGAAAAAATATTGTTGTGCCAACGCTGAAACATCTCGGTGTAAAAAAACTTGATGCTTTAGTAATCACCCATCCAGATCCGGATCATATTTTGGGAGCATTTGCTGTACTGGATAGTTTTGAAATCAAAGAAATATGGCACAGCGGATACAAACCAGGACATCACCTTCATGAGCGCCTCACTAAAAAAGCTTTCGAAAAATCTGTTCCCATTAAAACTACAGAGCAAATTTTAGGCACCCATAATTTTGGTCATAGCACATTGCGTGTACTTGCCCCTTTTACCAATTCACAAGATCCTTACTTTAAAGACTTAAAGGCCAACGACAACAGTCTTGTTTTATTAATAGAATATGGGGGGAAAAATTTATTATTGCCTGGAGATATCGAGAAAAAAGGCGAACAGCTTTTATTGAGTCAATATAAAGATCTTCACGCAGATATTGTGAAAGCCCCGCATCATGGCTCGCGCACTTCTTCTACAAAGGCTTTCGTAAAAAAAATGAATCCTCAATATGTCATCTATTCAACCGGAAAAAATAACCGATTTTCCTTTCCTCATCAGGAAGTTGTAGAACGTTACCAACAACAAGGTGCAATTAGTTTTGATACGGCTATCGATGGGCAAATTAAAATTTTAATCAGCAATAATCAGATCGACATTGCCGGTTTTACATCTCCATGTAAAAAGAAAGCTGGAAAAATCTTGCATGAAGAGTTTGTCGAAAAAAATTGGTTTTCAAGTCACATCTCACACCAAGTGTGCGCCAAAACTTAAGCTATTGCGCGTACTATTTTGGGCACAAGATTGGCCAGTAAAAATCAATCATCATCGACACTCCACTTAAAAAGGACAGCTCTATGAAAGATCAGCTAAGCATCGTCTCGAGGCTCTACTCTAAATTCAAAGAAAAACATGAGCAGGCTCGAGCACATTTCGGACGCCCTCTCACGCTTACTCAAAAAATTCTTTCTTCTCATATGAAGCGTATTGAAAATGAAGAAGGCGCAACCATTGTGCCAGGGAATTCTTACGCTCACCTCTATCCTGACCGTGTAGCCATGCAGGATGCAACTGCACAAATGGCGCTCTTACAATTTACTTCAGCCAAAAAAAATCACGTTGCAGTACCGAGCACAGTACATTGCGATCACTTGATAGAAGCTCACTATGGTGCCAACCGCGATCTTGAACAAGCTTCAATAAGCAATAAAGAGGTCTATGATTTTTTGCGAACAGCGAGCGCAAAGTATGGCATTGGTTTTTTTAAACCAGGCTCAGGCATCATTCACCAAGTTGTGTTAGAAAATTTTGCTTTTCCCGGTGGCATGTTGATCGGTACCGATTCGCATACTCCCAACGCTGGTGGTCTTGGAATGATCGCTATTGGTGTTGGAGGAGCTGATGCGGTTGACGTTATGGTGGGAGGTCCCCTGCAGCTCAAATGGCCAAAAGTGATCGGAGTGCATCTTAAGGGCAAACTCAAAGATTGGACTTCCCCAAAAGATATCATCCTTAAGCTGATGGGAATACTCAGCGTAAAAGGCGGCACCGGACATATCGTCGAATTTTTTGGTGAAGGTGCCCAGCATATTTCTGCAACAGGAAAAGGCACTATCACCAACATGGGAGCAGAACATGGAGCAACCTGCTCGATCTTTCCCTACGATCATTCCATGTCAGAATATTTAGCAGCGACAGGGCGAGCACAAATTGCTCAGCTTGCCGATCAATATGCAGAATTTTTACGAGCTGATCCTGAGGTATATCAACAACCAGAGCACTATTACGATCGTGTGATCGAAATTGATCTCAATACTTTAAGCCCTCACATCGTGGGCCCCCATTCTCCTGATCTGTGCCGCCCCCTCAGCGCATTAAAAGATGAAATCAAAGAAAAAAATTATGTAAACGAACTGAGCGCAGCCTTGATCGGTTCATGCACCAACAGTTCTTACGAGGACATTGGCAGAGCGGCATCAATTGCTACTGAAGCCAACAAACTTGGCCTAAAAGCTAAAATTCCCTTTTACATCACTCCTGGATCGGAAACAGTTTATCAAACAGTGAGCAAAGCTGGATTTTTAGAACCACTGCAGCAAATTGGAGGCACTGTGCTTGCCAATGCGTGCGGTCCTTGTATTGGACAATGGGCGCGTGACGATATCAAAAAAGGTGAAATCAATTCCATTGTAAGTTCATACAATCGAAATTTTCCTGGCCGTAACGATGGCAACCGAGAAACCCTATCCTTTTTAAGCAGCCCTGAAGTGGTCGTAGCTATGGCTCTATCGGGAAAATTAGAATTTGATCCCGAAAAAGATACGCTCACAACTCCGGATCAAAAAAGTGTTCGTCTTTCTATTCCTCATAGTCCTGCTCTTCCCAAAGAAGGATTTGATCTGCAAAGTTCAGGTTTCATCAAACCCCCACATGATGGGAGTCAAATAGAAATTGCTATTGATAAAAACTCAGAGCGTTTAGCGCTACTGACTCCTTTTGTACCATGGGATGGTAAAGATTTTATTGATATGCCGGTATTACTTAAAGCTAAAGGAAAATGCACGACTGATCATATTTCTCAAGCCGGCCCTTGGCTTAAGTATCGAGGCCACTTAGATAAAATCTCCAATAATACCTATATCGGAGCTATCAACGCATTTACTTCTACTCCAGGTACTGGGCTCAACGTAGTAGAAAAAAGTTCTCAAGAAATTATCCTTCCCGATCTGGCCAGAGAGTACAAAGCCAAAAACATTGGGTGGACTGTAATCGGAGATGAAAATTTCGGAGAAGGATCGAGCCGGGAGCATGCAGCTATGCAGCCTCGCCATTTAGGATGTAAAGCAATCATTGCTCGGAGTTTTGCTCGTATTCATGAAACAAATCTAAAAAAACAAGGCATTTTGCCTCTCACTTTCAACGATAAAAATGATTATGAAAAAATCAAGGCAGATGATCGCATCAGCATTGTATCTCTTGCTGAGCTTTCAGTAGGAAACAACGTAAAGGTTAAAATCCAACACAGCGATGGTAGTATCGAAGAGATCTTAACCAATCATACTATGTCACCTGCACAGATAGAGTGGTTTAAAGCAGGCTCTGCGCTCAATCATCTTGCAAAAAATTGTTAGATGAAAACTGCGTGACTTAATTCTAAGAGTGTGGTGCTTTATCAAAAAGCACCATGCATTTTTTTGAGAAAATTAGTTATTTGAAGCTACAAAATAAAAAAACTTCTGAATAAGTTTCCGATAATAACCTTCAATTCCAAGAAATCTAGCAATATAAAAAAAGGAAAAAAATGGGTTTATTAAAAGCTTTATTAATTCCAGGAAACGGCGGTGGCGGGCCCAAAGATAACTGGTTTCCATTCTTGGCCAAAGAGCTTCCCCGGTTCGGTATCGATGTAATAGCAGAGGAATTTCCTGACAATATCTTAGCACGTGCGCGATTTTGGCTTCCCCATATAAAGGCTTTGGGCGCAGATGAAAATACCATCTTGATTGGCCATTCATCTGGGGCAATTGCCGCCATGCGCTACGCCGAAAATAATAAAATTTTAGGCTCAGCATTGGTTGGTGCATATCATACTCATCTCAATATGGATGCAGAAATTCAAAGCGGATATTTTGATCAGGAATGGAATTTTGAGGCCATTAAAGAAAACCAGCAATGGATCGGAATCTTTGCAGGAAAGGATGATCCTTGGATTCCTGTACAGGAGGCGAGATTTCTCAATGACCGCCTTGATGCCTTTTATTTTGAATTCCCCAATGCTGGCCATTTTGGCAGTGACTACGATAAAAAAAGTTTCGAAGAGCTTCTTTGTTTCATCAAAGTTCGAACACAAAAATAATTATTTTTCAAAAATGAAAAAGAGATAAAATTATATTTCGATATTCAATAATAAGATGTCACTTTTTTGTAGATGCATTTAAGAGTTTTTTGCAAAACTCAATCATTTTTTTTATTTTAAGAAATCAACAGTCTTTGAGGATTTCAAGTGAATTCAATTTTTTCATCTGAAATCCCAAACTTTATCAAATCTTTCCGATCAAGATTTAAATTTTTATATTTCATCAGGCAAAAATGATTCTTCATTCATCGGGTGAACAATAACAAACATTCCAATCATTCTATAAATTTCTGTGCCATCAGCTTCAGTTCTAACAAATTTACGATAGGTACTCGGGTCTTTGCCAAATTTTTTTGCTTCTTCTCTCACTGCATTGTCAAGCGCCTCACTATTATAGTGAGTGATAGGTTTTGCAGGATCCTGTGGCTGTTCTGGTTCTTTGGGTTGCGTTGGTTGTTTACTATTTTGTTGATCGTCAGCTATTGGCACTGCTAGCTCTTCTTCGTTATCAGTAATGTCTTCGATAATGACTCCAGGCTGTTTTGGGTTTCCCTCTGAGCTTAGCGCCTTCGCATCAGCAGTCATCGTAGTTTCACTTTCAGATGGAGTTTTTTCCTCTTTATGTGTAATCCCGCAAGAAATTGAAACCAAAACTACCGTTGCGAAAATACCAATGCATAACCTAATCATATTTTTTCCTTTTTTAAGTTTATTTTTCGATACTCCGATTTTTTTTTCGCAGCATCCGCCAAATGTCGGATGCAATAAAAGTTACACCGATTTTAATCTCTTCGAACACCAACCCTGAGGAGGTATTCATGAAAATCGGTGTAAAATCTATTCAGATATGTTTGTTTTTTCTTCTTTGCTCTTCACTCATGGCCATGCCCAAACCAGACCTAACCACCCTTCCTTGCCCTGAAGAAATTGAAGATAATGATCTTAGCTTAGTATCAGAAGCATTAAAACTTCAGGTGTATCAAGATTCCGATGATGCCAATCTCTATTACTATCTTCCACCCTTTCACGTTCGGCAATATAATGAAGGCGCTGCAACAGTAGCGCCATATAAATACAACATTGAAAATTTTGCTGAGGCGCGAATGAAAGTCGCCGACTACGAAAGCAGACGACAAAATTATTCGCAAGAAGAATTATCCAAGCTTGAGGAAAAAGTCCGAGATAATCGAAAATATGTTAGAGATGCACATGATAAATTAGAACATGCAATAGAAACAGGTAAAGATGAGTTGATCGCGTTGAGAAAAAAATCTCTTGCCGATGAAGAAAATTATCTTGCAGAAAGCACTGCTGCGCTCGAGGAGCTACAAAACAAAATCGCCGAGGGCATCTACGTGCTCCCCTTTGGCATGGGTAGAGCATACTTTGATGATGCTTTGCATAACATCTCTGCAATGGGATCAAACTTTAGTTATTCAGACTCAAAAGATATTCAAGTCCTTTCTAGAGAATTTGACATTGAACTCAGTCGGCTTGCAAACTCATACGGTGGCTACATGTCATTTAATATCTATGGCGGATTTACTAAAAAGCAGCTTGAAGCTTTGATACTCTATCGTACGAAATATCTTCCTGGAGTGAAAATAGTTCTCCTCCCCACTGAAGAATTACAATTCTTTCCTTTGACCGAATGGCAAAAAGAATCTGGCGAGGAAAGTGGCAGACTCAGCCGAATGTTTCGTAGCATCAAGGGGATGGGTGACTATCTTGGCGCTAACATCACTATAGATACAACTATTACAGGAGCCTCTGGCCTTGCCAACCATCTTGGTACTTTTATTCCTCCACTGGGAGTAAAGGCCATATTCAAGCAAAAACTCCATCCAGCAAAAGCTGTTCTCACTTGCGATTTTAGTAACGCCTTTTCTATCAAGGGGCGAACTGATATCAGGGATGGTTTGGTAATTTACGACAATGATATTACCCAAGTTTTAGATGCAAAAGATGACAGTTCGGGTGAACTGTGTAGCATAGAATACATAAGTGGCGATCCTCAATCAGCTCGATTCGAGGCCCTAAGAGAAATCGAACGCACATTTGATCAATATGCTATAAAAAGAACACAGCTTTCCAGAGAAGAAAAAAACCAATACTTACACAAAATGCAAAAAGACATCAGCAGAAATCGTGTGGTTCCTAATCGCAAATCTTTATGGTCCAAACTTGTGTCTTATATTTGGTGGGGTGAAAGATTATATGAAGCTGTTTCTTCTGCAGCGAGCTTTTACTGGCACACAGATATCAGAAATGTCGAAAATATTTCTCGGGTAAAATTCACGAAGAAAATTTCTATCAATGGTAGCGTGACTGTTGCTCGCCCTGCGGCTATTGATCTATGCCTTTTTTACAACAGCGAAATCGGAGCTTATGATCGCTGCACCAATAAAGAAACTGATACTGCTAAGCCTATGATGCAATCAATTGCTCATGCACAACAATCAAGCTCATGCCTCAACGAATTCAATCCTATAAGATGTGGCGAAAAAAGAGATGCATCTGGAGAGAGTTTAGGAAGAAAAGTCACCTCATGGGCACAGGATGACATAACTCCAGACGATATCTAACGGGCAGAGTCTAAGACTCAATACGCATGAAAATGCTTTGACCAATATGTTTTGAACATGAAGGTCAGAGCATTTTTTTATTTATTTAAAATCTTCTCTATTAACAACAACAATAGATTAGAGCAAAGTACAAAAGTTAGATATGGCGCCAGAATACAGCAATTAAACTCAGATATTCTTTGACATCCCGCGCAAATAAACTGACGATTTTAAGCACTTTCAAGATAGTTTGTAGGAACTGTACCTTCAATGCTAAAATATTTTTCAATCATAATACACTGGTATTACCATACTTAAAAACTATTGCCCTGGTAGAAAACATGGAAGTAACACGAAGCAAGAGCATGAGCATAAATGCTCTTTTATCTATGTTGTTGATTGGAGCCTGCACTCTCAATAAACCTTTACCTACAACATATGAATCTCAGGTCGATCTAATTATTGTCGGAGCTGGAATTGCGGGACTGACAGCTGCAAAACAAATGCAAGAAGCTAAAAAAAGTTTTCTTGTTCTTGAAGCACAAGATCGAATCGGAGGCAGAACTATTGTCAATAAAGACTTTTTGATACCCATTGATTTAGGAGCCGCATGGTTTCATGGAGTAGAAGATAATCCTTTAGTGCAGATAGCCGATAAGATGGGTTTCAAGAGAGTAGATACAAATTTAAGTGGTCCCATTTACATTGCTAATAGAAAAGCCTCTAAACTTGAGACAGATGCTTGTGAAAAAATCTACGAACAGCTTGAAAAAGCCATGGACAAACAGATTGAATCAGGACGAGATGTTCCTATAAGCGCGCTTTTACCCAAAGATAAAAAATGTGCCGATTTGGTAGCTTCAAATATTGGTCCTTTCGAAAATGGTGCCGAGATTGAAAAAGTTTCAAGTATTGCTGCCGGCCTTTTTGAAACAGGTAACGATGATTTCATTAAAGAAGGGCTTGGCACATTTGTGGAAAGCTTTGGCAAAAATGTTCCTGTAAGACTTAACTCTATTGTAAATAAAATTGAATATGGTCCAAGCGGCGTGCGAGTCAGTCTGATGAGCGGCGAGAAATTTTTTGCTCGCCGGGTACTTGTAACCGTTTCTACCGGCGTGCTTGCTTCAGGAACAATTTATTTTGATCCCCCCCTACCAAACTGGAAACAAGAAGCTATCAAAAAACTTCCTATGGGCCTGCTCAATAAAGTTGTTTTGCAATTTAAAAAAGATATCTTTGAGGATACGCCGAAAAATTCATGGGTACTATGGGATGGCCCGGGCAATGATAATGTCGCCTTCGTGATTCGCCCTTTCGATACTCCTATTGCAGTAGCATTTTACGGCGGTGAACAAGCCAAAAATTTTGAGCAAGATGATGCAGCTGCAATTGATCATGCTAAAAGAGTTTTAGAAAAAATGTACGGTAGTAAGGTTGAGATAGAACTGGAAAAATCTGCTCTAACAAAATGGGGAAAAAATCCCTGGAGTTTAGGCGCATATTCGTATGTGACCCCAGGAGCATCTACCACCCATAACACTTTACTAAAGCCCGTGGATGAACGACTATTTTTTTCTGGTGAAGCTTGTTCTTCACCTAAGCACAATGGCACTGTGCACGGGGCCTATGAGTCAAGCATACGTGCGAGCAAATTATTTTTGCGTAGTTTAGCTGAATAAATTTATTTCGGGTGTGCCTGTGAATTTTACTTAAAAATTTTTGGGCACTTTTTAATGCATAGGTATTTTTAGGTTGACAGAAAAAATCATAGACCGATTTACCATCAAATGCTTAGATGCTTAGTCCCGAACTGTAATGGCTTATCTTAAGAGCAAAGGCTATGAACATAATCCAATAACCTGTCGTTCTTGGATGTTTATTGCAATGGCAAGGAACATGCTACGACGGATCAACAAAGCCATACCCTCTATTCAGGGAATATTATTTAAGTTTTACTGCTTAAGTGACGGAATTATAAAAATTAAAGGGAGATAAGTTTGAAAAAACTATTTATTTGTCTTTTAATGATAGTTCATCATGCTTTTATAAAAGCTGTAAATGAAGAAGAATCGTCTTTAAAAGAAAACAAAAAATCTGAACATTCACTTCAACCCAATTCCCCGGAAGATTCGCTAAATATTTTTTTTAAGAGCTGCCCTAAATTGAGCTTTGCTTCTGAAAAGAGCGTTAAAAAAAAAGAAAAAATTCAGAACAACTTTTAGATCTTTATAAAGGTACGAAGTTAGTATATCAGCCCCCTAACTCTGAACGTTCTTTACAACAAAGCAGCAAAAGACAACAAAAAGAAGAACGTATCCAACTTTATTCTTTTTTCTACTTAAAATCTTTATGCATTTGCACAACACTTAAAGTTTGTCCTTATGATTATGTCGCTAATCTGGTCAAAACAGAGAAAAAAAACTGGATAATAATTAAAAATTTCACTAGAGAAAGCACAAACTTTGGTAGAGATTTAAACTATTTGCGCCGTATTTTTTACCATAAGACTAAAGAAGAACTTGCTCGTTTAGTTCATGATAATTTAGATTTTTTGAAAAATCCTCGTAATAATCATGAACAATTTTCGCTTTTATACCAAAATCTGCGAGAGGATAATTTTTTTGAGACTCACAAAAAACACCAAAAACTTTCTAAGAAATTTCATAATGAGCAAAAATCTTACCTACTCTTCCTCAAAAAAATTTTGCTACCCATAGTGATTACAGCGCCTCAAGAAGTGAAGGATTATTTTAACACCTTAGTAAAACTTTCCGAATACGACTATCAAAAAAATGGCAGTGACTACGAAAAAAAAATAAGCTTTGGCCCCAGGGAACTTTATTTTTCTGTGTTCATTCTTTATGTTTTAAGCCCGGTTTATAAAGACTTTGAAACATTTGAGTTGATGCCTGATACTGTGATTTGTTTAGAGGCTGAAAAAAAAGCCATGAAGAAAAACCAAAATAAGCGCCCCAAAAACTTAAAAAGTAAAAAGGGAAAAAAATTTATTCACGTTGTAGTGAAAGAAATAAGAAAAATAAAAGATGAAAACCTCAAAGAAAAAAGCATACAATTACAAAAGCTTCTACTGAAAAGCTTTAATTTAAGCAGCGAGCAAAAAGACTTTTCGGGATATAAAGATTTTGTGGGCGCCTTTTATAATATGCTAGAGGATGAAGACGCTCAAATTTTTAAAGAGCTTAATGAGCTCAAAAAATCTATCATAAAAATTTTTTACGACGTTAATTCTCTGTCTAGAATTGACATATTAGACTAAGAGAAATTCATTTTAAATCCCAACAATTCTAAAAATGGTTCTGTCGCAACTACAAATGAATTTGTTGAACAGACTTCTATCGTGCCCTCTATAACAAATTGAGTTTTTTCGAGAACGAGGTTTGAGGGCAGGGCATGACCGCTTATTTACCACTTTTTGTCCATGCTATTAGCCTTTTGGTATAGAGCATTATTTCACCGATGGCTGGGGCGGACGTGAACGCTAGATCAGCACAGAGCAGCTATCAATGGAAAAGGCGAATAGGGAGGATGCATCTTACTCTGTGCACAAGAATCAAGCGCCTGATGGAAAAACTACTGCTTTTCAAAGTCTGAAAGAATGCGCGATATCGTTATAGGTCTATTTATCAATGCACATGATTTTTGCCCCGCTATATGATTTCAACATTTTATGTACATAATCCACCGATATATCATCTATCGTCTCCAATTATGGATATGGCAGACTCTACAACGTCCCATACATATGAAAGCTCAGCGTCTGTGATGCAAAAGGGTGGCATGATGTAGACTATATTTCCAATCGGTCGTAAAAAGACACCGTGCTTCATGCAGTATGATGAAATAAGCTGCGAAGCAGATGAGAGATAACCGTCACGTCCATGCAATTCTAATATGGCGATAGTGCCACACATTCGCTTTTCTTTTATCAATGAACTCTTAATATTTTCTATTCGATGGCGGTGCAGTTGCTCAATCGAAGATACGCTTTTCTCAACACTATCTCCCATGAGCTGTAAATTCGCAGCTGCAGCAGCGCAACTAAGGGGATTCGCAGTAAATGTATGGCCATGAAAAAAGGTCCTTGCTTTATCATCATGCCAAAATTGCTGAAATACTTTGTCGTGACATAGCGTAAGTGAAAGCGGCAAAAATCCGCCAGTGAGGCCTTTGGATAGACACAAAATATCAGGCACAAAATTGAGCGCTTCAAATGCAAAGCGGTATCCTGTTCGATAAAATCCAGTCATCACTTCGTCAAAAATTACCAAGATGCCTTTTGCACGTGCAGCCTTAAGTACGTCGGTTGAACCATTATCAGAAAAAAATGCAGCGACAAATTCTTCGGGAAGCATATGGCTAAGCTCATCTAACAATGCACGTGCTGGCGCATGAGTGAAATTAGCAAACACAATTTGGTCAAGTCTTTCAGCCGCTACCTTTACCGCATTAACAATATGAGGGTGGCAATGACCATGCGTAATAACCCACCACGACGCAATTGCATCAATGTAACGCTTGCCATTTCTATCAAATAAAAGACTATCCTTTGCCTTTACAATTTCGATGGGCTCACTCGCTGATTTCAAATGGGTAAAAGGACGAAAACTAGCGAGTGTACGATTCATATGAGTCTAACCTTTGTACAAGTAATTCAAGCCATTCATGAAAACATTCTTCCTCATAGGCGAGATAGAAATATTGCTTGGCTTCAAGTGCGGGATCCAAGTCAATGAGCATGCACTTGATTGTTTGAAGATGACGCTCTTCTTGATTGATGATCGGGCTTAGTTGAAACATTTCACGCTTCTTTAATTGATTTTGATATGCACCATAGAGTTTAAGTGCGCGAGTTTCGATCAGATATGAAGTAAGCAAATAGGCATAACGTGTACTTGATGCTTGCTCAGAACTTTTGGCATCAATTTTTTGAAAATAGTTTTTTGCAGCATGCTTTTCAAGCATACACGCTGCTGAAAAATTGCTGACATCAAGTGTGAATTTTTTTCGCGCAATTTTCTTAAGAATGAGTGCATGACGAATTTCCTCAGCCATATGCTCAAGCACCGAATAGTCAACGTCTTCTTCCCACTGGCTCTTCATCATCTTGCGCGCACCAACATACTCCAGATAGCTAAGGGTATTCAGCCAAAGTGCGTGCAGTTTATCGTTACTAATAATACGATCCAAAATATCATCAATCATCAAATCAACTCCCAGGACAGATTTTTTATATCGCTATAGTGAAAGGTTGAGATACAAGTTCGATTTTGCAGGTCCATTTGATTGAGCGAGTTTGGCTTGCCAAACAATATGATGCACGAAATGGGAATACGCCTGTCCTCAAGCGCATTCACACTTTGTAGGGTATGAGTTAAGGTCCCGAGCTCTGAGCGCGCAACTAATATGGTCGTGAGTTTCAAAAACGCAATGAGATCAACAATGGTTTCACTTTCGTTGATCGGACTTAAAACACCACCAGCGCCTTCAACAATCAAACGGCCTTTGTTGATTTTTTCGCTGACGGATATACGAGAAATTTCGATTCTTCTTCCTTCAGCTTGTGCTGCTTGGTTTGGAGAAAGAGGACTCGTTAATAGATAGTCCTCATCAAAGACACGTTCTGAACCTATAAGGGATCGTATCAGATCGGAATCCGTCGGAGAACCAGACTGAATTGGCTTAAAATAATTCGCTCCGAACTTAAGAGTCAGTAAGGCTGATACCATGGTTTTTCCCACGTCAGTTCCAGTACCTGTGACAAAGCGCGTGTGATTCATAAAATACCTTCGAGTTCTTTCTGTAAACGATCGATTTGCTCGCTCGTATTGCCACTATGAAGCGTGATACGCAGCTGCACACGATCTTTTGGCACAGATGGATAGCGAAAAACGGCAATATCGAAGCCATTTTGAGCCATAT
Source organism: Myxococcales bacterium (assembly GCA_023898405.1). Classification (NCBI taxonomy): domain Bacteria; kingdom Pseudomonadati; phylum Myxococcota; class Myxococcia; order Myxococcales; species Myxococcales bacterium. Next base: position 620,162 of record CP060221.1, read on the forward strand.
GTTCCCGGATAAAAAGCGCGCATTGATCGTTGTTCACTGAAACGGATATAATAGGACTCTTAGTTTTAAGAATGCCACGTGCATGCGCGATGTTTTCAAATAGACGTTCTCGGAGAACTGACTCATTTTGAATACGTCGTAAAACTGCATGTACATGCGCAGTCAAATAAGGTGGCGGCGCAGTTGTACAAATAAAAGATCGACTGAGATTTTTGATGATTTCATAAACTTTATTGCTACATGCAACAAATGATCCGAAAGACCCAAGAGCCTTACCACATGAATGTGTGCTCACAATATGGTCTCCTCGATACAAAAGTTCTTCAAGCAAACCAGCACCAGACTTCCCGAATACTCCGGTCGCGTGCGCCTCGTCCACCATCAAAAATGCTTGATATTTTCGTGCGAGAAAATCAAGTGATGCGATATCACTCATCTGACCGCTGGTACTAAAAATACTCTCCGTAATAATTGCACGCGGCTTGTTTGAATCTTTTTTTAACGCATCTTCAAGATGATCAAGATCACCGTGTCGATAAAGAAATTTATCGCCATTACTAAGCCTTACTCCATCAATAATACTTGCATGATTAAACTCGTCAGAAAAGATTATGCATCCCGAAAAAAGTATAGATATCGCTGCCAAATTTGCTTGGTAGCCGTTGGCGAAAAACAGAGCACAGGGTCGATTAACAAAGCGAGCGAATCTTTCTTCAAGCTTAAGCAGATTTTCAGAGTTACCCGATACAAGCCGAGATCCTGTAGAACACCAGGTATTTTCATGCGAAAAAAACTGCGAAAGCTCTTTTTTGATATCTGGATCTGATTTTAATGACAGATAATCATTCGAGCAGAAATCAATACCGTTCAGCACACGAAAATCACGTTGACACTTCTCAGCCCTTTGATGAAGAAAAAAAACATGATGATCAGCAGAAAACATCACTGTCATCCATCGGTAAAAGTCCCAACTCTTCAAGCATTGCGTGATCTTTCTCGAGCAAAATATTATTGGTCACAAGCAATGAGTCATCAATGAAAACTGAATTAGCTCCCGCATAAAAGCACAAAAACTGCTCTATCACGCTTCTATCTTTACGGCCCGCGCTTAAACGAATTCTCGAGCGAGGAATAAAAATGCGAGCACAAGCAATAGTACGAAGAAGTTCGTAAAATGAACAATCCTGTGCATGAGCAAATTTTGTGCCATCAATTTTTACAAGTGTATTGATAGTGATGCTCTCAGCTTGCGGGGTGAGATTAGCAAGCGTGCATAAAAAAGAAATCCGATCTTCTTTACTTTCATCTAAACCAAGTATGCCACCAGTGCACACGCTAAGGCCTGCATCTCGAGCAATCTGTATAGTGTTAAGCCTATCATCATAAGTGCGCGTTGAAACGATCTTATGATAGTGCTCACGCGAGGTATCGAGATTATGATTGTATGCATAAACACCAGCTTCTTTAAGGGCATATGCTTGCGTCTGATTAAGCATGCCAAGTGAACAGCATACTTGTAAACCAAGCGCATTCACCTCTCTTGCCGCTCTTATAATTCGCTGCAGCAGATCGCCATCTTTTAAGCCTCTGAAAGCTGCGGCCATACAAAAGCGAGTTGCGCCGTCCGCTTTAGCTTTTTTTGCATGAGCAATAATGGTCTCATGCGCCATAAATGATGTTCGCATGCCTAATCTAATCTTCGCTGACTGGCCACAGTAGCCGCAATCTTCAGGACACCCGCCAGTCTTAAGTGAGATCAAGCGACAAAGCTCTATTTTTCCTGGCACATGATGATCGCGATGCGTATTATGTGCTCGAAACAAAAGTTCCATCAACGACAAATCGTAGGTTTTGCGTATTTGTTCTGTAGTAAACATGAAAGCAGAACTAGTGCCCTATTTCAAATTACTCAATAAGGATATAAATAAATCCATAAAACAAGAATATTTTTTATCCATTGTTTTAATGGTTGAATAGTTTAACTATTGAGGAGTTCATGTGAAGCTTGAAAAATTTCTAAACACCTATCCTATTTGGGCAGCGTATAAACTCCATGAGCGTCTCGTCGCACCAATGCAAAAAATCTTAAAACAACGTGAACTCACATTTTTGCAATCACTTATTCTCGCAGCCATCTATTTTGAAAACTCACCAGTATCACCAAGTGAACTGGTAAAATTATTTGGCACAAGCCTTCCCAATATGAGCCATAGCCTTAAACATTTACGCACACTAGGTCTTGTTGAAAGAAGCGTGGATAGCGTAGACTCACGCAGAATTAAATACATTTTGACAACACCCGCACACTCTAGTCTAGAGGGTATTATTGCTTTACATCATAACGCACAAGAAGATTTCGAGCGCAAACTTTCAACGCATGAGATAACAATTTGGTGTGAGTTTGCTAAAAGATTTACCCAAAGGTGATGGCCACACATGATAGACATATAGCTGACCTTTCAATAGCTAGGATTGATATTATTACCACTATTCAATCAAGCAACGAATTATCTCCGCGCAGCATTTAAATGATCGCAAAAGTTGTTTGCGCTTTTCATAAGATATAAAAGGACCGTTAAAGCCATTCTCTACAAGTACAGAGGTATGGATTGAAGCCTGCTTCCTTTTTGATTTGGGTTAAAATAATTTTAGAAAGCTTCAAAAACATGGGAAATATCCCTAACACCTAAGGTATTTTAAGTTATCGAGCTAAGTACTTTATACAAAAGTTTAGGAAAAAATCAGATTATTTAATCATAACTCAAAAAATATTTCACAGCTTTCTCGTGTAAGTCAGTTAAATATGCCATGTGGATACGGCTACTTTCGTTAGGATCTCTTTGCTTAGCGCTATAACAAGAGGGGATTTTTTTTTGATTGTAGATATGCACTATGCTTTGCCCATAAGAAAGTTTTTTCAATTTGCTTTTATTCATGCGGTAGTTGAGTGATTAAAAATAAAAGTTAATAGTGAATCCTTAACTCCTATTTCTTAGTTTGTTTCATCTATGGAGTAAGTTTTTAGCAAGAACCCAAAGGAGAAAATTATGAAAATAATTGCATGTATCTTATGCTCTCTTTCTTTTAGCCTTTATGCTTTTCATGAAGAAACCCCTCCAATGGCTATAAAACAAAAAGCCCATAAGAAAGAAAGTCAAAATAATTTTTTTTCCACCTTTAGCAATGACATCGTTGTAAATCGTGTACGTAACATTATAGATCAACCGATAAACAACTTTTCATCCTCGGGTCGTTTGGATGCCGATTTTTTGAGGGATTTTTTTTGTCGCTCTGATCTGAACCATGCTGACATTCTTGGCTTTAAACCAACTATAGAGACTGAAATAAATTCGTTAAACGCTGGAAAGCTTTATGCTTATAAGGTATGGCTCTCGATAGTACATAATGTTATAGGAAAAAAACTCAAAATGGTCGAAGAAGAAATCACAAATCGAGTAACTAATTCAAATTAATAAAATTATTTTGAATTTATTTTTGTTCACCTAGATTCATTCAAAATTTATTTAAATAAAAAGTAAACCCAATAGCGTGCTTTTAATACTTGGCACGCTGTCAACTTTAGATTTTCTGAAGATGCCAAAGTTTTTTGTAGGTCTCTTGATTTTTCAGCAACTCCTCGTGTCTACCTTCTTCTATTATTTTTCCCTGTTGCAACACAATAATACGATCCATGTGTTTGATTGTTGAAAGTCTGTGAGCAATGGCTATGACCGTGGTATTTGATTTTTCCAACAAGGTATTCAGACTTGTCTGTATAAGCTGCTCTGTTTTTGTATCGAGACTGGAAGTAGCTTCGTCGAGAATAAGAATAGGTGCATCTTTTAGTATAGCTCGAGCAATAGCAATCCGCTGTCGTTGCCCTCCGCTAAGCCTGACGCCTCGCTCACCTACCATAGAGTCATAAGCATGGGGCAAACTCATAATAAAATCGTCGATATTGGCAAGCTTGGCCGCTTGTACAACCCGTTCTTTAGAAGCGCTCTCATTACCGTAGCGAATATTTTCTAAAACAGTGCGATGAAAAAGAACGATGTCTTGAGGGATGACTGAAATATTTTTTCTAATGGAATCAACCGAATATTCGCTTATATCTTTTCCATCGATAAAAATTTTTCCCCCATCGATCGAAAAGTAGCGAAGTAGCAACGAAATCAAAGTAGATTTTCCTGCGCCTGACAGTCCCACCAAGCCAATTTTTTCTCCCGCTCGTATATGAAGATTTAATTTGGAAAAAATCGGTTGATTTGTATCGTAGGAAAAATCAACATCCCTAAAATCAATTTCTGGAGTATCAATAACCAAAGTTTTGCTCGATTGAATTTCACATTGGTCATGAGGAGTTTTCATGATGGCAAAAGAACTTTTTAAATCTCCCATATTTTTCATAAAATCTTGCAGCTTTTGCACGGCCTGCCATAACTCCCAACTCATTTTAAGCGTCGTTGTGATAACAAAAACAAAATCACCGCTTGATGCCTCACCTGTTCGGCGCAGATGAATCATAAAAATAAAAATGCTTATCAGCATAAACCAATAAAAAATTCCAGCTACTAAATTAGATATAAAACCAAATTTATACACTTTTATATTTGAAGGAATAAAGTCATCATTAATCGCCTTATTAATATTCTTTATTTCAGTTTTTCTTGCAGCAAATGAAAACACAGTAAAAATATTTGATATAGCATCAGAAATCAAACCAAGTATATGATGCCGACTGTTGGCATTTATACAAGAAAGCCTATCCATAGTTTGTGAAAGCCGATACATGACCACAAGAAAAACAAGAGCCCATGTGCCAATAAATAAGGATATTTTGACATTCACTACAGCTAACACACTTGTCAGTACCACAACACTCGCTAATCGAGCACTTAAATCGTGTTGCATAGCAGCCCAAAAATTATCGTAGCCATCAATAATACCCTTGATACGGCTTGTAATAGTGCCGCTTTGGGTATCTTGAAAATAATGATAGGGGTTGTGTTGAACATAATCGAAGACAGTATTGATAATTGCCTGCCTAACAAAAGGCTCTGAGCTCCATTTAAGCCAATCCGCAATTCTCCAAATTACATCAAGTAAAATATTCGCAGATACAAACAAGATGATTGGTTTCATGAGTACTTGAAAGCTTGCTTGATCATCAGCAGAAAATGCATCGATCACAAGCTTGAGCGCATAATTATTAGCAAAATCATAAAATGCTGTAAGCAATGGTGCCAATAACATGACAAAGTAATGCCATTTATACGGCCGTATTGCTTGCCATAAAAAACTATAAACATCTGTGTACGCGCGCTGAGCAAAGCTCATAACTCTCCCTTACCACTAAGAGTATTTCACATTTGACACATAATTTTCTGTCAGGAAAAGTTCCTATAAATAGGATAACGCTTGCCAGTATAACAAAACATAGAACGAGAGCATTCAAAATTTACAGCAATAATAACGTTTTAAAAGTTATCACCCGCCAGGAATTACAGCAGGCATTAAAATCATTAAATATAAACTCAAAGAAAAATACCCAACTGTAAATGTTTAAAAACAACAATAAAAATAACACATAAACCAGCATCATTCCTAGCAACCATGTTGACCAATTTAAACAAATACAATACCAACAAAAAGCAATAATTATAAAGGATTTTTCATGAAAAATTTAATTATTAAAATCACATATATTTGCGTTGCTTTTTTCGGTATTGATTCTTATTCTTCTGACTTAAGCTCATTAGAAACCCAATCAATCCAAAAAGAAGATTACTTTAAATGGGTGTTACCCCAATCAGGGTTTAGCAAGCTTATTGCTGAAAAAATTTCACAGAATAACAAAAATAAATTACAACAATTCTTTATAAGTAGCAATGATACTTACTACATTACTCCTAAGGGAATTTCAGAGTTCTGCGAGACTCACGTAGAGACAGTATTTGAAGAAAATATAGAATATGATTTAATCATTTGTACAAGCCGTGAGCTTAAAGCCGTTGTTTTCAAACCGGTCATACAGGATACCAACAATGAGGATTTATTCGGCTATGTTGCGATGGATGTTAATACCAATCCAAAATTTGTTAGCGCCATTAATACAAAACTCAACTCCAATTATCAATATGATGATATTTTCCAAAAGCCCAGAAAGAGAATGCTTACAGCTGTTGGAATTGAAGCATTCAAAAGGAAATTAATTAACAAGTTTCATCATGCTCATATTTCATCATGCGTGACGAGTTCTATGGACCAAAATATTTTTTCAGAAATTATAAATAATATGAAGACTGGGAGTTATTTGCTATGCACCTATGAATATCATTCAAATTTGCTTTGCAAGCAGAATATAGATGACATGGATTACTATTTTATTTTTGATAGCGTGGGCTACAGCAACAATAAAAGCAGAATAGAAAACCAAGGAGGAGTTCGTGAAACAGTTTCAGGAAATTTCAAACTCATGTTGGATCAGGCCAGAGCTATAACACATCTAAATAAAAATGTAGTAGTTGGTTGTGAGCACAGGCAAAAAGATGGAACAAGTTGCACTGCGTTTATGGGGAATGATCTAGAAACCGCATTACTCAATTCACCTAATCTATTTGAAGAAATCCTAAAGAGCAGCACAGGCTGTGGAAATTTTTACATGTTTAAAAACTACCCAGCTTCTATGCTCTCACTGTGTCAATATGAGCCCGAAAAGAATGATTCTCGGCTTTCAGAGGAGGTTTTGCAAGTAGTTGAACAATGCAACTATGCGATACGCTTAAACTTAGGGCAAATTCTAGAGAAGCATTATTTGGAAAATGGAAGGTTCTATAATACAGATGCCCAAAAAATAATTGAGTCATTTTGTAATGGCGATCAGTATGACAATTCAAACTGCTCTCATTAAAATAACTGGTTTATAAAGTAAAAAAGTAAATACCCTAAAAATCATTGGGAAAACATACGAAATAGTCTCTAAAATAACGTCTCGCCTTAAGTCTTCGTTTATGCTAGCCCCATAGACTCAATTAGTTGTTGGCCAAATAATAGGTGAATACGTGAAAACGGAAAAAATTGGATTTTGGGCTGTGTTTGCTTTAGTAGCAGGAAGTCAAATCGGCTCAGGAGTTTTTGTACAACCGGCGAGTTTAGCGCCATACGGGCTTTACGCTTTGGCTGGCTGGTTAATTTCTGGGACGGGCGCCGTTACCCTTGCTCTCGTCTTTGGTTGGTTGTGCTCTAAATTTCCCCGCACGGGCGGTCCTTATGCCTACGTTGAAGAAGCATTTGGCCCTGTTGCTGGCTTCTTTACTGGATGGACCTATTGGGTAATTTCATGGGTAAGCACTCCGGTATTATACGTTGCAAGCGTAGGTTATCTCTCACCTATGTTAGGAAATCCCCCCACTGAAATTTTACTTGGCCTTGAAATTATTTTATTGCTTGCATTGACGTGGCTCAATTTGAGAGGAGTTTATGCCGCTGGTCGAGCTGAATTCGTTTTAAGCCTTCTTAAAATTATTCCTTTGATCATCATGCCTATATTAGCTCTCATGTATTTTAAAATGGATAATTTTACTGTTGATACTGAAAAAGTAGCCGGCTCTTCGCTCTCTCACATATTAAGCTCCGTTGCACTGCTTACCATGTGGGGCTTTATTGGTCTTGAAACTGCAACTACAGCTGCAGGCTCTGTTGAAAACCCTCAAAAAGTTATTCCTCGCGCCATTGTTATAGGCACACTGTGCGTGGGTATTTTATATTTTTTCAACAGCCTTGGCATCATGGGCTTGATGGCTGGAGCCGAACTGGCACAGTCGCGAGCTCCCTATGCAGATGCTGCACAGCATATGTTTGGCGGTAATTGGCACCTACTTATTTCTTTGATTGCTTCGGTAGTTTGCATTGGTACCGCTAATGCATGGACGCTCTCCTCGGGACAAGCGGCATTGGGACTAGCTGAAGCAGGATTAATGCCTGCTATTTTTAAACAAAAAAATAAATTTGGAGCACCTCGCTGGGGGATTTTATCGAGCTGCATTGGAATTATTCCCATTTTAATTCTAACAGCCAATGAAACTTTGAGTGAGCAAATTAACACCATCATAGATTTTTCAGTTACGGCATTTATCTTTGTATATTTTGCTTGTGTTGCTGCCTTCTTTAGAATTTCTTATAAAGAAAGGACACTCATAAAACACCTTGCTTACCTGATTGCAGCATGCATAGGCGGATTTTTTTGTCTGTGGGTACTCTTTGAAACTTCATGGCACACCATTGGCATAGCATCATTATTTGCAGTGAGCGGCATTCCTATTTTCTTTTTACTGCCACGTCGTTCAAATTAATTGCCTGCACGAAAAAACCTTTTAACTTCTAGTTTTCCCATGAGGCCTATAAAGTTAAAAGGTTTTTTATTTTAAGCGGCGTGCATCCTTAAATAGCACCGCAGCCTGATACTCACAAAAAATTTTATTCTTGTGCTCCATCTTCCATCGGTTGAGCAGCTTCGTCATTGCCGGAATCGCCACCAGGTGCGGCTTGGGAGTCTCCACCTTTAAGCTTAATTACCACCTCATTTACGGCGTTAGGAAGCCAACTTGATAGATCTGCTTGCACAGTGCTCATGGTTTTTTGAATAATCTCAGGTGATAATTTCAAAAACTTTTGACCTGCATCAGTTCCATAAAAAGATAATATTGCAACTAATTCTTCTTTAGAAAGATCTTTCATCGATTCTGCATTGATATCGCTAAAATATTTTCTCGAGTACTTGGCCTCAATTTTATTTTTAAGTTCATTGGTTGCTGTATCGCCAACATTAATACCTGCTCCTTGAGCCTGAGCCATAAAAAGCCCCATGGCACTTTGCAAAATGGCACTGCTGAGTTTGTCAAATTCATCTTGAGGCAACATAACGTCGCTCAACATAACATTGAGTTCATCTACATTTTTATTTTCTAAATCGGACATATTTGGAGCATTTGTGCCTCGTTTGCACATGGACGAGCCAATAGCAAAACCAATGCCCAAAGAGACCAAAGCTGCCAAGGAAATAATACCTACAAATTTACCGGTGTTCATCTACACTCTCCAGAATGAAAGTTCTATTTATCAAGCATTGCTTCGGAGAAAAAAATCCCATCTTTGTTTGATAATTTTATTGAAGCATAACAAAGTTATAAAAAATAGAACGAAGAAAATGAATTAACTAGAAAAATAAAGTCTGCGCTATCATCAAATTTTATTGTTGCAAAGGGCTATTAAACTTAAATTGCACGAACACAGTCATACAAAATCTCATTAAATCGAGGAAAAAAAGGATAATTATAAACTATTAAACATGGCAATCTCAATTCCAGTTCTTTGATTGAAAAATTATGCCCTAATGATTTTAAGTTTAGAGGGCTTGCGCTTATAGCAAAATTTATGGCTCTTGCCATCTGGGGTCACAGACCTTTTCCTCTCCATAATTTTGCTAACATTTCGCCAAGTCTAAATCCTTTTTTAACAGAAGCTGGCGACTTTTCTTGGCATTTGCAGCGCTGATCTTTCGGGACATCACCAAGAACTTCTTCAATATGCCTTCCACAACCAACGAACGATGGCTTTTTACAAACGGCACACTCAACTCTACGGCACATATAACCTCGCTTTAAAAATTTCACGCCATCATATCAATCTTTCCCAACCTGTCTATATTTCACTATACATGAGAACAATGATGTTTTTTCCCAAAGCTATAATCTCTTGAAAACACCCCATACTTGACGCTTTTTCATTGCATGACACAATATCTCTGCGGCGCTTGCTTGGCACCCAAAGCCTAAAAAAATATTTTCTAGGATTCCACATGTTAGACTTCAAAAACCCCCTCAAAAACTATGGCGATAAAGCTGACTTTTGGTCGCTTTATCTTTCATCGGAGCAGCACAATGAGCTAAGTTTTCGCTCTCAACTGCAGCAACCATTTTCTGTTAAAAAAGATACGGGCGCTCTAATTACGGTCATAAAAAATAATTTTATAGCCTATGCTTCTACGCAAGATTTTAGCGAGCAAGGAATTATTTCCGCTTTTGATGCAGCTTTGGAGTGGGCTGAGCGTCTTTCAACATATTCTTTGCTCAAAAATATTGATCTTCCTTTTGAAAATAATCACGGCAGCTATGCGCCCAATAAGGAAACTAAACTTTCTAAAGTCTCCATCAAAGATAAGTTGGATCTTTTAAAAGAAGCTGATGAGGCTTTGAAAAACAAATATATTGTCGATACCCATGCACTCTTGTGGACTATCGATACACAAACTACTTATCAAAATTCTCTTGGCGCTGATATTTCCCAAGAATTTAATTTACTCGTTCCGTCATTATCGGCTATTGCTCACCACCAAGGAGTAACGCAAGCGCGAACTCTTGGAGGTATGCGTGCCTATTGCCAACAAGGTGGACTTGAAAGCCTGCTTGATATCAATCTTGTAGAGCAAGCAAAAATGATCGCTCAAGATGCTGTCGATTTGGTCCATGCTCAAAACTGCCCAAGCGAAACTATGGATGTGCTGATTGATCCGGATCAGATGATGTTACAGATTCATGAATCCATAGGACATCCTATAGAACTCGATCGAATATTGGGTGATGAACGAAACTACGCAGGTACCAGTTTTGTTAAGCTCGACATGTTTGGCTCCTACCAGTATGGCTCTTCTGTACTCAATGTTAGTTTTGATCCTACCATTGAAAAACAATTCGCATCCTACGGCTATGATGCCGAAGGGACCAAAGCGCAAAAAGAATTTGTCATCAAAGATGGAATTTTAGTGCGCCCTCTCGGCGCTCGTGTCTCACAAAAAAGAGCTCAGATAGATGGTGTTGCCAACGCCAGGTGTTCATCTTGGAATCGCCCTCCTATCGATCGCATGGCTAATCTTAATATTGAGCCAGGCTCTCATAGCTTTGAGGAAATGCTCTCTAGTGTAGAAAAAGGCATTTATCTAAAATCAAACTCATCGTGGTCTATCGATGATTCACGAAATAAATTTCAGTTTGGTTGTGAATGGGGACAACTGATCGAAAATGGCAAACTCACCAAGGTAGTAAGAAGCCCTAATTATCGAGGTATCAGCGCAAATTTTTGGCGAAATCTTAAAATGGTTGGTGATATCTCCACAAGACAAGTGATGGGCACACCTTACTGCGGAAAAGGTGAGCCCAATCAATGTATTCGCGTAGGGCACGCATCACCTGTTTGCCTTTTTAATAACGTTGACGTTTTTGGTGGAGAGTAACCATGAAAAATTATTTTTACGATGTGATTGGTATTCTTGAAAAGAAAATTCTGCCCCAAGAGAAATATACCCTTTGGTTTTCTGGCGAAGTACTAGATTATGCTCGTTTTAATCACGCACAAATTCGCCAAGCAGGCACAACATATCAGCAAAATATTACACTGAGTTTAATCGTAGACGAAAAACACCTTTCCATGACCTTTGGCCTAACTAAAAATCTCAATGTCGATACTGTTTGTATTGGCAATGCGCTCAAACATTTAAGAGAGTTAATAATTTTTAGCAGCCCTGATCCCTACCTGATGCTCAACGATAAAGCCTGCTCTAGTGAAGTCATAGGCTCTCATAAAGTTGAAGATAAATTTAGTGTTGTCAGTCAAGTGCTTGATCAAGCAGCTGGACTTGACCTGGTTGGTTCATACGTTGGAGGCCCTATTTACAAGGGATTTGCCAACTCATTTGGACAGCGCAACTGGTTTGAAAGTGCCAGTTTTATTGTTGATACCAGCGTTTATCACAGCGGCGATAAAGCTATTAAACAAAGTTATTCAGATACAACATTTAATCATGAAATCTTTCAACAAAAAATGAATCAGGCTCGGGAAGGACTTGAACTTTTTCAAAAGCCATCACTCAGCATTAAGCCTCAGGAATACCGAGTTTATTTTGCTCCGAGCGCTGTCTATGAAATTCTTTGTATGATGAATTGGCAGGGCTTTTCTAGAAAAGCTCTCGAACTAAAAAGTTCTTTGTTGACATTATTGGCTGAAGGAAAAAAAAATCTTTCCGAAATGTTTTCTCTCTACGAAAACACAAAAGAGGGCGTCGGTCCGAACTTTCAGGCCAATGGATTTATTAAGCAAGACAAGCTTGCCATTATTGAAAACGGAACACTTAAAAACAGCCTTATCTCGCCTAAAACAGCTCGAGAATACAAGCTTGACCATAATGGCGCTGATGATGGCGAAAGCATGTGCTCAATAGAAATGCTTCCGGGCAATCTGAGTGAAAGCGATATATTGCCGACTTTAGGTGACGGACTTGTCATTAATAATCTTTGGTATCTCAATTTTTCTGATAAACAAAATGGATACTTGACCGGCATGACGAGATTTTTATGTTATGCGGTAAAAAATGGCAAAGCCGAGGCACCATTTTCAGTCATGCGCTTCGATGATTCTATCTATAGAATTTTTGGTGAAAACCTTTTGGGCATTAGCCAAATGAGAGAGAAAATCATCGACAATACTACCTATGAAGAACGTGCTACCAGCTGGGCTAAAGTACCAGGCGTTTTAGTTGATAAACTAAGACTCACTTTGTGAAGTTGTTTGGCACTCAGAGTTTATCTGAGTGCTAAAAGACTCTTTTAAGTTTTTTTATAAAACTTTTAGTTTTTTTACTGCATCTAGCATAAAGTTTTTGACCAAATATTCATGTCTTCGAAAGCTCCTTGAATATCACACTGATTTTTAGATCTTCCCAAATATTGATAACCCAACCTATGAAATACAAAATTCATACCATAACTTCGTGCACGCGCTGACGTATAAGCACAACTGTAGTTCATGTCTTTCAGAACTTTTTCTAACTGCCACAAAATATTAATCATGAGTCCATTTCCTCTGTGATTTTTTAATGTGGCGCAATCAGTCATTTCCGCAGCCTTAGTTCCCTTTACAAGTTCAGCACTAGCTGCTGCAACAATGTTATTTTCTAAAGAATTATTTTCAACCGCCACATAAAAAATACTTTCCTTGGCAAAAATAAATTCCAAATAATCATTGTGAATTAAGGGAGAAGGATAACTTTCAAATACTTTCCGATAAAGGGACAATAACTTAGGGATATCTTCTCTTCGTGCTTGTCTAAATGTGTAAAGAGAATGTGTTTTCGGATTTATTTTAAGTGGAGCGTGTTTTTTTACTTTTAATAAAAGATTTTCTTCCACTTCTTCAAGTTGCGATTTTTTTCGATCATCGCTCAAAAAAAGCGCCAAAAAATATGCGCTAACATTGGGGTTATAAAAGTTATCTATCTTGGCTTCGATTATAAAGTTATGTTGCAAAAATAATTTTAGATTTTCTTCTTTTTCAACTGCCAGAATTTTGTCAAAATTATTTTCATGGGCAATAAGCAAAATTCGCTTAAAAAGTTTTTTATAATTCCTTCCACTAATATTGCTGAGTTTGAGACGCTGATTATAGTGATCCAAATATAAATCAGCACAAAAATCCTCTTCTTCAATACTATAGTAAATACCATAAACGGCTCCAACCACTTTTACCCTTTGATCCTTATCAATGGTAAGCGATACTTTTCCCATCTTAGAACGGGGTCTACTTCTCTTTGCACGGATATCGTCAATCAAAGTATTAGATTCTGCGGCCATATTTTTCTCCTAAAATTGTGACAGCAAAGGCCCTCGAGCTTATAAAAATCGTTTTTTATAAATATTGAAAAATTCTTGAGGGCAGACTTGTAAGTGTGCATCGCTATTTCTAGATCTGACATTAAAAATAGCGTTTATCTTCTTAGTGTAACCTATCAAAATAATTATGCCCAAGAATCAACATTTGTCTGATTTATTCGCGTGAGAATTTGCCAAAATATAAAAAGCAGTTCAATACTGAGTTATTTTTTGCCGTAGAGAACAAATCAAGTCACTTATTTTTTTTTTGAGTTTTTTTACGATGAATAATATTGATTGCCTCAACCATCATTGAAAATGCTAAAGAAAAATAAACATAAGCTCTAGGAATATGGTGTCCAAAACTATCGGCCACCAAAAGCACAGCGATTAGCAACAAAAAGGATAGACCTAACACTTTCATGGAAGGATGTCTTTGTAAAAATTGCGCTACATACTGAGAAAAATAAATCATAACAATAACCGCAACAACAATGGCTGCAGCCATGATGACTAAGTGCGAAACCAATCCTATCGCAGTGATAATAGAGTCCAAAGAAAATACCAGATCGAGCAAGAGTATCTGTGCCAGTGCAGCTTTCATGGTAATTGGTGACAGCGAGGGAGTTTCTTTGCCTGCTTCTTCAAGGTGAAAAAATATTTCTTGAGTAGCTTTATAGATAAGAAAAAGCCCCCCAATCCCCAAAACTAAATCGCGCCCTGAAAACGAGAATTCTAGCACACTAAATAGTGGTTTGGTAAGCGATAGCATCCACCCCAAAGAAAAAAGCAATGCCAAACGCCCGAACAAAGCAAATCCTAAACCAAGTTTGCGCGTTTTTTCTTGTTGTTCCAAAGGTAATCTGCTTGTCACAATACTGATGAACAATAAATTATCGATACCAAGCACTATTTCGAGAGCAGTAAGCGACAAAAAACTTAAATATGTTTGCGGGTCACTCAATAACTCCATCATTGATTTTGTGCTCCTCACTATCAGACAATAAATTTATTTTCCACCATAAAGTATTCGGATTCAAAAAAAGAAGCGTTGTTGATAATGTAAACTTAAATAATCTCTTGCTCTCACGCCTTTTTGATTGACATGCTATAGATCGAAGGGTGAGTTTACTAAAACAGCTCTAAAAAATCATCAGGATATAACATGTCAAAAACATCTGATGTCATCGCTCGGTTTTTGTATAAGTTTCGCTTAGGCTTTTTTGCCTTAGCGCTTGCAATGTCAGTTTTTTTTGCCTTCAACGCCATAAAAATTCAATTTAACTTTTCACCCGACACAATTTTTCTACAGCAAGATGAAGCCTATAATTTTTACGAGAACACCTATTTGCCTGCATTTGCCAACAAGGGGCAATGGTGCATGCTCGCAGTTGAATCAAAAGACAAGACAAAACTTGCTTATCTCATAAAATCACTGAGCGCCAAGCTTTTAAAAAACGAACATATCCTTCAAGTGATCGATCCTTTCTCGCAAGAACTTTTCATGCCCACTGAGCAAGGAATCAAAGCAATAGCTACTACCGACAAAAATGGCCAACTCACTCCAGAAGCTGTTGAATATTTCAATAATCATCCCTTATACCAAGGATCATTTATCGGCAAAGATGGTCACTCCATGGCGCTTAACTTCATGGTTGCTTCTGAATTTGAAAATCAAGAAGAACAAGAAAAAGTAATCGCCAGCATAGAAAATGATATCTACCATTGGCAACAAGATGATCCCAATGTTTCACTCTATTTAACCGGTGTGCCTGTAATCCAATACGAAATGATTCAGCTGCTCAAAAGTGATCAAACACGTTTTGTTCCCTTTGTTGCGCTCTTTTTAATTTTGCTTTTGTTCGTCATGACCAAACATATTTTTGGTGCACTCTACCCTCTCTTTGTAATTTTTTTAGCACTCACTTGGACAGTTGGTTACCTTGTTTTGGCTGGCCACGATATCAATGTTGTAAATAACGCTCTCATCATGTTGATCATGGTGATCGGAATTGCCGATGCGGTGCATATCTATACACGCTACATCGATGAAGCTATTGATGCACATCAAAAAAATCCCAACGCTCCGGCCAAAAAAGAAGTAGTGATATCAACCATCAGCGCTATGCTGCTTCCTTGTTTTCTTACTACCGCCACTACTGCTTTAGGATTTTTATCTTCAGCATTTACCGATATTGAGATCATAAAACTATTTGGCATCGATACTGCAGTAGGCGTAATGTTTTGCTACATCATCACCTTCATGATCATGCCGGCGCTTTTATCGTGGCACAAATTGCCCACACGACATTCACCTACTTTTATGCGCAAGTGGCCAAAAATTCTTACTATCGATGGCATGTTGCGCTTTACTATCGGAAAATCTGTTCGCTACGCCAAACTTTTGACTACCCTTTCTGCTGTATTTCTCATAGTCTCTGTGATCGTTGGCAAAAACATCACTTCCAATCAAAATTGGACTGGCGAGCTTCCACCCGACAACAAAGCCAATAATGCTCTTAAGTTCATCGAGAAGAATTTTTCTGCCATTATGCCATTTTATGTAGTTTTTTCAGGATCTGAAGAAATTTTAAACTCTCGACACCTTGCCCTGAGCATCAGTGATATGGCACAAAAAATTCGCAACTATCCGCTCCATCCAACTGTTAGAGCTCCTACCGATGCACTCAATTTTTTGCTTGCTCACAACCCTCCACCGCTTGAACTCAGCGAGATTGACGATGGCACTTATGGTGAGCTTAATAAAATAATCATGCAGTTTGGTGAAGAAAAGGAAAATAATGCAGCTGCTATGTTCTTTAGCAAAGACAGGCAACATCTGCGGATTTTAGGATTTTTGCCCAACACCTCCACGACTCAAGCTGAAAGATTTCGCAAATTTCTCCTAAAAACTCTCGAAGAGCACAAAGTGGAGGGCATTTCTCTTCATGCTACAGGCCCTGCACTCATATCCTCAAACGCGCTTCACCATTTAACTCGTAGTATGGCAAGTTCTATTGGCCTCGCACTTATATTTATCAGTGTTTTTGTGGCGATATTTTTTCGTTCTCTGCGCTATATGATCGCGGCCGTTTTGCCTAACATTTTACCCATTGGACTCACCATTGCGGCCATGTATATTTTTGGTATCGATGTTCGCCTCGCTACGGTTATGATTTTTTCCATGGCACTCGGACTTTCGATCGATGCCTGCATTCACCTGCTCTCACGCATGGAAGAAGAACGTCACAAAACAAATCGGTCGCTCAAAAAAATTACTTTTATTCGCACTATTTTTCGAGCCTTTCACGGATCAGGCAGACCTATCATCTACACTACCGCAATTTTATTGGGCGGATTCTCCATCATGTTTTTTTCACAATTTATGGCCTTAAAAGATTTTTCCATTATTGCCACAATCACCTTGCTGAGCGCCTTGATCGCTGACATTATTTTGCTTCCTGCTCTTATTTTAGTATTGAGGAAACGTTCATGAATGCACTTTATAAAGTTGTCGACAATGCTCATGTGGCTCTGCGAGATCTTTTTGATGGCGCCACTATCATGAGCGGTGGCTTTGGGCTTTCCGGCGGCGCAGAAAATTGCATCGAAGCCATACGCGATTCGGGCAAAAAAAATCTAACTATTATTTCTAATAATTGCGGCAACCAAGGGCAGGGTTTGGCAGTTTTACTAAAAAATCATCAAATAAAAAAAGTTATCTGTTCTTTTGTGGGGGGAAATCCTGATTTAGAGGAACTGGTGCTCAACAACGCTATCGACATCGAGCTTAACCCTCAGGGAACTTTGGCCGAGCGTATTCGTGCAGGGGGCGTTGGCATAGGAGGATTTTTTACCCCCACCGGTGTAGGAACTGTGGTGGCAAAAGATAAGGAACATCGCACTTTGAATAACAAAAATATGATTTTTGAAACCGCCCTGACCGCTGATTTTTCTATTCTTCGTGCCCATGTCGCCGATACTTACGGAAACCTTCGTTTCTATCGTACCAGTCAAAATTTTTGCCCTGCCATGGCAATGGCTGGAAAAATCACTATCGTCGAAGCAGAAAAAATTGTTGATTTTGGCGTGCTTGATCCTGATGACATCCACTTGCCAGGAATTTTTGTGCAACGTATTTTTTTAGGCCAGCATCACAAAAATGTGATCGAGCATAAAAAAGTACGCAGCACAAACATCTTGTAACTTTATAAAACTTGTTCAAACGCATGATTTAATGCTCATGCTTATGCCCATGAGGCACATGCTTAGCTCGGGCAATGTCTTCTTCGGCCAATGCTTGAGCATAGATCTCATGAAGACTTTTTAGTTTACTTTCTTGAGGTAATAAAGTGCCAGAATTATCAATAAACAAATCACTTTCTTTTAAGAATTTTATGAGGAAGCGGCTCGACACTGAAATAGTTTTTATGATTTGCGGAAGTTTTTCATCGATTTTATCAAAGGTCCACGCTGAAAACTCATGGGGCGCAGTAAGAATTTTCTTAAGTATATGAGTATTGGCCATATAGGAAAAATAGTTGTATTCCACCATGGATGCAGTAAGTGCTCCCTCATTAGAATATTCTTTCATCCTATCTAAAGATCTTTGATAATCTTGCTCGCTATATTCAGGCAAAAACTCCCCAGCGACGGAGGCTGCTGCTGCACCCAGAGTGATTCCTCCACCTAAAAAGTGTGCCATAGCACCAAAGATCGAAGAGTAAACGGCAAAATCAGTGCCAAAGCGTACAGAACCTCGGCCCAATGCTTGATAAGAGTCATACCCCTCCAATCGCTCTATTCCATAATGTGCAGCAAAGTCGATGTAAGGTAGAGACTTCAATACTGATTTTCCAACGAGAGCATAGCCCTCGCTTTTTAAATAGCCTAACCAAGATTTATCGTTTAACTCTATCGTTTCTAAACTTGATAAGACATCATGGGCTTTTTCACGAAATTGTGGGCTAAAGTCTGGGTGAGCGGCCAAGATATCTTCCAAAGCTTGCCGCATGTTTGGACTATAAAACTCCGTGGATTTCGGCGTTAAAAAGTCTGCCTCCAACATGTGAGTAGGGATCTCTTGCATAAAAGCTTCTTGTCCCAAAAGAGATGGAAAAAGTCTGTCGTTTGATAAGATTAAGCCTTCAGGATTATTAGAAAGAAGCGCTTTTTCTAAAGGTAAAAGTAATTCTTCCTGTTTGATTATGTTGAGCTCTGCTGGTTCAACAAGTTGGTAATCGATGAGGCCATCAATATATTTATGAGCGAAATACTGCCAGGGCTTAAAAAATAGAGTTCGGTTTAGTTGATCGCTTTGAGGAATGTTTGAAATATCCTTATAGATTCCAAGTGCATGAAAATCTTTTGCATAGGCTTCTATTAACTTATGCGAGGCTTTTTCAAATGACTCCTCAGTCCCATCAAAACCAGGAGTGCCGCCAACAAAATAGCGGTTCCAAAAGTGATGAAAGCCTTCATGTCCAATCGTTGCAGCAGTATACTCGAGGTTTTCTTGAGCCGAGGCTATGGCAATAACTTTTTTACCAAAGATCTGCGAGACATCTTTGGATGAAGCCCGCTGCCCTTCAAGAGCTGAATCATTATTAAAAAATCCACTTGAATCACCTAATGTTTCCCGATCAAAAAACAAAATAGGAAGCCCTTCATCACTTTTTATAGATTCATAAGATTGTTTGACATATTTTGAAGGCGACGTCTTGAGAATTTCATCAGCACCTAAGACGCTATCTATTTGTGAGCTATTTTCTAAATAATAGTTGGTTCCCTTGACTCGGTAAGGAAAAGCTACTTGTTCTTCATTCTCAAAGGTCCATAAAACCGGTTTATCTAACTTCTCAATTTTTTCGAACAGCTCCTTATTAAGAACATGCTCTGAAGTTTCAGGTTCTGAAAACTCCTGTCTCTTTAATAAGCGTGATCTGGCTAAAAGAGTGGCCAAAAATGCCTTTGAAGCCGACTCAGACGCTATTATTTTTTCCCCTTCCAGAGAGAATAAAGTGTGGTAAAGGTGAGAGCCTTCCCTCACTCCTTGGTGGGAGTTAAAATACTGATGAGCTCTTTCACATAATTCACTAAACCAAATCTCTTTTTCCTGATCTTGCTCTTGGGGAGAATTATTGAGCATTTCACTGTTCGCCACATGAAAAAAGTAGTTTATAAGTTGTTGCTCTTCAGAAGAGCAAAAGCCGCCTGGAAAAATACTCTGCTTTGCGTTTTCATTTTCCTGGGGATTTTGCAGCTTTGTTTTCTGCAAAGTTGTGCCAAGCTTATTATTTACTCTTTTGGTCTTTATGATTTTAGTTTGAGCGAGTGGTTTTTCTTTGTCTTCTTTAAGGTGACTCTTCTCATCAAATACTGATTCCCCCGAAAATAAAGCTAGAATTTCTGAAAAATAATCGCTGCTTTTTCCTACAAAATCGATGACGTGATCAAAGCTATGTTTAACTTCGGATATCCTTCTTGAAATATCTTGCTTGCTGGTGGGAACAGAAAAACCCTCATACATAAGCGAACTAAGTCTTACGGAATGGCTTTGTTTTTTTAGGTCAAAACTTGCCGAAAATTCATCCACACCAATACCAAAACCATGATGCCCTCCCTGAACGATATCTGAAGAAAAACTAAAACTATGCCCATTGTCTAACACAGTAAGAAATCCGCTGGCGCTATCAGGAAAGTAATTCCCCAAGGCATCAGTTGAGAATGATAATCCAGCAATAGCTCCTTGATTATGAAGTTCGTTAGGCATTTTCAGATGGGTTGTGGGACCCACATGGGTATTTTCAGACAGATGATTGATTTTTAGCTTGGCTCCTTGAAGTTGTGCTGAAGCTAAATAAAAACCATCTTTGGCATTTTCTATAAACAGTCCTACTGGTGCTTTACCATTGACCCTTGTTGTAATGGGTTTGATAGTTTTTTGAAAAGAAACCTCGACAATTGGCCCTACTGAAGCGGCTAGATTTAGGGGGTTCATATTGATTTCTAATTTTTCAAATGAGGTTTTGCTTATATTTTGCCGCATGTGCGATGAAAAGCTATCGATATTCATAGCACTTTCATGAGCAAACAATAGGCTATGATCCTGTTGCCAATCATTTACATGGCCTGAAAGTTGACCCGAGACTATAAAACTCGATGGAATATAAGTTGTGCTTTTACTTTCGCTTTGCTCAAAGTGTGCTCCAATTTTTGGATTTACGTGATTAAAGCCCAAATGAAGGCCCTTCTTTCTACTTTGAGTTTTAACGCTACTTTCGAAGGGAGTTTGTGTGACTAAATCAAGCTCTAGACGAGAATCTCCCACTATGATGCTATAGCCATCATGTAGGTTGAGGCTTCCTCCTGCGATATCAACCAAGCCCCCTACGCGCATTGCACCTGGACCTGGTCTTGTGATGGACTGTTTTTTATCCACCTGATCAAAGCTGACCCTCGTATTTATCAAGTCTTTTGTCCGAGCAACAAGTTTTTTAATAACCCCCTTTTTCTTCTTGCTACTGTGAGGGATTTCTAAACTAAATTTATGTTTACTCGAATGACGAACATCAAAAATTGGCAGTTCTTGTAAATCAACAACTTTAGCATCCAGTACCAATGTGGAGTTAGGCGCATCTAAAACAATTCCTGGAAAGTCAACCTTGCCTTCTTTAGAAGACCAAATAATAGTACCAGCAGTGGCTGTTTCCTTGAGCGTTGACCAAAGGGTGTAATTATTTCGAGAATTCCCCTGATAGCCTTGCAGAGCTATGGAGGTTATATCTCCCTGAGCGCTGGTGACAATTCCTCCATCGCCTGCTTTTAGATAGCCTGCCGTTTGGTGGATTTGCCCATCAGCAGAAAGCAAAAGTATTTTGTCACCTGAAATGCTTCCCTCGAGGAATTGCGTTCCATAGTTAAAGTAACGGTGCCCTTTATGCTTTTCATAGCCTGCAACATAATACAGAGCCAATCCCTGATTATCATAGCCTTCTTTAGCAAAAATCATGGTGTCAGAAGATGACGATTCAAACTTGGTTCCAGTTCCAGTGATTTTTCCTTCTTCACTAATAACTCTAAGACCGATTTTTCTTTGATTAATCTCGCCACTAAGTGGATCGGTGTATTCATATTGGCGGCCTTGGCCACCTTCAATAACTACTGGAGAAAAAATATATTTTTCGATTTGTCCACTTAATCGCTTGTCATTATTATAGCGAATGTTCTCTTGCCCATATTTGCAAAAGACTCCGAGCCTACCATCAACCTCGGTATAAACATCTCCCTTAATACGAACACCTTCGCCTAAAATCACCTTGCCTTCTTTGGCATGAAGGATCATTTCATTGAGGGCCTTGAGCTGAACATGATTTTCTACATCAATACTTCTAGCATCAATAAGCAAAGATCCAGAGGGAATGCCTTTAATAGATTGAGTCAATACTTCATCGCCATCGCTGAAAATCTTGAAATCATTTGAGACATGAAAGTTTTTATAAAGGCCTTCTTGGGCAACCAAATGGGAAATGTCTTTTATTTTTTGAGCCCTCAAGGTGGTATTGGCAAAATCCACTTTTGCATCCGGTGATAAACTCATTTCACCTTCTTTGATCGTTATTGAGAAGTTTTCTCCACCCAGTACTGCATGCTTAGAAATATCTAGATTACGCTTAACGTCAAAGACCAGAGTTTCTGCGTCATCAAATTTTCCATCGCTATGAATATTTTCGGCCAAAAACGAATAATTTCCTGATTGATAATTGGCTAAAAATCTTTGATAAATATCAATGCTACCTCGAGGAGCGCTTACATGATTATTGGGAGAGTCAAACTGGGCATCATTATTCAAAAGGATATCACCGTGCTCAGATGTTAAGTTTATATGGTGGCCAGCATGAATGTTTGCATTATCGTCAAGCTTATTATTGGCTGTAGCTGTAAAACCCATTGCTGCATATTTTTTCCCCTCCAAGCAAAGCTTATGAGCACCACATATGTTGTTATTGATAACAACATCGGTCGACGATGAGTAACCATATCTAGTTAAAACACTTTTGGTCGCAGCAAAACTTTGCCCCTCATCCAAAGAAAATATGGAGTTTCGATACACTTTGCCGCTCATAACAAGATCTAAGCCACTGACAGGACCACTGAGATCCACCAGGGAATTGACCGAGACGGTGGGCCCGATAACTGCAAGCGCAGAAGTAACTAAGTTTTCTTTTGACAATGAGAAGTTTGTTGAACTTTTTGTCGCCAAGCCTTGCACGAAGCTTGAGAACAACTGAGTTGTTTTCGCCGCAGTCATACCTAGATTGATCCCTTGGCCGATTTTTCTATGCACAAAGGCAGGGCGGAATTGTTTTCCTTCAGGCATTAATGGGCCCGTCATTATTTGATAAAGTGTGCCACCAATGTTTATGATTCCCATAGCGATTTGCACGCCTTGAATTACATGCCCAGTCACGCCACCACTGACTACACCGCCTGCAATAAAAAAGCCATTTTTCAAAGCGCTCAGCAAAAGAGGTTGCTGATACCAAGACTTTTCCTCTTTCCACCACGTTTTTGGATTCAGCGATGGCAGAGCAAGAGCAATGGGTTTCATCATAATAAAAGAAAGATCACTCACATTAATTAGAGAATTCACTTGGAGATAGTTTGATTGATTAAGTGTCAACAAACTCAAATTCATAGCAGAAGCATTAATGGTAAAAGAATCAGTTCCGTTATTTTTGGCCAGCAAAGATAAATTAATCAATGTGTTGATTTCAAGGTTTTTAGCAGCAGATGTGTTAGATAAAAAAGCCACATTAAGATAATCGGAATTGAACTGAATATTTCCATCGCTGTTGATATCGCCGCCAAGAGCATTAACAATTACTGCAGCATCAACGTTGGTGTTATTTTCACTCTGAATATTGCCGCGGTTTAAAAATATCCCTTTCAAATCTATATCGATATTTTTTCCTGAAATATCGCCTCGATTATGTAAATGTTTACCAATTATCTTGTTGAGATGTTTGGCATTTAATCGCGCGGTTTTCTCAAGTTTAATTTTTTTATCGCAGGAGATTTGACTATTTTCACAAGAAATTTCGCCAGATAAAGTAATTAAATCGTGACCAATCATTATACTGGTATCGCATGAAATTATAGAGTTTTCCTCTGTGATAATTTTATTGGCTTCTTCAAAATTAGTTTTTGAAACAATCTTTGACCCACTTTGGTGGCTTGCTTCTTGGGTTTTTACGCTCAACTGCTCGCTCATTATGCGCGCACTGCTATCAAAAGTGACATCTTGTTCAGAAATAAAACTCATATTTTGCGAAACAATGCTACCACCAATCTTAGTGTTATATGCTTCAGAAACGAAGGACATAGCTTGAGTATAGGCGCTTTTATCATGTATCAGACTTCTGCACTGACTTTGCAGCATGCCATCGCATGAGATAGTTCCTAAAAAAGTTAAATCATTATCAAGCCTGATAGCAATATGCCCTTGCTTGCTTGGGTTTTTAGCTTTTACGTCTATCAATCCTGAAAATTTTGCGTCTTTTCCTTGCAGCATAATTTGATTGGCAAAAATCTGCGAGCATTCAAACTGCTCAAAATCTTCTTTGGAAAACATTAATAATTTTTCAGTCTGAATATTTCCCGATAGATTTATCGCTTCGGAAAATAAAAATAAATTAGAATATGAGTGACTGTTGCCGTCAAGAAAAATATCCTTACTGGAAATCTTTATAGAGTTTTTCTCAAATCCGCCTGCAGATAAAAAGCTTCCTGGTTTTTGTGAAAATTTCTGCCCTGCTTGAAAAAATAATGGGTGGTTTTTTGCTTGCGCCTTTCCTGCAAAAATAAAATCATTTTTGGCAGAAAAAGTTGCCCCCCTTTTTAGCTTTCTCATAATATTTTTGGTTTTGTCAGAGAGACTTGTAACGGCTTGCCGATCAGAAGCCACAGATAGATCAAGGTTCAGCATTCCCTGAAAGTTAATATTATTTTCGCTGGCCATATTGAGATGATGAAAGATGGTAAATTGCGACTTGGAAAAAATTTGAAGCATGTTTTTGGCGTTTACTAATAAAACCAAAGCCTTAAGCTGATTGTTTATCAAGTAGACGTCGGCGGCAGCGATATGCCCTACTCCCAAAATTTCGGTTTGCCCTTGATCTTTAAATACCGTAAAATTGCCAAAAAAACTATCCGAAATTTTTACATTGTTTTGGTTTAAGAAATTTCCTCGGGATTGCTTAAAAATCCTGGCACCAAGCAAGCTTTTATTGACAAAATTATCAACAGCAAACTCCATTTCATCCACATTGAGTTTGCCTAAGTTTTCTATTTTTTGCGCTTCAAAAACACCATGACCCAAATGAGTTTGGCCTTTATTGATAAAGTTGTCGGTTTTTATAAAGGTTTTCTTAAATAAGGTTTTTGACTTTGGGTGAAGTTGCAAATTTTTAAAGTAGCCAACTAATGCATCAACATGGAGATCGCCCGAGTTTTTTAGTAGGTGGACACTTTTGTTAAACAGCACATTGCCGCTATTTACTTCTCCACAAAAAAAATGTTTGGCTCTTACTTTAGAACCCAAATCAAAATCCACGCTGACATCATCACCGATATTCACAAAGCCAAGCTTGGATTCATCTAAAAATCTATACTGCCCCTTTTCAAGCATGAGTTGAGAGTTTTCTTCTTGCTGCACACCCTGTTCGAATTGACATTGCCCCTCTATAGAAAAACTTCCGTGCACAAGACTTAGAGGGTTTTTAAAGAATATATCCGCGGATGATTCCACCCGAAGTCCTTTGTTTTTTGGAAAGTTCTCTAAATCAATGGAGCCGTTATGGCTGCTTTTAAAGTGAAGGTAGCCATCTTCGTGCTTGCTCAAAGAAGCCACTGCCTGATCAGCCAACAAAAAGTTTATTTTAATGCGCGGGTTTTCAATTAAACTCTCTGCGATTTCTGCTTTTTCAAAATCTAAAATTATTTTTTCTGAATTTTTTTCCACTTGGAAATTTAATTCCAAAAATTTTTCATGAGCGTGCTGAAGGGAAAATGCTGTTTTCCCCACGGCAAAGCTGAACACAAAAATAAATATTTTTATTAAAAATTTTTTATTCATCTTTTTTCACGTAAATTTCTATTTAATTTTTAAAAAAAACAATATTTGGATCTTTGAAACCTTTTGAGTTTTTATCTAGCATTAGCTCTGGAATATTTAAAATTTCCTGAGTAGGAGTTTTATAAAGCTTTGCAGTCTCTTTATTCAAATTATTTTCTGTATAAAGCACAATTTCTTCAAGAGAATTGTCAGGCAAATGTGAAAGTTCATACAGCTTTTCAATAGCCATATCAAAAGAATATCCTTGCGGCACAAACTCGTCAAAATTTCGCGCTACAACATAGTAAACATCCTTGCTAAAGCCTGCTAGTGAAAACAGGGGAACAATAGTCGTTTGCAGAAAAATTTTCATAAGTAGAGAGTCCGTGACCTGATGAACCCTGTTCCAGGTTAAATAAGTTATAACCCTTGCTTTGCTAATCCCAAAGGATTCTGGAGCGGGCATATCAAAGAAAAGGTTTTTTAGTTTGATTTTATCGGCCAGCGATTTAGCAAGAAAAAACACTTCTCTATTGTTAAGATTAGTTAAATGAAGTTTAAAAATTTTCAGATTGTTCATGCCAGAAACACACGCAATCATGCTCTTTTTCTGCTCAGTGCTTAGTTTTTTATTTGATATTCTAAGTTCTGTCATAATTTCTTGGCTTTTTTGTAGCATAGAGACAATGCCATCAAAAAATCCCCCTGAGCTTTTCATGCTCTCAAAGAGCACAACAGGAGTTTTTATTTTTGCTAAAAATTGAGACAGCTTGCTTTGAGCATCACGCCCTAATCCAAAAATTAAATTCCTGTTTGTAAAAAGAATTTCTAAAAAACTCACGTCAATTCCATCTGGAAGAAAAAGTTCTTCTAGATTGTTGTTTGAAACTTCCAAAATAAAATCATAGTAATCCTTCTCATTCTCGGGCTTGCTCAGCCGAGGATCAAAAAGTGGCTTTATAGAGACTTTAAGAGATCTTACCTGATTTTTTGTTAGGAACTCTTTTAATATTGCTAAATGATTTTGATTATTGATAGGCGGCAGCGTAAGTTCATCGATATCAAGATTTCCTACTCCCTTAAGGTAGTTAAATACTATTTCTGCTTTGCCGAATTCTAAGTCGAGTTTTAGGGTATTAAAGTTGCCCTCGGCACGAGAAGCACTTAAAAATAATAAATCATTCTGATCAAGATATTTGGGCATAAAATCATCTTCAATATGATAACTAAGGTCATTGGGACCTAAGATGTCAAATAAGCGTAAAAACTCTTGTGAAGCTAGACGTTTTTCGTCACTATTTTTTAAACTTTTAAGGTTTAAAATGATCTTTTTCTTTTTGTTTTCATCAAAGAAAATTGAAAAGGATTTTAAGGCCTGCGCAACACCATCTGCTCCAAGTTGTACAAGGCTCTTGCTTACATCAGCCTGAGAGAAAGCTTTGTGGTCAATAAATTCTGGGGTAACGAACTCTACGCGATGCCCATCTCCACCATCCACTACTTCCTGCCATTCTTGATAAGCTCCATCATTATGAAATGCCTTAAGTTGGTAAAACATATCAGAACAAAATTCGATTTTAGTGTGTTTTTGCCCAGAATCTGGAGCGCAAAACTTAATTTTTGTTGGCTTAATAAGAAAACATACAAGCTCTTGGCCATCAGCCTGAGACTCTTTAAAAAGTTCGGGAACTGGTAAATTGTCAAGACATAAAAAATTTCCTTCTTTCTTTTGCCCTTGATAAAAAACTTGCTCGCCTTCTTTCTGCGAAACAAGTATAAAAGCATTTTTAGCATTAATAGGGGATGATTTTTTCTTGAACATATAACAGCACCCACCAAACTCTTGCCCCTTTTCGTACAAAAGTTGTCCTGCCATTTTAGAGCTATCCACCTCATACTGTGCATATTCTTGTTTATCTAGAAAAACGCCGTTTATTTCAGCCCAACGAGCATACTCATCGCTTTCAGCGTAAGTAGCCAAATATAGTGGGTGAAGTTTTAAGTTAAGGTCACAGTAAGAAGCGCCTTTAATCCTTTTTTTTGAGAGGCACTGGTGATTAAATCGATACGCCTCTTGTTGAGCCCAATATTCTCTTTTGGTGTTTTCGAGACCAATGAGAAAAACCAATACAGTTTGATTGGATTTTTTATCAAAAATGCTTTCAAAACCCATGATTTTTAAAAACATTGTTCGATAAATTTTTAGCTTTGGCACCCATTGATCATTAATTTGTTCTTGTTCGTGGTTCCAGATGATTTTTTGTTTGGCCTCAATGCTTGGGAGCTCATCTTTTATTTGCTCTTTGAAGGTTTTATTACGCTCAAATTGCAGTTGGCAGTTTTTAGTTTTAAAGGGGAAAAATTTCAAGCTAGAACTTAGAGTAGCAGAGTTTTCGTCACTCCACTTAAAGCATATAGCTACATTATGACCTGAACGTTTTTCGACTTCAGCAATGCTGAACTCAAACTGTTCTTCATCACAAACAAACTTTTCATTATTATGAGAACATTTAGAACCGTTTATTTCTAGACAAATTTGCTGTGCTTCATCGCCATCAAGATCGTACGTTACAATATCAAATATAGAAAAAGAAAAACAATTAACTGGAAACAAAAAAAAGATTAAAATATTTTTTTTAAACATAAAAAACCACCAACAAAAAATCACCATCTTTTTATACAATAAAAAATCAATGTCAATGTTTAATACAGCTTCCTAGAAAGTATTTAAAAAAGTTTAGGACTATTTTTGTTGGCCTGATAAAGCATTTTTGGCAGATAATGGCAGCACTTCTAACATTTGGGAGCGAAAAACGGTACGGTGATGTAAAGAAAAAGTTGAAAGGCTTCTTAATAAATTTTTGAACGATTCCGCAGCGCACGCGAGGACTTAGTGAAAAAATTTATTAAGAAGCCTTTCAACTTTTTCTGGACACGACCAAACCTTTCCTAGCTAAAATTGTCTCTTAAAAAATCTTCCAATTTAATCTTGCTATCGGTTTTTTCATCGCGATATTTGATGATAAGTGGCGCAGCAACTGACAAGCCCTCTTGAGCAGCATAGGAATTTTTTAATGCTCGTGTTCCCATGACCACAACAGCCCTTGGAGGAATGCTCAAAATTCCATTGGCATTATCTGCTGCAGTAATGCAACTTTCATTGACCAAATCATAAATCTTAAGACTTTTAGTAAGCACAACTCCCGCACCGATCACAGCGCCACTTCCGACCCTTGTGCCTTCATAAATCCCACTATTCCCACCGATCAAACAATCATCTTCGATAATTACAGGCATAGCCCCGATAGGCTCTAGTACTCCACCGATTTGTGATCCTGCAGAAATATGAACGCGATTTCCTACCTGTGCACAAGATCCCACCAAAGCGTGAGAATCGATCATAGTGTCATCGCCCACATACGCTCCAATGTTTATGTAAGCTGGCGGCATAACAATGACATTGTTTCCTAAATATGAACCTCGGCGCACGCTTGATCCAAAGGGTACAATGCGTACAGAGTCATCAGCAGTAAAAGTGCGTGGCCATAGATTATTTTTATCAACAAAGCTCATCGCCCCCATAGTGATCGCTTCTTTTTGGCCGACACGAAAACCAAGCAAAATACTTTTCTTCACTCGTTCATCAACATGCCAAGCATCATCTTTTTTATATGCACAACGAATAACACCGCTCTCAAGCCAATCAAAAACTTGGTCAATTTTTTCCCTGAGAGCTAAATGGCAAACTGAGGTATTATCATGGGCTATAGCGAGCTCTGATAAAATTTTTTCACAAGAGTCAGTCATCTTCTTTTGAACCAAAATAATTGTTTCACCCTCGCGTCATGACAGTTTTTTTGGCCCATGCCAATTTCTTTTTTAGAAAAAATTTTTTAGTAAAAAATGTGGCAAGCTGGATTTTTATTTATTTTCAAGCTGTTAGCCAGCTCTCCTCCAGAACTTTTTCATAACAACGCCGAAGAACTGTGCATGAAGGAGCATGTTCATGAAAGATTATTTTTTCAATTTTAAAAGAAATATGGAGAAAAATGTAACAAGACACTTTTTACTTTTCCTCCAAGAGCCCGGTGTAAAACCCATTTCTTATGTATTATCAGAAGGTTGTGAAAAGTTTAAAGAAGTTTGCACTCCACTCTTTTCAAAACAAATAATTGAAGTATACATGTAAGCAGTGAATAAAAATTTTTTAAAGGCTAATAAATGTCTCACCAGCATTCTTTTGGTAGTGGTTTTTTTCGCAAAACTCTTTGGCCCATTTTTCCCAATGAAGTTAAACGCGTAGTCTCTCAGGCATTGTTACTTTTTTTAGTTTGCTTCGATTACAGCATGCTTCGTTGTATGAAGGACACGGTGGTAATAACCGCTTCTTCAGCGGCCGTGATTCCCTTCATCAAGGTGTGGATGTTGCTTCCCATGGCCATTCTTTTCACCTTTTTATACGTTAAGTTTTCCAACAAATTTTCTGAAACGGTAGTGTTTCCCTCAATTATTTCGGCCTTTCTGGCCTTTTTTTTGGTCTTTGCTTTTGTACTTTACCCCAACAATGAAAGCCTTCATCTCATTACAATTCCTAATTTTTTAAGAGAAATTCTCCCGCAGGGTTTATCTGGTTTGATCGCCATGATCGAATACTGGAGCTTCACACTTTTTTATGTGATTGCCGAGCTGTGGAGCAATATTGTTTTATCCATTCTCACCTGGGGTTTTATCAACAGCACTACCAGCATGAAAGAAGCTCCTCGCTTCTATGCAGTTTTAAGTGTTGCTTCTAACGTGGCTGCTATAGCTGCTGGTTTGTGCGCAAACTTAATAGTATCTGGCCCGCTTAAAAATAACTGGGAGCTCAGCCAAAAATACATGGTGTTGATCATCAGCATCAGCGGCATCGTCATCATGTTTTTATATAACTGGCTGCAAAAAACGGTCTACAAAAATAACAGTTCTGTAGCCCTTGGCAAAGTTAATAAAGAAAAGTTTTCTTTAACACAAAGCTTTATTGAGATAAAAAACTCTAAGCATTTACGCTACTTAGCAATTATTGTTGTTTCTTACTTTTTTGTTATCAATACAGTTGAGGTTATCTGGAAGGACCAAGTTCGTCTGGCTTACCCTTCTCCTGCTGAGTTTAATTACTACATGAACATAGTTACCACCTTAATCGGCATCATCAGCACTGTTTTGGGGGTTTTTGTGGCAACTCTGATCAATAAGTTTGGCTGGACTAAAACCGCTCTTCTCACTCCATTGGTATTACTGCTAACAAGCTCACTATTTTTTGGCTTCATCGTATTTGGGCATGAGCTCGTAGGAATTACCAGCATTCTAGGCACAACTCCACTTATGATTGCAGTAGTTTTGGGAGCCTTTCAAAACTGTGTAAGCAAAGGCACTAAATACTCCATCTTTGATGCCACCAAAGAAATGGCATTCGTGCCCCTTTCTCGTCTATCAAAATTGCGTGGAAAAGCCGCCATCGACGGTATTATCTCGCGCTTAGGAAAAAGTGGAGCGAGCTTTGCCCTACAGGCTATGATCCTCTGCTTTGGCAGCCTTACCGCATGTACACCTTACATTGGTTTTTTCATGGTCTTGGTGTTGATCAACTGGTTTGGCTCCACCAAATTACTTGGAAAGATTATAGATCAATCACTTCAACAAGAAGGTATTCTCTCAGATGAGGAAGGTTCTGGCGAGAAAGTATTTGCTAAGCGCCCCCTAGAACTGGCAACAGCTCCTAAATGAAACTATGGCAATGAAGCATCATTGCCAATAAAATCCCCAGAGCATTTGCTCTCTCTGTGCGACGAGTCAAAAATCAACACGAACCTATTGCAAAATTTTTATAAGATTTTTTCTTCCAATAATGGATTGTAATAAGGTAATTAGCCTGAGTTTTGCTTAAGTGATTAAGATTGTATTCAGGCTAAAAGAGTAAGTATTGCCTTTTATCTAGATCCCAGCCTACGCGGGGATGACAAATAATCGTAAACAAAAAGGCTTGGTTAAACAGTCTCTAGGTACAAAGGTGATATGCTTGTGTCCAGAAAACGTTGAAAGGCTTCTTAATAAATTTTTTCACTAAGTCCTCGCGTGCGCTGCGGAAACATCCAAAAAAAATTCTACTAACTCGGCCGAACTTTTATTAAGTCATTTAAATCATCTTCACTGATAAGATGGTTATCAAAAGATTTTCTGAACGAATCTTCTTCTACTTCGGCAAGCTTATCTTCAATATAACGAATGCGTTCTTCTTTTGCTCTGATAAACTCTGGCTCATTTTCGCGCTCTTTAAGCTCAGCCAGTATCATCTGTCTTTCATCATGCAGGCGTTGCGCGATGTTAGAGCTTTCATGAACGCCTTCTTCCATAGCCATGGTTGCATAGACTTTTTGCTGCGCTGAGATAGCACGCAAACGCGCCAAGGCCCGAGTCATAAACGCCATGGCTTCTGATCTAAATTCAACAAGTCCTAAAGCTCTCACCAAAGGTCCCATGGTAGAACCTTGCACCAGTACCGAAAGCACCACCACACCAAAAGTCATAGCGATCAAATCATCTTTTCCGGCAATGCTATCGGGAATGGACAAAACCAACACCATGGAAAGACTTCCCCTCAAACCTCCCCACCAGATAGCGGTAGCACTTTTGACGGTCATGGGTTGTCCCATTCTGGTAAGCAAACCTAAAGGCAAAAAGACACTGATGGCACGCGATGCAAGCACTGCTAAAAAGGCAAAAAGAATAAGCTCGGCATGATTGAGCAAAAATACAACGTTGACCTTAAGACCGATCAACAAAAATACAATGCTCGATACAAAAAATGAAAGATAACGCCAAAAGCTCACTACAGCCATACGGCTTGCGGGCTCAACACCGCTTTTTTTACCCATGTTGGCCAAAAATAATCCCGCAGCAACAGTAGCTAGTACGCCTGATGCATGCAAGGAAACCGCAATGAGGTATGAACCGTAAGCAGCAACCGTAGTGATAGCAATGGTGATGAGGGGATCCTTGGCAAAAGGTACAATAAAGTTGGCAAATGCACCCACCACAGCGCCGATCAAAATTCCAAATAAAGCTTCGGTAACAAAGAGCATGGCACCATCTTGCCAGCTAAATACTCCCGAAGTGATAGCGGTAAGCACTACTGTGTACATGACAATGGCTGTACCATCGTTAAAAAGACTCTCTCCTTCTAGCACAACGGCAAGCTTACGCTTTACGCCTAACTGTCTAAACAAAGCGATAACAGCAATGGGATCGGTTGCAGCAATGATCGTACCAAAGAGCAGGTAATGCATGAAGGTCATGCCTGACTGAATGCGAAAGGTAGAAATTTCTATCAATAGCACCGCAGCCGTAGCTAAGGCCGTCAATATCACTCCAGGGGCTGCAAGCGTAGCAATGGTGGGAGCAAATTTTTTCAATTCATAAAAAGGAAAGTGAATCGCTGCTTCAAACAAAAGCACCGGCAAAAAGACTCCGATCAACAGATCTTGCGATAACTCAATATTGGGAATGATACCGATCGATGCCAAAGCAATACCAAAAAGCATCAGCAAAACGGTGTAGGGCAATCGAACCCGGTGAGAAATAATACCGACAACGGTAGCCACAACCACCAAGGCCACCATAGGCTCGATCAGTGAAGATTGCGAAGAAGCGCTTGTGCTCACATGATCCATGTTAATACTCTTAGAAAAATATACTAAAAACACTCCAAATACGTCTCAATCCTGAGGATATTTGGCACCATCCCGCACTGCCTTACTTTTAAGTGAGTATGTTTTTAATGATTGCCTTTTTTGACTTTAATTTTTGAACCAATTCCCACACATTTGTTTTGTTTCTTGCGCACAATCATAAAAAATTTTGGCCACATCCACGCTCAACTACCAAGGCAGCATGCCACAAATCAGCATAACCGACTGCTGAGTTAGGCACAAATAGATTAGATCATGGGTAGGCTCGCACAAGTGGTATCAATGCATTTTATACATTAAATCTAAAGTGCATAACGTCTCCATCCTGTACAACATAATCCTTGCCTTCAGTTCTCACTTTTCCTGCGGCCTTGGCTTTGGCCTCGCCACCAAATTTTATAAAGTCATCAATAGCGATTACTTCGGCCCGAATAAAGCCTCGCTCAAAATCGCTGTGAATTACACCAGCAGCTTGGGGCGCTTTGCTTCCCACTTCAAAAGTCCAAGCTCTAACCTCTTTGACCCCAGCAGTAAAATAGGTTGCCAAACCCAACAAGGCATAGGCTTTTTTGATCACTCTTTCTAAACCAGCCGATTCAAGCCCTAAATCAGTCAAAAATGATGTTCTGTCTTCCTCGCTTAAATCCTTAAGCTCTTCTTCAATCTTGGCGCAAATACTCACTACTTCGTCTCCGCGCTTTTGAGCAAAAGCCCTCAATGCTTCTACATGCTTATTATCTTGATGGAGCCCTTCTTCAGAAACATTAGCAATAAACAAGGTGGGCTTGCTCGTGATCATGTGCAGTTCGTTGTATGCAGTCAAAAGATCTTCGTCTTGCTGATCAAAAACAAAAGTACGGGCAAGATTTCCAGCACTGAGGTGAGCAAAAAGCGATTCCAAAAAAGGGCTTAGTTTTTTAGCCAATTTATCTGGACCACGGGCATTTTTTTGTGCTTTATGCAGCTGTTTTTCTACCGAATCCATATCTTTTAGTACAAGCTCAGTCTCGATTATTTCTACGTCATGAAGAGGATCAATCTTTCCTTCCACATGAACAACATTTTGGTTTTCAAAACAGCGCACCATGTGGCAAATAGCATTGGCTTCTCTGATATGGCTTAGAAACTTATTACCTAAACCCTCGCCTTGAGATGCGCCTTTTACCAGACCTGCTATATCCACAAAAGAAACCACAGCAGGAACGCATCGCTCAGGTTCAACAATTTTTGCTAACTCATCCAAGCGCTCATCGGGCACACTCACCACACCAACATTGGGATCGATGGTGCAAAAGGGATAGTTTGCTGCTTCAGCTTTTGCGGCAGTTAAACAATTAAAAAGGGTGCTCTTACCAACATTAGGCAGACCGACAATGCCGCAGGTTAAACTCATAATACGACTCCAAAAAAATATGACTTTTCATAATGCGAATAACGCCCAGCCGCAAGAGAAGTGGCAATTTTTAGGCTCAAGATTTTGATTGGCCTCTCTTGTCACCCCCGCCTGCGCGGGGATGACAGAAGAGAACTCATATTTTTATCGTTCATAGCTGCATGGGGAAGGCAGAAGTGCAACTATTTCAAAACAGTCTTTGGCTAAAACTCACCCATTATTGATGCTGTAGCGTGTATCGATTGGGGGCGGCAGGGTAATTGGAATAACATCTTTGCTCATCAGCCTATCGCTATACAAGCTTTCTGAATGTCTTTGAAAAATTCTTTTTATTTCATCAAGTTGCATGTCCCAAGCCAACATGTAGGCAGTCTTTTGATTGTTATCTTTAAGACCCAGATCAATTGAGCCCACTATGCCGTCATAGCTCAGCAAAAGCTCCACCATGGAAGCATGATTTGCCAGGACTGCCCCGTGAAGCGCGCATCTTCCATGTTTATCCTGCGTATTTAAGCCCTTTATCACCTTGCCTTCGCTCAGTAAAAATTTAACTGCGGCTTTATTGCCAGTATGGGCAGCTAGCATAAGAGGTGTCTGCTGATAATCATTCAAGGCATTAAGATCAGCTTTGGCCATATATTTAAGCATATAAAATACATTTAGGTTTTTGGATATTGAAGCAAAAAAATGCATAGCATTAAAGCCAAAATTATCGACACATTGACCAGCTTTTTTACCGTATTTATAACTAAGCATTAAAACCTTGCTTTCATCATTATTTTCTATAGCTGAAAAAAGTTCTCTACACAGTGAATCAGCCCTACTAGTGGCTGAAATAAAGCTGATGCTGAGCATAAAAAAAACTATGTATGAGCTCATGGATCGATCCTTTGTCTTAGTTTTCGTTCAGATAACAAAAAAGTTGCCAACACAGCAATAAAAAAGCCCCTGTTTTACCAGAGGCTGTGAGTAATTAAGACTTAGGGTTTATAGGTGAGAGTTCCAGAACAGAGCATTTCCTTCAGGTCCAGTCAATTCACTCGCCTTAAACCACACGTAATCACTTGCTTCGACAGGAATTCCTTGCAATTTAACATCATTAGGATTGTACTTGTACTCTTGCGAACCAAGTTGCTCAGGCCCATTGTTTACTGCAACTT